>JBKHWN010000120.1:0-7312 GCA_046566505.1 Gammaproteobacteria bacterium
CAACGAAACACCGCACCCCCCGCCCGTCCGCCTTCTCTGTATAATCCGCGCCGCCCGAATCAGGCCCCCGCCGGCAAGGCGCCGGGCCGCCAACCCTCCCGTGGAGATGCCCCGATGAAGAAGCCCGTACGCGTGGCCGTGACCGGCGCCGCCGGCCAGATCAGCTATTCCCTGCTGTTCCGCATTGCCTCCGGCTCGATGCTCGGCCCGGACCAGCCGGTAATCCTGCAGATGCTGGAAATCACCCCGGCCCTGGGTGCGCTGCAGGGCGTTGCCATGGAACTGGACGACTGCGCGTTCCCGCTGCTGGCCGGCACCGTGATCTCCGACGACCCGAAAGTCGCGTTCAAGGATGCCGACTACGCCCTGCTGGTCGGTGCCCGTCCGCGCGGCCCGGGCATGGAGCGCAAGGACCTGCTGGAAGCCAACGCCGCCATCTTCTCCGTCCAGGGCAAGGCCCTGAATGAAGTCGCCTCGCGCAACGTGAAAGTGCTGGTGGTCGGCAACCCGGCCAACACCAACTCGCTGATCGCCCAGCGCAACGCACCGGACCTCGACCCGCGCAATTTCACCGCGATGACGCGTCTGGACCACAACCGCGCCCTGTCGCAACTGGCCGCCAAGACCGGCACGTCGATCAACGACATCCAGAAGATGACCATCTGGGGCAACCACAGCTCCACGCAGTACCCGGACATCGCCAACACCACCGTCAACGGCAAGGCCGCTGCCGGTCTGGTCGACAACACCTGGTACGAAAACGACTTCATCCCGACCGTCCAGCAGCGCGGTGCCGCCGTGATCAAGGCCCGTGGCGCCTCGTCGGCCGCCTCCGCCGCCAACGCCGCGGTTGACCACATGCGCACCTGGGCGCTGGGCACTTCGGAAGGTGATTGGGTCTCCATGGCCGTCTACTCCGACGGCTCCTACGGCATCGACAAGGGCCTGATCTACTCGTTCCCGGTCACCTGCAAGAACGGTGACTGGCAGATCGTGCAGGGCCTGGCCATCAGCGACTTCTCCCGCGAGAAGATGAAAGCCACCGAAAAGGAACTGCAGGAAGAGCGCGACGCCGTGAAGCACCTGCTTCCCTGATCGCGAAGACCTGTTAGACCCGCAAGACCTGGCAAGACCCGGAGGGCCCCACTTTGTGAGGGCCCTCTTGTTTTTGGCGGGACATACGCCTTGCAGGTGCCCTGACCCTCACGCACAATCGCCAAGCCTCAGGCGATTTACGGAGTACGGAATGACAGCTGCACCGGCCAACGAGCATCTGGTCTGGAGTCTGGACAAACTCTCGGACCACGAACGCGCCACGCGTTTCGCGATGCAGTTCCAGAAAACGCTGTGCGTCTATTCCGGCCCGGTGCAGCAGCTCTACACCAACTACGAAATCATCGTGCCGCAGGACAACGCGCGAAAGTTGCTGATCCTGCCCAACCCCTACGCCTTCCACGACACGTTCAACCACGTCCCGGAAGACGCCTGCAAGCAGACCGGCTTTCTGATCATCCCGGATGACAAGGGTGGCCTGCTGCTGCACGTGCCGCTCAAGGACGGCACCAGCAAGGATGTCCCGCTCAAGGTGGCGCTCAACGCCATCCGCAAGCGGCAAACACCGCAAGACCCCTTCCTGCCGGTGGTCACCAAGGGCGACCTGCGCGAGTTCGACAAGACGCGCCCTGCCCTGCACCTGCACCGCCTCGCCCTGCCGATGCTCACCAAGCAGTCGGAGATGGAGAAGCGCGGGATACAGAAGGTGATCGAGGAGCGACTGAAGCCCTACCTCATCTGAGGAAGGCCCTGCTCAGGATTGCCCTGCAGGCGGCGGCAGATCGAACCCATACGACTCCATCGACAACACGCCGTACAGGATTCCCCCTTCCAGCACGTCCACCGTGGCATCCGGGCCACCTGCCGCTGCGGCAATGAGCAGCGGCAGGTAATGTTCGGCCGTCGGGTGTGCTCGGCTCGCATGCGGTGCCACGCGCAGGTAGTCGACGAGCGCGGCCTGGTCGTGCGCACACACGGCCTGTCGTGCCCAGGCGACAAATTCCCGCGCATACAACTCTTCGGCTTCGTCGTCGCCCATGCGCACTTCATACAGGTTGTGCGTCAGGCTGCCCGAGCCGATCAGCAGCACGCCATCTTCGCGCAACGGCTGCAGCATTTCACCCAGCCGCCAGGCTGCACCTTCGTCGAACCACCGGGGCAACGAAATCTGCAGCACCGGCACATCGGCGCCCGGAAACAGGTGCATCAACGGCACCCAGACGCCGTGATCCAGACCGCGCTCCGCGTCCAGCCGCAACTCGACGCCAACCGAATGCAGCAACGCCGCGATCCGTTCTGCCAACGCCGGCGCGCCCGGCGCCGGGTACTGCAACGCATACAACCCGGCAGGAAAACCGCCGAAATCATGGATGGTCTGCGGCCGGGCACTGGCCGTGATCGCCAGGTCGCGCGGCATCCAGTGCGGCGACACCACGACGACGGCGAGCGGCTTCGGCAGGCGCCGGCCCAGCGCCGCCAGTTGCGCGCCGGCACGTCCGGGCGACAGCGCGAACGTCGGCGCCCCGTGCGAGACGAACAGCACCGGTTGACGATCCACGACCACCTCCTCAGCCACGCCGAAGCGACGACTCAGGCCAGGCGCTTCGCCGACACGATGACGCCGTTGTTGTCGGCATAGACGTATTCGCCCGGATTGAACGTGACGCCGCCGAAGGTCACGTCGATGTCCTTCTGCCCTTCGCCGCGACGCACGCTCTTCAGCGGGATGGAGGCAATCGCCTGCACGCCGAGATCAAGCGTGCCGAGCGCGTCGACATCGCGAACGCAACCGTGGACGATCACGCCTTCCCAGCCGTTTTTCACCGCATCCTCGCCGATCAGGTCACCCAGCAGCGCACAGCGCAGCGAGCCGCCGCCATCGACCACCAGCACCTTGCCGGCACCCGGCGTCGCCAGCGTTTCCTTCACGCGCGAGTTGTCCTCGAAGCATTTTACGGTGACGATCTCGCCGCCGAAGCACTCGCGGCCGCCGAACTGGTTGAACATCGGCTCGCAGACGCGCACGTCCGCCGGGTTTTCGTCGCACAGGTCACAGGTCACGAAATTCATGGATTCCTCCGGGGTTGTTGGATGAGTTCATCAAGGCGGGCGGCAGCGGCAAGCATCTCGACCCAGTGCAACCGCTCGCAGGTGCTGCCGGCCGGCGCCAGCGCCTGCCCGAGCATCGCGCGCGCCACGTCCCGGGCGGGAATGGCCTTGTACATGTTCAGCGGCCCGGCCAGCAGCGGCGACAACAGCGGCATGACGCGCGCGCCGGCCGCTTCGCCGGGACGATGCCCGTCACGCTCGCCCAGCAGCAGCGACGGACGGAACAGGCTGACGCGCTCGAAGCCCAGCGCGGCAACCGCCTTCTCCGCATCGCCCTTCACGCGGTTGTAGAACACCGGCGAGCGCGAGCTGGCGCCGACGGCGCTGACCAGCAGGAAATGGCGCACGCCCAACTGCCGCGCCCAGGTGGCGCACGTCACCACCAGGTCGTAATCGACGGCGCGGAATGCCGACTGGCTCCCGGCTGCGCGGATCGTGGTGCCGAGGCAGCAAAAGGCGATGTCGACGCTGTGCGGCCAGTCGTACGCCGGCAACTTGCCCAGCTCCGTCACCAGGTTGCTCAGGCGGGGGTACTGCACGGGCAACGGCCGGCGCGTCACCGCAGTAACGTGCCGCAGCCCGCCAGTGGTCAGCGCCTGGTGCAGCAGGTGGCCGCCGATCAGTCCGGTGGCACCGAACAGCAATGCGTTGGGGGCGTGGGTCATCGGTCTCTGCAATCCGGTTCAGCGGCGTTGGCGGTAATGCTCGATGTTCGTCGCCAGCGTCGCCAGGCTGACCGGCTTGACGATCACGTCGTCCATGCCCGCCGCCAGGAAACCGGCGATCTCGTTCTCGCCGGCATGGGCCGTCATGGCGACGATCGGCAGGCGACGCTGGTTGCGTGTCGCCTCGTCCTCGCGGATTTTCTGCGTGGCCTCGACACCATCCATGCCGGGCATCTCGACATCCATCAGCACCAGGTCGATGCCGCCGCGCAGCGCGCGTTTCACGGCCGGCGCGCCGTCCTCCAGCACCTCGACATCACAGCCGAGCTTCTCCAGCATGCCCTGCGCCACCATGCGGTTGACGGCGTTGTCGTCGACCAGCAACACGCGCAGGGGCGCCGACGGTTCGTTCGCGGTCTTGCTGCCGGCCGCATCCTCGATGCCGGCCGCGCGGCCGAGGGCTTCGCGCAGGCGACGACGCCCCACCGGCAGGCGCAACCAGCCGGACACCATGCGCTGCGCATCCGCCGGCAAGGTCGGCGGCTCGGCACCCGGCGCCATCAGCAGGACGCGCGCGCCGCGCAACACCCGCGCTTCGCGGATGGCGGCCAGTTGCTGCACGACGGCATCGCGGTCGCGCGCATCGATCAGCAGCGCGACATATTCATCCTTCGCGTCGCGCAGCCGGAACGGCACGTCGAACAACGGACACGGGTCGAGCTCGACATCCACCAGCTTCAGTTCGTCGGCGATGGCTGTCGCGAGCGTGTTGGTACCGCCGGCCAGCAACACGCGACGTCCCTTCACCTTCGCGCGCAGGCTGTTGTCGTTCTCCGCACGCTCGGTCACTTCCAGGCGGATCTCCAGCGACAGCGCCGGGCCGGTACCCGGGAGTTCGGTGAGTGTCACCTGCCCGCCGAGCATCTTCGCGACTTCGCAGGCGATGGCCAGCGGCAGCGGCAATTCCGGATCGAGTATCCCGTCGCCGTGCCCGCAGCGATCGATACCGTTGCGCAGCGACTCCTCGATATAAATGCTGCCGACATCGATGGCGCACTGGACATAGTCCTCGCGCTGCCCGGCGAGCAGCCGGAAGCGCAGCACCAGTTCCGCGCCCGGCGGCAACTGCTCCAGTACCCAGCCGGACATGCTGCGCAGCCCGTCGAACAACAGCTCGTAGTCCGTGCGCAGGCGCTCGGGCAGCGCGGCGTCATAGACCGTGGTGCACAGCACGCCGGCTTCCGCGGCAACGATGCCGATGTCATCGGACGCATCCTCGCAGCGGCGGCGCAGGCTGCCGGGCACCGGCTCCGGCACGCGGTCGCCGCGCAGGAACGCGGCACCCGCCTCCATCGCTTCCAGCCGGCCGACCAGCCGCAACGATGCGCGTCGTGCCTGGGCCAGCAACTCCGCCGCGTCCTTGTGCCCCACCGACAGCACCAGGTTGTCGGCCACCGTGGACACCGAGCGGCGCATCTCGTTGGCGGTGCGCATCAACAACTTCGCGTGGATGGCACCGGCCAGCGGTGCCGGCGGCGGTGCCCCGTTGTCGCGCGCGATCGAGCGCCAGAACATCCGGTAATGGCCATCGGCCATGCGCACCAGCGCGTAGAAGAACACGCCGAGCATGCCCGCCAGCAACACGGCGTAGGCCGAGCTTTCGAGCAGCAGCGCGATGAACGGCGGCAGCACGCTGATGGCGAGGTAGAGGCGCACCGTCCAGATATCGGCCAGCCAGGTGGCCGACAGCGCCGCGCCCAGGCCCAGCGGCAGGAACATCGCCAGGAAGAACAGCGAGCCGCCGTCGCCCAGCGAGAACAACGCGACCATGAAGGCGCTCCAGACGGAAGCGCGCAGCAACAGGGTGAACGCGAAACGGCGGCGCCAGCGCGTCGGACCGCGCGGATAGAACGTCTCGAAACCGAAGATGAGCAGACCCTGCAGCAGGGCGACCGCGAGGATCATCGCGCCGAACATCACAGTGGCCTGCGGCCAGACGCGCCACAACTCGCCGATCCAGACGATGGCGACGAAACTGGCCAGCGTCGCGGCGATGCCGAGCGCCACCTGCCGCATCGCCTGCTCGTCGAGGCGGCGCAGGATCTTGCGGTCGTTCGCGGGGAACCGGTCGGGGTTGCTGGTCATGACGGCCGGGAGGTATCTGCCAACGAGGGCGGCAGTCTACCGCGTCGCGGCCGCCGGTTCCTGCCTTGTGGCGGCCGGTTGCCGGCGATGCACTCCCCCCGTCCGCAACGGCTCGTCTACACTGCGCAGCCCCGTTCTCCGCCCCGCACCGTCCCGATGAGCGAAAAGACCCCGCCCCGCTGGAAACGCCAACTCGCCGTGGCCTTCGTCCGCCTGTTCGCATGGATGCCGCTGTGGCTGGCCCAGGCCTGCGGCGCGACGCTCGGCCTGCTCGTCAGTTTCATCCCCACCCGCGAGCGGGCGACGGCCACCACCAACATCGACCTCTGCTTCCGCGAGAAGGACGTTGCCTGGCGCCGCCGCCTGCGCCGCCGCCACTACATCGAGACCGGCAAGGCATTCACCGAAACCTGCGGCCTGTGGACGCAACCGAGCGCGGTCTACCTGCCGAAGATCCGCCAGGTGATCGGTGGCGAATTGCTGGACGCCGCACGCGCCTCCGGCGACGGCGTACTGCTGATGGTCCCGCACCTGGGCAACTGGGAAATGGCCGGCAAATGGTTCAGCAGCCAGTACCCGGTCACCGGCATGTACCGCCCAGGCAAGTACCCGGAGATCGACGCCATCATGCGCAGCGGCCGCGAGCAGAACCTCGGCACCACCGTGCCGACCGACGCCTCCGGCGTGCGCGCGATGGTCAAGACCCTGGCTCAGGGCGGCTGCCTGTTCATCCTCCCCGACCACGAGCCTGACCACACCGGCGGCGAGTTCGCGCCGCTGTTCGGCGTCCCGGCGCTGACCGGCACGCTCACCACCAAGCTGGTCAACGGCAAGCGGCCGGTGCGCGCGCTGCTGCTCTATGCGCGCCGCCTGCCCTGGGCCAGGGGCTGGGACATCGTGTTCCGCGAAGCCGACCCGGCGATCCGCAACGATGACCCCGCCGCCTCGCTGGCCGCGCTCAACCGCTCGGTGGAGGCATTGATCCGCGAATGCCCCGAGCAGTACCAGTGGACCTACAAGCGCTTCAAGCGCCGCCCGCCGGGCGAGCCGCCGGTCTACCGCCGCTGAGCCACTGTTCCTTTCCGCCAACGAACCGGACCGGGCGACAACCTCGTCCGGGCAGGCGTGCTTTTCGCCCTATTTCTTGATCTTGTCCGACAATCCAAGTATTGAGTTGCCCCGGATTTGTCCAGACTCGCTTGACAAGTCGACACCCAACCCGTGCCGACCTCTGCCAAAAGGAGAAAGACCATGGTCGAGAAAATGAATCCCAAGTGGGTCCTGCAGCTCAAGAAACTGGGCTACTGGATGTTCCTGTTGCCGGCGGCACTGCCGTTCAT
>JBKHWN010000121.1:0-45084 GCA_046566505.1 Gammaproteobacteria bacterium
GCGTACACCTCGCTGCCAACGATCTTCCGGCTGAATACGTCCTTGATCATGTACCAGTAGAAATACATGCCGCGCACCGTCGTCGGCAGCCACGTGATATCCCAGCACCACAACTGGTTCGGCGCCGTGGCGCAATGCGTGGTCGGCTCCCGCTTCTGCGGCTTGCTCGCCCGGCCACGGTGATGCTGTTGATCCTGCTCCTTCAGCACACGGTAAAACGATGACTCCGACGCGAGGTACACGCCGACGTCCGCCAGCGCCGGCACGATCTGGCCCGGCGGAACGCTGGCAAATTCGGGGCTGTTCGCCACCTCGCTGATCTGCGCGCGCTCCGCATCACTCAAGCGATTGGCCGGCGCAGGGTGCTCTGCCTCCGGGCGCAAGTCCCCGGTCGGGGACAGGCGCCAGCGCTCCAGCGTGCGGGCGCTGAGCCCCGCCTCGGCGCATGCCTGTGCCCGGCGCGCCCCGGCCACAACGGCTTCGTCAATCAACGCCTGAATCTGCTGGCGCTCCGTGAGAGTGGTCATTCGTCCTCGACCTCCCCACGCAGCGCCGCCAACTTTTTTCGCAAGACCAGCAGGGCCGCCGCCTCCGCCAGCGCGGCATCCTTGCGCCGCAACTCCTTTTCCAGATACCGGATCCGTTTGCGCGAGGATTTCTCCTGCTCCCGAGCCTCCCTGCTGCTGACGGCTGCGCGGGCATTGGCCTGCTCGCAGGCCGCGCGCCACTGCGCAATCTGCTCAGGCAGCAGACCCTTGCGCCGGCAGTACTCGCCCAGGTCAGCTTCGCCCAGACTCGCGCTCTCCAGCACGATCCTGAACTTCTCCTCACTCGGCCAGTCGGCCGCCTTCTTCCCGTCTCCCGGCACAGCAACCCCCAATGCCCTGGCCTTGTTGCGCCAAGCATAAAGCGTCGCTGCGGTTATCCCGGTCTCTTCTTCCAGCTCGGCAATCGTCCGGTTTTGAGGCGGCATCATCTGCCGCACGGCCCACTCACGGCGCTCAAGCGAATAACGTCCCATATCTGTCGTCCAACCGCCCGCTGCCTCTCCAAGGGTGATTTACGGTGATGCGACAACTATCCTGACGCGGCGGGAGGATGTACTTGGTCTGGTCAGGATCGCGGCCGATGAGGCGGCGATTCTTGTGGTCGCGTTCGCGGGCGACCTGATCGACGACGTCGAGCACGCGATCGATGACGTCATCGGGCACCTTGTCCCAGAAGAGGTCACCGTGCTGGATGACGCCGACCATCCCCTTCTTCGGGCGCAGCTTGGCCGGGTCGAAGCGTGCCTCGAGGACCGCCATGTCGTCCTCGTTGAGATCCGAAGGCAGGTTACCAAGGCGCTTCTGCCACGGCAGGATGCCGTCAAGCCACCAACAAAAGCGGCAGCCTGCCGAATAGCGTTCGCAGCCCACGACAGGGTTCCAGTCAGAGGTCAGGATGTCGCCGGGGTTTTGCTTGGCCATGGGTGGTCTCCTCTCAAGGGGGGATATCACTCTAATTGACGGTCCCGACACGACTTATCGGTTGGCTAACTGTTCAGCCGCCGGGCCAGTTCGTTGATGGCCCCCTCCTGGCGGGCGTCGAGCGCCCGGCAATCCGGCCCGATCAGTTGTCGGTTCTGCAAGCCGCGGTACTGGACCAATTGCCACTCCCGCTTGCGCTTCTTGAACTCGGCCGTGCCAATCCTTTTTCCGGTGGCGGCGTTGCGAATGGAAAAGATCCTCGACTTGCCGGATGCGCAATCGGATCGGTAGCCGTATACGCAATGGTGCATTGCGCTGCCCTCTTCAAACAGGTCACGACTGTTCCGCAATCCCACGATGGCGCAGTAGCCGAATACGAAGTCGGCGCAGGGCTCATTCCACACAGAAATGCCTCCCGCCTGTGCCTCGAGAACGGTTGGTCGGCGCTCCAGATGCCAGCGTTGCTGCCGTCGCATCAGCGTGGCCCAGTCGGGCCCCAGGTCCTTGCGCGTCAGGCGGGGGGCTTGGTCGTCCTGCAGGCGCCCCCGGATCCAGTCGCGAACCTGTGACACATCCCCCTCGATATCAAGCAGGTGGCTGCCGGCAGAGGCAATCACGGCCTTGAGCACTGTCGTCGCGTAGGTCGCCGCCAGAGAGTGATCGATTTTCCAGAGGCCATGCATCGGTTCGGTGAAGTAATTCACCGAGTGGCGTTGGTTTTGGGGACAATCCAGACCGCTGGCGACGATACCGGCGCTTCCGGCGATGGCACAGCCGAGCAACAGGCCTTCGGGTGCCAGTTCCCCGTCGTGTTGTGCTGCCAAGGACAGCAGCCTGTTCAGCCAGCGGAAGCATGCCGTCAGGTCCGGTGGGTAGTCACGCACCCAGACTGCATGCAGGCGTTCCAGCGCCTGCCCGGGAAGCCGATGCAGGCGGGAAAGACTGGTGCGGGAGAGTCCCTGTTCGCGTAACCACGCATGGACCGACATTGCGTCAGACGGTTGAGTGGGTCCTCCGGCAAACGGGATCCAGTCCACCAGGTGCTTCTGGCCTTCTGGCCAGCGACTGCGCGCGTGGCGCAGCGTGCGCTCAAGCCTAGAGATATCCCTGAGCAGTACTGAGTCGGTGTCCATTGCATCGACAAGCCGCAGCACGTCTTCATCGTGCCGAAGCAGGAGCAGGTCCATGGCATCGTTCATGCCGGCACATTCGGCGGAGGACATGAGGGTCTGGATGAATGCGTCCTCCAGGGCTGACATGAACGGTGCAACCCCAGCCCAGGAAGGACCGAAGGCGATGTTCAATTCGCGCACGCTTGATCTGACAAGTTCAGACAGACGATCTCTGATGAAGTCCGGAATGGCGGTGCTGGACTTGCGTGTCCTGTGCACGTTTTCACGGATCTTTCCATTCCATGTCCACTGTTTCCGCCACTGCTCGGAGGCCGTGATCCGGGGGGCGGTGGCGAGTGTCTGTTGCAGGGAATCGAGCATCGGCCGGATGAGTCGCGCGTCTGGATCGGCGTGGATCCATCCTTCGGGGAGCGGGATGCGACGGGCACCGATATGCAGCGTGCCGGTTCCCAATTCCAACGACCACGAGAGCCCGCCCAATGCCAGGAAGGGCTTCCGCACTTGACTCCAAGCCACGATTCGATGCAGATCAACGTAGCGCATGATTCGTCCTCCCCGAATGACTGGACAGGCAGGTTACCGGTGCGAGCCGACACATCCGGTCGGCATGATGGAACGACATTTCGTGTCGGCGGCAGAGCCCAGAATCCGAGCCTCTATGTGGTGAGGAGGGCGTGCTATGGCGACGATTTCAACGATCGAGTGGACCGAGCAGACCTGGAATCCGGTGACCGGATGTACAAAAGTGTCTCCGGGATGCAAGTACTGCTATGCGGAGACGATGGCGGGTCGGCTGAAGGCCATGAGCATGGCCGGATACGAGAACGGATTCCGTTTGACGCTGGTGCCTGATCGACTCGACCAACCCGTGAAACGCAAGAAACAGACGATCTATTTCGTTAACTCGATGAGCGACCTGTTTCACGAGGATGTCCCGTTCGAGTACATCGATCGGGTATTCGCGGTGATTGACTGTACGCCGCAACATACCTACCAGATCCTGACCAAGCGTGCGGAGCGACTGGCCGAGTACTTCGGCTCGGGCCGCCAAGTGCCGCCGAATGCGTGGCTGGGCGTTTCGGTTGAAGACCGCAAGTACGGAGTGCCGCGGATCGACTACTTGCGGCGTGTCGATGCGAAGGTCCGTTTCCTGTCGGTCGAGCCCTTGCTCGAATCGCTCGGCGAACTGGATTTGGCTGGGATTCACTGGGTGATTGTCGGCGGCGAATCCGGCCATGAGGCTCGTCCCATGGCTTCGGTTTGGGCGGAAGAAATCCACGATGCATGTGTTGCCCAAGGGGCAGAGTTCTTCTTCAAGCAATGGGGTGCCTGGGGGCCTGACGGCGTACGGCGGAACAAGAAGGTGAACGGCCGGATCTTTCTGGGTCGTGAATGGGATGGAATGCCGGCGTAGAACTGGCGACAGGTCCGGCGCGGCGAGTCTAGGAGCTGTGATTCGACAGGGAAGTCGGACCGTCTCCGCGGAACGTCAGTTGGCAACGCGCATTTCCGGTGGCAGGTATTCATTGACCCAATCGATGACGCGATACCGGGTTAGTCGTGTCACGGACCGGTTGCATGCCAGCCGCAATTCGCGAGCGCGCCAGTGCCCCACGGCATCCTTCTCGAGGTACAGCGTCGCGCGTTCCGGCCGCATCACCCGATACACATACCCTGAACCTCGGATGATTCGCTCTGCGTAGGTTGCAACGCAGTGATGCATCGTTCGTCCTTCCTCGCGCAACTCCGCAATGGACAGGACGGGCTGGATTTCAGCAGTTCCCGGTAGCGGCGGCTGTGGCCAAGGCTGTTCATCGAGGTGATTTGAGCTGGGTGCTCCCCAATAATGCTGGTTGGCCTGAATCACCATCTGGTGGACACGCTGAATGTCATTCAGGTTTTTACAGCGCTCCAGTGCATGCAGTTGTGTTGAACGCATGCGTTCCCTGGCATCGTGCGTGCGTAAGGAAAACAGGCCGTACTCAATCAGCCGCAGGGTCTCGATCATTTCCTCGATGACCCGCCGGATGTGCGGCTGCCCCCAGACTCCGATGTGGTCGCCCGGGCCGGAGATATTTCTGCCCTGGCGCCCGGTGCCCTTTGCCGATTCGACAGATGCATCGAGTACGCGCGCCGCGAGGGGCCAGTGGCATGGCGGAATGTGGACCAACAACGCCAGGTGCGGAATCCTGCAGTGTCTGGCCCACGCCGGGAGCCGGATTTCGACGAGTGCGCGCAGTGTTCGCTCTGCCTCACCACACATCTCATGAAAGGCGGTGCGTCGCAGAAAGCGTTCCGTGGATTGCGAGGCGTCGCAGCCCAGTGCAACAAGCAACTCGGTTCTCGGCAGTCGGATCAAGCCGGATATGTAAGTCTTGTCCCACTTCCTTGAGTATGCCGCCCTGATCAGGAGTGAAAAGAGCGCCGGGTTGCCATCGGCCAACTCAGCTCCCCATGGATCGCTGCGGATTATTTCGGTCGCCAGCCTGGCCCGCGCACCTGGCAGTGCATTCAGGACGGCCGGTTGACGTCGTTCTCGTGTATGCATCCGGGATCCTCTTGTAAGGAGAGCCGCGGATTCTCTACACCTGTCGCTACACGACGTGTCGGGAGACCATGGCAGTCTGCTCCCCTCCAAAGGAGGGGCATCGCATGAGCGAAACTCAAATTGCAGATACGAGCATCGGCATCCGCACCGCGTGGCGCAGCGGCTTCAAGGTCTATGGATTCGCGAGTGCCGCGTCGCTCGACGATCTCAGAGAGCAGCTCCGGGAAACGGGGCACCGGTATGTCCATCTCGTTTCAACGGATCCTTGGGACGACAGATGGTACTACGTCAGATCCAACATTCCCGTGGATGATCTGTGCTACGAGGACGTCGCCTGGCTTCGCGAACGCGACGGGCCGGATCGTTATTTGGTGTGCAAGCTTTGAGCTGGTACTGGCTCCGGGTTGCGCCGAAACGGGAACTGGTCGCGGCATATGCACGCGGGGACAGGGTTCTCGCCGTGTCGGCCTGGCGTCGTGTCGACCTCATCGCGTCGACCAAGCTGATTTCGAGCCTGCATGAACTTGCCATGCGCGAGCTGAGAGGGAAGTGGGCAGCGGGTGGTGTCGTGGGGGAGGGAACTTGCGGGGAGGTGCTGGAGGTCATCCAGCATGCTTACGAGGCCGCCGATGAACCCGATAGGGCCGCACAGTTGGCTGAGTTACTTATTACTCAATTCGGCCTAGAGGAGGAGCTGGCGATCGATTTCTACGAGCCGGCGATTCATCCTGGTTTGGAAATCGGGTGGAGCGAGCCATTTGATTGAGCAGTTCGGCAGCCAGGTTGTGCGGCTTGAGTTTGCAGACAATTGCTGCGGTCAGCAGATTGTTGCCCGGCCGCTGTCTTTCGATTACGGGGTGGCAGTCAGCAATGCATCTGAAGGCTGGTTGATAATCGAGCAATCGGCACTCGAACCGGATGGTGAAATTTGAGGTGATTTCGAAGAAATCTTCACGTCAATTGCCCAGAAAAACAAAAAGCGGCAGAAGCCGCTTTTGTCTTATAAATCAACGCCTTGCGGCGTCTTTTTTCATGGTGGCTAGGCCCTCTCCCTGTTGGAATTCCATCTTGTTGATTTGTAAGGGATTCCGTTGCGGAAAATGACGGGTTACCCCCGGATTCGTCCCCGATTTTCCTCGCTGTAACTGGGTCCTGGGTGTGAGTGTGGTGGCCCCTGTTTCGTTCACATCTCGTTGCAGTTCACGAGCAGAAAATTCGCATCAGTCGTTGCCGGAATCCTTCATCCAGGCCGGTATATCGCGCTCGCCGTGCAACACACGCCACACGTCAACGTGGTCCGCGTTCTCGACGTAGAAAACCAGGTACGAAAATTTCGCGAGCGGCCAACTGCGCAGTCCCGGCAGGTTCAACTCATGCGCATAACGGCTGGAGCCGCTCGACGGGTGGCGGCCGATATGGCCATAGGCCTTTTCCAGCGCTGCAATGAAATCGAGGGCGGCCTGCTCGGCCCCTTCGTTCAGATACCACGTGATGGCCTCATCCACGTCCCGGTTGGCCAACTCACGGGGGACGACGGGCTTGTGGGTCACCGACGCTTTTTCGCCATCGGACGGAGGCGGTCACGTAGCCCCTGGAAGTAGTCCCCATCGGCGGGCGCTGCCGGCGCGGACGCAGCCCCGGCCAGCAGCAGGTTGCGCAGCTTCAGGCGGTCCTGGTCCTTGCGGATCAACTCGCGCACGTACTCGCTGCTGGTGCCGTAGCCGCCGGACTTGACCTGGTCGTCCACGAAGGACTTCAGGGTGTCGGGGAGGGAGATGTTCATGGTGCTCATGGGGATGAGTCTGCTGGTCTTGGCAAAAATTGGCAATATGCGGTGCCCCCGATCACGGCGCCGGGGCGCTGAGCGGTCGGCTGTCTGGCTGACTGTAAGGATTTCACCGGCGGGCGCGTCCAAGCACAGACGCCTTCGACCGGAGACCAGCCGCCATGCGCCCGCAGACCGCTCTACTAGCCCGACCACACCCCGCCATCGTCGATACGATGCGGGAGGCGGTCACCGCCTGCGGCCTCACGCCCCACGCCCTGTCGTCGCGCGAGGAGCTGCTGCAGTGGCCGCCAGCGGACGTGGCCCTGATCGTCGTTTCGACGAGCGTGCATTCCGCCGTGCAGGAGTCCTTCGAGGACACCATCCGCGCAGCGCGGCGCGCCCACCCGAAGGCACCGCTGGTGATCGCCACCGTTGTCGAGCCAGACCACGCCCGCAAAGTGCTGGGAGAAATGCTGGTCCTGTACCGGATAGAAGGTCGGCTTCGTACGGCAGCGGAACTCGCCGTCGGTACGCACGAGCATTCCGAGGACCACGACATCCTCCTGGTCAACCGTCAGGAGCTGGAGCAGGCCGATAGCCGGGTGCGTGTGGTGAATGCCATGGCACGCCTGGTCGACGGAATGGTAGTGGGAACGTGAACGGTTTGTTGGCACAGGCGCTTCGGGCGCCCGCGCTCGCCAACGCCTTCAGGGTTTCCCTGTGCGTCGGGACGGTCCTCAATGTCGTCAACCAGGGGTGGAGCCTCTTCTCGCTGGCGACCCTCTCCTGGCCCCATCTGGTCCTGAATTACCTCGTCCCCTTTCTGGTGGCCAGCTACAGTGGTGCGCGGATGGCGGTCCATGCCAGGGAGGAGGATCTACGTGGGTGGCATGCAGAAAGCGGGCGATACAGGCAACGCCCTGTTGCGCGACAACGCGTTCCTCGAAGCCTTGCGGGTGCAAATGGTGCGATTCGCGACGCTCCAGTTGAATGATCGCGACCTCGCCGAGGACGCGGTGCAGGATGCCCTCGCTTCCGCGTTGCGCAACGCCGGCTCGTTTGCGGGCCGGGCCGCGCTCAAGACCTGGGTGTTCGCGATCCTCAAGAACAAGATCATCGATGTCGTCCGCCAGCGCAGCCGCATCGTCTACACCGGCAGCCTGGTCCGGGAGGACGAGGACGGGGATTCCGTGCCGGAACTGTTCGACCAGCGTGGCCACTGGAAGCCCGAGGAAAAACCCGCGGACTGGGGCGTGCCGGATCTCGCGCTGCATGACGAGCAATTCTGGCACGTGTTCGAGACCTGTCTCGACGGCCTGCCGGCGCGGCAGGGGCGCGTGTTCATGATGCGCGAATTCGTGGGGCTGGAGGCCGACGAGATCTGCACGGAAGTCGAGATATCGACCAGCAACCTGCACGTGTTGTTGCACCGCGCGCGCCTTCGCCTGCGCGAGTGCCTGGAAAACAAGTGGTTCGACGGAGGGTGTGAAACATGCTGAGTTGTGAAGAGGCCACCCGCCTGATGTCGGATGCCATGGAACGCCCGTTGCCAGTCAAGGATCGCCTGTCGCTCAACGTGCACCTGGTGATGTGCAAGGGGTGCCGGAATTTCGGTCACCAGGTGCAGGGGTTGCGGCAGGTGGCGCGCGAATACGTCAAGCGCTCGGAAGACGATTCGCGCGACTCCTGACGGCTAAAATCAGTCTGCCGCCTTGCCTGCGAACCGGGCGATCCGCTCCATCGGAATGTGATCGCCGGCGTCCTTGCCGTAATACGTCTCCACGACGTTTCCGTGTTCGTCGATGAGGATGTCCGCCGGCATCAGGTTGCCGGTGGCCATGCCACGCATCCCGGTCTCGCGCATGCCAAAGAGCAGTGCCGGCATCCGCAACATCATCGCCTTGAACTTTCCCCGGAACGAGTGCTGCACGTTGAATGCGGCATGTGCCGTGCCGAGCGGGTCGGCGACCATGCGGAACGGGCGCGGGCGCTTGGCGATGAACTTCAGGACATCCGGCTCGTTCGAGGCGAAGACCGCCACCATGTCCAGGCCCAGCGCGTTCAGGCCGGGGTAGTTGTGGGTGAGCTCGTAGACGCGGAAATTGCAGAACGGGCAGGTCGCCTCGCGGAACAGCGAGAGCAGCAGCTTGCGGCCGCTGCCGAGGACCACGGGTTGCCCGTTGATGTCCGTGAGTTGCAGGGCAGGGGCTTTCGGCAGCATGGCGTTGGTCATGAGTGTATTCCCGGGTGGTGAGTGACAAGGCTTTGTCGCGTCTGGCGCAGGTTCCTTACACGCGCCTGCCAAATGCCCGCGCCAGCCACCAGTCCAGGCTCACGTAGCGCCCGCCGCCGAGGAAGAACAGCGCCAGCAGCATGATGAAGTAGGTCGCCGCGAACTCGATCCCGTTGTTCAGGATCAGGAAGTCGCCGCTGCCGGTGAGCCAGTCGTAGTTGCCGTGCTCCTGCAGGATCGCGCGGGCACGATCGAGTTTCTCCGCGGATTCCAGCACGCGCTCATTGGCGAATGGTGCGCCCGGGTCGGCGATCGCCTGCCAGCCGTTTTCCCAGTGCACGGTCGTCGCGGCGACCACCATCGTCACCATCACGGGGATCGTGATCCAGCGCGTGCCAAGGCCGAGCGCGAGCAATACGGCGCCGCCAAGCTCCGTCGCGGTCGCGAGAAACGCCATCAACCACGGAAACGGCAGGCCGAGGCCCCAGTCCGAATTGCCGAACCACTCGACGATGTCGTTGAAGCCATCGAGCTTGTGCGTGCTGGCCATCCAGAGCACGGGCACCAGGTACAGGCGCAGTGCCAGCGGCGCGAGGCCGTCGAGGTGGCGCAGCGGGCGCATGACGGCGTCGTGGACGCGGAAGTAGAAGGTGGCGGCGGGCTGGAACATGGCGTGTCTCCGAGGGGTATTGCGCCTTTGACGTGCCAGCGCCCCCATGGCTTACAGCGGTGCCCAGGAAAGTCCTCGCGCATCACCGTGTAAGAAACCGCCAGCTGCTCCGTCCAATCTCCAGAACCGCCACGGTGGCGGTCTTTCCCCCCCAGGAGATTTCCCATGCGTCCGATTTCCCGTCTCTCGTCCCTCGCCGGTGCGTCCGTCGTCGCCGCCCTGGCCCTGCCGATGGCGGCTCACGCCGCGAGCAACCCGTTCCATGCCGTCGACATCGCCGGCTACCAGGTCGCCGATGCCGGCACCGCCAAGCCGGAAGGCAAGTGCGGCGAAGCCAAGTGCGGCGCGAAGAAGAAGGCTGCCGAGGAAGCCAAGGCGAAGTCCGCCGAAGGCAAATGTGGCGGCAACAAGGCCGACGGCGCTGCTGCAGACATGAAGGCAACCGAGGGCAAGTGCGGTAGCAACAAGGCTGACGCGGCCGCTGCGGCACCGAAAGCCGCCGAGGGCAAGTGTGGTGGCAACAAGGCCGACATGAAGGCCGCGGAAGGCAACTGCGGCGGCAAGAAGTGATCGGCAACGGTTGAGGAGGGCTTCGCCATGTCGGGGATTTCGGGTGCCGGGCTCGGCCTGCGCCGCACATTGATGGACGACCTGGCGGCGGTTCCGTCGCCGCTGGTCGCGCCCGATTTCCTCGAGGTGGCGCCCGAGAACTGGATCGGCGTCGGCGGCCGTCTCGGCCGCCGGTTCCGCGCCCTCACCGAGCGCTACCCGTTCGTGCTGCACGGCTTGTCGCTGTCGATCGGCAGCCGTGATCCGCTCGATGTCGAACTCGTTCATGCCGTCGGCCGCTTCATGGCGACGCACGGCATCACGACCTACAGCGAACACCTCAGTTACTGCAGCGACGGCGGCCATCTCTACGACCTGATGCCGCTGCCGTTCACCGGCGAGGTCGTGCGACACGCGGCGGCGCGCATCCGGCAAGTCCAGGACCTGCTCGGCACGCGCATCGCGATGGAAAACGTCTCGTACTACGCGCCGATCGGCGGCGAGTTGACCGAATCCCAGTTCGTGAGCGCCGTGTTGGCCGAGGCCGACTGCGACCTTCTGCTGGACGTGAACAATGTCTACGTGAACAGCGTCAATCACGGTTACGACGCACAGGCGTTCATCGATGCGTTGCCGTCGCAGCGCATTCGTTACCTGCATGTCGCCGGACATTACGACGAGGCGCCGGGCCTCAAGGTAGACACCCACGGCGCCGACGTGATCGAGCCGGTTTGGTCACTGCTCGCGCACACCTACGAGCGCCACGGTGTCCGGGCCACGTTGCTGGAGCGGGATTTCAACCTGCCTGCGTTTGCCGACCTGCTGCGGGAAGTGGGCGACATCCGCGAGATCCAGGGTGCCTCGGCGCGTGACGTGCTGCCGGTGCGTCAGGTGGTGTCGGCATGAGTCATTTATCGGCCGCAATCCGCCAGCAGGCCTTCGCGGCACACCTGCGCGATCCGGATCGTCACGCACCGCCCGCGGACATGGATCCAGCGCGCGTCGGCGTGTACCGCGACCTGTTTTTCAACAACGTCGAAGGCCTGCTGGCGAGTTTCTTCCCGGTGCTGCGCAGCCTCTGCGGCCGGGAAGACTGGCTGGCGCTGGCGCGCGCGTTCTATGCGCAGCATCGGGCACGCGCGCCGTACTTCCTCGAAATCGCCGGAGAGTTCGTCGAATTTCTCGAATCGACCCATGCGCCGCGCCCGACCGATCCGCCGTTCCTGCGCGAACTGGCGCATTACGAGTGGCTGGAACTGGCGCTGGATGTCGCCGACGAGGAGCTCCCGTCAGCAGGCATCGATGCGAACGGCGACCTGCTGCGCGGTGTCCCGGTGGTCAACCCGCTGGCCGTGCTCGCGCGATACGACTGGCCGGTGCATCGTATTTCCGCGTCGAGTCCGCGGACGGCGGCCTCGGAAACCTGGCTGCTGGTCTGGCGCGATCGCGGCGACAAGGTGCGGTTCCAGGAACTGAATTCCTTGTCGGCGCAGTTGTTCACGCGATTGCGCGAGAATGCCGAATCGGCGACGCGTTTGTCCGGCGCGGCGGTCGTCGGAATGCTGGCAAAGTCGTTGCCGACTCTCGCCGATGACCGCGTCGCCGCAGGCGCGAGACAGTTGCTGGAGGCATGGCGCGAGCGTGACGTTTTACTGGGTGTGGCAACCGGGTAGTCGGTGCCGTGCTTTCCGGCGGGCCTGTCGTCTACGCTTGTGCAGGCATCGACAGGATCAACCCGAAATGCCAGCGCGCCGCATTGCCCAGGTCGATAACTGACGAGTACCAGAAGCCCGCCTGCCGTGCCCAGTCTGCGCACTGCTCCGGCGAGGGCCGGATATCCATCGACGGGCCGCGCGGCGTGTCGATGTCGCGCCGCCAGTGGATGACGGCGGCGGTGCCGCCGGGTTTCAGTACGCGATGTGCCTCGCGCAGCAGTCCAACCGGGTCTTCGATGTGCAGGATGTTGAACAGCAGGGCACGGTCGACGCTGCTGTCGGCAAGCCCGGTGCCATGGCTGACGAAATCCCGCTCAATCACATCCACGTTGCCCAGGCCCGCTGCGCGCGCCGTGTGCCCGAGTGACGTCACCAATTCCGGCTCGATATCCAGTGCCACGATCTTGCCGGTGGTCATCCGTGCCAGTGGCAAAGTGAACGTGCCGTAACCGCCGCCGAATTCAACGACCGATTCGTCGCCGCCCGGTGCAACTCGCAGTCGCTTCAGGATGCCAGGTGCGTCAAAAAACGTATTCCAGTAGTCGGCATCGGGCATGCCGCTCTCGCGTCCTTTCATGTGGCGATGCTCAGAACACGAGGACTTTGTCAGCTGCGGCTGTCCAGGCTGCCAGTTGCGCGAGCGTGCCCCGTGCGGCGCCTTCCATGAGTTCTGCGTCGGTGAGGCCGCGCGCATCCATGCAGGTGCCGCACAGCGCCACCTCACCCTTGCGGGCAACCTTGGCGAGCATCAGCTGCACGTTGTAGAAGCCCTCCGGCACCTTTTGCCCGGCCTTGCCGGAGAACACCCCGTCGGCCATCAGGAAGACCTGCACCTGCTGGCCGTCGATGGCAGCCAGGGCACCGGCCAGGCGCAGGCCGTTGTAGACGCGCTCGCTGCCGTAGGGGGCTTCATTGAGGATGAAGAGCGTGGTCATGGATGATCTCCGCGCGCTCAGAGTGCCAGTCGCTGTTTCCACGACGCTTCCAGCGCGCGGGTGTCGTGGTCGTTCGGGTGGAAGCCGGGGCGGTAGTAGTCGAGATAGTCACCAGTCATCCGGGTGAAGAAGCCGCGTCGGCCGATCAACGCTTTCGCGTAGCGGCCCCACGCGCGCCAGTTGCCCGCCTGCCCGTCCTGACGCATCAGGCGCAGGCTGAGCAGCGCGATGGTCGACAGCAGCATGGTGGTGACGAAGGCCATCATGCCGGCGCGCAGCAGGTAACTGTCATCGACCTCTTTCAGCACGTCGAAGGCGACCGCCTTGTGCTCGCTTTCCTCGACAGCGTGCCAGAACAGCAGCTTGCGCATGCGATCGTCGGCGATGGCATCGAAATGCGTGTCGTCCGACATGAAGTGCTTGGCCATCGTGGCGGTGAAATGCTCGGCGGCCGAGGTCAGCGCGAGTTGCTGAGCGGGCGTCAGGCGGGCCTGAAGCAATTCAAGACTGCGCTTGTTCATCGCCTCGATGGAGGCGAGGTCCACGCCGTACTTCTCTGACAAGTAAGTGTTGTAGGCGCCATGCTCCTTGCGGTGCATCGCCTCCTGGCCGATGAAGGCAGAGATGTCCTTTTTCCGCTGTTCGTCGGCGACGATCTGCTCGCGAACATTGCGCACGGAATCGATGAAGAACTGTTCACCGTCCGGGAACATGGCAGACAGCAGGCTCCAGAAGAAGGTCATGCCCGGCTCGCCGGCATACCAGTACTTGTCCACGCCCTCGAAATCGAAATCCATCCGGCGAACGGGAAAGCTGGCCTGGATGGCGCGGGCGGTGTTCGGTGCGTTCATGGCGGAGTGCTCCGTGTGTACTGCTTATTCAGGCCGTTTGGCCGGCACGCAGTTCGTTTTGTACGAAGGAACCGAGGCGTTCCTGCACGCTGTCCAGCGAATCGATCTGCTTGAAGTCCTGCGCGTTGAGCACGACCTGCACCAGTTTGGCGTCGTCGTGCAGCAATACGGCCGGCCAGGTGTTGTGCTGATTGCCGTAGGCCTTGCGGTATTCGTCGCGGTGGACGAACTCGGTCGGAACGCCAAGCGATTTCACGAAGTCAAGCCAGCTTTGTTTCAGCGTCATGCCGTCGTAAACCATGCCGCAGAGTTCGCAGGGGTAAGTGTCCGGCGATATGCGCTTGTGCAGGTAATGCATGACGCCGTTCACGACGCCGCTGTCACCGTTGTAGACGAAGATGAGCTTTTTCATGGTTTTGCTCCGGACTTGCTGCGGGAGTTCTTCGTGGGCTTCGCTGTCGCTGCTTCCGCGGTGGCCGCGTCGCCGGCAATCCAGTCGGCGGCTCCTTCGCGCCAGACCCACGCGTCGAAGCCGGCGGTGCGCAGCTTTTTCACTGCTTCCACGGACATCGAGCAGAAGGGACCGCGGCAGTAGGCGATGACGGGCTTGCCCTTGGGCAGTTCGCGCAGCCGCTTCGGCAACTCGGCGAGTGGCAGCGACAGTGCGTTGGGCAGGTGCCGTTCGGTGAATTCGCCGACGGGGCGCACGTCGATCACCGTGATCTCGCCGCGCTCGGCTTGCTGCGCGAGCTGCCCGCCGCTTTTCTCGCCCCAGGCGGCATTGCCGTCCTTCTGCTGCAGGGTATCGCGCAGGTCGGCGAGGCGATCCTGTGCCAGCGAGCGCATGGCGACCAGCAGCCCGGCCACTTCCGGGCAGGAGATGCGGTAGATCACCTGCCGACCGACCTTCTCGCTCTCGACGACGTGGGCGAGGCGCAATTCCTTCAGGTGGGCGCTGGCGAGCGTGATGCTGATACCCGCTTCCGTGGCCAGCGCATCGACGGATTTCGGCGCCTGGCACAGCAATTCGACCAACTCCAGCCGCTTGGCGTTGGCCATGCTCTTGGCGAGGCGGCCGACCAGGGCGTAGAGGGTGTCCTTGATGGAACTGCTCGACATGGGTGGCTCCGGTTCATGGTTGGGCAATATTCAAAGGATATTTGGAATATTGTCAAATGCCGGGCGACCTGCGGTGCAGCGAGGTCAGGGATGCGCTGCTCAAAAGACAGCCAATCGACACTCGAACTGGCGCGCGAAAATTCGCTGTGATTTGGAAGAATGCGCGCGTCAATTGCCCAGAAAAACAAAAAGCGGCCGAAGCCGCTTTTGTCTTTTGAATCAACGCCTTGCGACGTCTTCTTTCATGGTGGCTAGGCCCTCTCCCTGCCGGAATTCCAGCTTGTTGATATATAAGGGATTCCGCTGCGGAAAATGACGGGTTACCCCCGGATTCGTCCCGGAATTTGCGCGCTGTAAGCAGGGTCCTGGGTGTGAGTGCGGTGGCCCCGGGTTGCTCACAACTTGTTGCAACTCCTTACGGCGTGCTTCTTCGGCGATGATCGTCGTGAGTGGCCCTATCGCTTGCCGGTCAACCGGATGCCCCGATGAATCTGCCCTTCAGCCCGTCGCAGTTCTTCCAGGTCTTCGCGACCTACAACCAGTCTGTCTGGCCCGCCCAGTACGTGTTGCTTCTGCTTGCGGTTGCCACGGTCGTGCTCGTGCTCAGGGCGCCTAATCGTGCCGGGGTGTTCGCTGCAGCAACCCTGACGATCCTCTGGGCCTGGATGGGCGTTGCCTACCACCTGGCATTCTTCTGGTCGATCAACCCGGTCGCACCGGCCTTCGCCGTCATTGCCCTGGCGGCGTCGGCGGCTTTTGTATGGCAAGGGTGGGTCAAGCGCGGACTGCAGTTCGAAGCCGGATGGCCGCCGCAGAAAACCATCGGGCTGGCGTTCATCGCCTTTGCGCTGGTCGGCTATCCGCTCGCGGGGGAGATGCTGGGCCATCGCTACCCGGCAGTGCCGACGTTCGGTTTACCGTGCCCGACGACGATCTTCACCCTCGGCGTGCTCCTGATGGCAACGCCGGCGCCGTCGCGCCTGCAGGTGATCGCGCCGCTGCTGTGGGCGCTGATCGGTACGACCGCCGCGTTCGCGTTGGGCGTGGTCCAGGACCTCGCACTGATCGCAGCGGCTGTTGCCGGACTTTGGCTGCTCGTCAGGCGCAGGCCAGCCTCAGGGAATCCATAGCGACCTACAGGTACTTGGTGATCTGCTTGAACTCCTCGAGCGAATCCCGCTTTCCTTTGCGGGCGGCATCGAGGCTGTGCTCCAGGCAATGATCGATGTGGTCCTGGATCAACGTCCGCTTGGCCTGACAGACCGCCTTTTCCACCGCGTGCAATTGCTGCGCAACGTCCGTACAGGACCGCCCTTCCTCGATCATGGTGACGATGCTGTCCAGATGCCCGCGGGCGCGCTTCAGTCGCTTCGCGATGTCGGCGTGGCTTTCATGCAGGTGCGGGTGATCGGTCATGATCCATCCTCGTGCAACGCGTATTGATCAGGCGGGTGATGCAAACCACAGCACGGCGCCGGCCAGGAAAAGGTAACGCCCGCCCTTGGCGAGTGTGACCACGAGCAGGAAGCGCCATAGCGGTTCGCGCATGACGCCGGCGATCACCGTCAGCGCATCGCCGCCCAGCGGCATCCAGCTCAGCAGCAGGGACCAGTGACCCCAGCGCGCATAGGCAGCCTGCCCCCGAGAGAGTTGTGCCGGCGATGCCGGGAACCAGCGGCGATCCTTGAAGCGCTCGACATAGAGTCCGAGCCACCAGTTCAATACCGCGCCGAGTACGTTGCCCAGCGTCGCCACCAGCAACAGCACAACCACCGGCTGCTGACCAGCCAACAGCAGGCCGGTGAGCACGGCCTCCGACTGCAGCGGCAACAGCGTGGCCGCACCGAAGGCAATCGCGAACAACCCTGCGTAAACCGAGAGATCCCACATCACTGCACCGGGGCTTGCTGCCCGCGGAGCGGGGCCGTTATGCTGTCGCAGACTATCCCCCCCGGGGGGATAAGGTCAATCCGACTTCCGGCCATGTCTTCGGTTGTATCCATGCCTGTCACCGCCAAGCCCCTGCTCTACGTGTTGGCTGCCTTTGCCGCGCTGTTTGCTGCCGATGCCTTCGCGCACGGCGTTGCGTCCGGCGACAAGGGTTTCATCCAGGAAAGTTCCGGCGTGATGCTGCTGCCGTTCGTGTACCTCGGCGCCAAGCACATGATGACCGGCTACGACCACCTGCTGTTCCTGTTCGGGGTGATCTTCTTCCTGTATCGGCTGAAGGATGTGGCGCTTTACGTCACGCTGTTCGCGGTGGGGCATACCGTCACGCTGCTCACCGGCGTGCTCACACAGGTCAGCGTCAGCCCTTACCTGATCGACGCCATCATCGGCTTCTCGGTTGTCTACAAGGCGCTCGACAACCTCGGTGCCTTCCGTCGCTGGTTCGGCTTCCAGCCCGACACGCGCGGGGCAACGCTGCTGTTCGGCCTGATCCACGGTTTTGGCCTGGCCACAAAAATCCTCGACTACGAAATCTCGCCGGACGGGCTGGTGCCGAATCTCATCGCGTTCAATGTCGGCGTCGAGCTCGGCCAGTTGCTCGCTCTGGCGGCGATTCTTATCGCCATGGGTTACTGGCGGCGCACCGCCGGCTTTGCCCGCCGCGCTTACGTCACCAACGTCGCCATGATGAGTGCCGGTTTCCTGCTGATGGGATACCAGCTCACCGGTTACTACCTTTCCTGAGGGGCTCACCGCCATGTTCAACAGCCAGTTGCCGTCCGCCGACGAGTTGCCGACCTCCCGTCAGTTGCTGCGTTCCACCGTCATCGCGCTGGCCGTGGCGTTGCTGCTGCTAGTTACGGTCGTGATGCCCGCCGAGTATGCGATCGATCCGACGGGTGTCGGCCGTCTGCTGGGCATGACGCAGATGGGCGAGGTGAAGCAGGCCATTGCCGAAGAAAATTCGGCGCCTGTGGCTGCGTCTTCGGGCGTCATTACTCCGGCGGTTGCTGTGGCACCGGCTGCGACAGTTGCCGCTGCGGCACCGGAGTCGACGGACGCATCGCCATCATCAACCGCGCGCCAGGACGAAATCTCGATCACGTTGCAGCCCGGGCAAGGCGCGGAAGTGAAACTCGAAATGAAGCAAGGCGCGCAGGTGAACTACCTGTGGACCGCCGACGGCGGCAAGGTGAACTACGACACCCACGGCGATCCCTACGGTGCGCCGCGTGATTTCTACCACGGCTACGGCAAGGGCAAGCAGACCGCGCAGGATGAAGGCGTGCTCACCGCCGCCTTCGACGGCAAGCACGGCTGGTTCTGGCGCAACCGCGGCGACGCGCCGGTGACGGTGACGCTGCGGGTGTCGGGTGATTACATCGATATCAAGCGGGTGATCTGACGGAATCGCGCGCCGTCACGATGCCGCCGGCCGCCTTCCAGCCCTCGATACCGCCTTCGATGTAGCGCGCAGCGACGCCTTGCGCGTGCAGCGCATCGATGACGGCGTTGCTGACCGAGCCACCGCGAACGCAATAGACGATCACCTCGGCACTGCGATCCAGATCGCGGCTCCAGTTGGCGACATCCGCCGGGTCTTGCCGGATGGCCCCGGGTATTGCCTCCGTCGAGGCCTCGAAGTCCGTGCTTCGCCGGACATCGAGCAATTGTTTGCCTTCTGGTGAGGCGATGAGTTCTGCGGCCGGGATGGTGCGAGTCATGTGGAATTCTCCGTGTTGATTCTCTTCAGCCATGCACCAGCGGATAGATCAGCATGCCCAGCGCCGCGGCGCCCAGCACCACAAGCGGTTCCTGCAGTTTCTTGAAGTAATGCAGCAGCGCGATGGTGCCCAGCGCGATCAGGATTTTCGGCCCCATTTCGACGAAGCTCATGCCCTTGATGATCGACTGGTAGGCCAGCACGACCACCGAGCCGGCGATCGCGCCGATCGCCGCTGCCGTCACGCCATCGACGAAGGCGATAATGGCCGGGCGCTTGCCGTGCTTTTTCATGTACGGCGCCGGAATGATGGTAAGCAGATAGCACGGGAGAAATGTGGCGATGGCCGCCACCACCGCGCCGGCAACCCCGGCGACCAGATAGCCGATGAACGCCACCGTGATCACCACCGGGCCGGGCGTGATCATCGCAATCGCAACGGCATCGACAAACTGACGCTCGGTGAGCCACTGGTGCTCAACCACTGCGCCGCTGTAGAGAAACGGAATGATGGCGAGGCCGCTGCCGAAAACGAACGCACCGGCTTTGGCAAAGAACAGCGCAATCTGGCCGAGCATGCCGGCTGAGCCTGCCGTTGCTGCAATGCCCGCTGCCAACGGCACCGCGGTGACACCCATCATCGTACCACCGCCTTTCCAGCTTTTCGGCGGCGCGCGTTTCAGCCAGACCAGCACGCCGGCGGCGATGAACAGAATGGCGAATTCCGTGGCGGTGGCGATGGTGACGGCCGCGAGCACGAGGTAGATCGCCCACAGCAGGCGGTCCTTGCCGATGCTTTTTTCGGTGAGTTTTTTCGCGCTCATGAAAATGATGCCGATCACCGCCGCACCGACGCCGTAAAACACCGATTGCATCCACGGCAGGCCGCCGTATTCCACGTAGGCCCAGCTGATGCCGAGCACCATCACGAATGAGGGAATGACGAAGGCAACGCCGGCGAGCGTGGCGCCGAGGATGCGGAAGTGCACGTAGCCGAGGTAGATCGCCAGTTGCGCGGCCAGCGGACCCGGCGCTAGCTGCGACAGTGTCATGCCTTCCTTGTAGTCGCTTTCGCTGATCCATTTGCGTTGTTCGACCAGGTCGCGGTGCATGTAACCCACCAGCGCGACCGGGCCACCGAAGCCGATGGTGCCGAGCTTCAGGAAATACAGCACCAGTTGCCACAGTGTGTAGGTTGGCGTGCCTTCGCCGATGCTGCCCGGCGGATTCGCGTGCTCGCTCATGGGAAATTCCGTTCAGGGAAGGCTGGAGAAATGGACGAGGAGTGCATCGAACAGTGGAAGTGCTGCGGCGAGCAGGTCGTCGTCGTTCGCATGCTGCGCGCGCAGGCCGTCCAGCAGGGCGGCAACGCCGGCGGCTTCCGGCGCCGGGACGCCGCCGACGTCAAGGAAATGCACCACGGAGCCCAGTCGCTGCAGGGCGGCATTGCTGTCGAGCCCGAAACTGCACAGCAGCGTCTCGAACGTGACGCGCCCCGTGGTATGCGTGAACGTGGCGCCATCGAAATCGAACCCCACGGCAAGGGGTGGGCAATCTGCCGGCGAAGGCAGCCAAAGGAACGATGCGTTGGTGTCGATGTGGCGGTGGATCAGCCAGGCCGAGGCAAGTCGGTCCACTTTCGGGCGCGCGCGGGTAGCCCATTGCCGCCGCTGGAAGTCGGCAATGGCGCGGCGCAGGGGAACTCCGGCGGGAATCGCCGGCTCACCCGGTGCAAGCGCGGCTTCCACGCGACGCCGTGCATCGTCGAGTACCTGCCGTGCCTGCGCGCGGGCTTCGCCGGGGAAGAAGTCGATGGCGGCAACCTGGTCGGCCTGGCGCAGGAGTGCCTTGAGCCGGCGTTCGACCCCGGGCGTGTCCAGGGCCGGCTCATCCAGCAGTTCACGGCAACCGGAAATCAGTTCCGCGTAGTCGGCGGACCGGTCAAACAGGCGGGTGAATCGCTCACGCTGGTCGTCGTCGCGCGGCAGCAGGGTCCAGAGTTCCGCCGTGCCGCCGGACTGGACAACGTCTTCGGCGACCTCGGTCAGTCGGGACTCGTTGGCGGGTGACGCCGGGAGAACGTGGACGCCGTCCCGCAGGACGGCGGCGCCAACGGCCTTGAGGGCGCGCCAGGCCCGGGTCCTGGCGGTTGTGTTGTGCCCGGGAAGGGTCAGGGCTAGAGCGAGGAGATTGGACATGGAGATGTAATAGATATACGTAATGCGTAACCTATTACATCAGGAATGCCCCTTGGCGGCAACCTCGGGTCGCGGCGCGCCTCAGTCAGTCAATCCCGGAAAGGCCCCGGTGAAGTTCGCGTCGTAGACCTCGCCAGCCTCGGACATCAGCACGGACAACGTACGTTTCTCCTTGAGGTTGAAGACCTCGACGATGTAGTAGCCCTGCCCGCGTTTCTTGACGCTGACGGCGGTCGGTGGGATCAGCTTCCAACTCTTGTCGAGTTGGCCGAAGCCCATGCCGCGGTCTTTGTCTGCAAGCTTGCCGGCGACGTTCGCGGCGATCTGCATGGCAACCGATTCGGGAACCGGCTGATGACCACCTTCGTGCGCTTGCACAGGAACGGTGCCCAGCAGGAATGCCAGCAGGGCGGGAACGATCAGGAATCTCTTCAGCATGGTCATGTCTCCGGTGCGTTGAGTTGGTGAATCAAGGGGTATCGGTGAAGCGCTTGCGGTAGCTGTCGAGCGGCGTCGGGGCTTCCCTCGCCATCTCCTCGTGGGCGTGCGCGTGGTCATCGCGGCTGACGGGGAACTCATCGACAAACCGGGTGTGCTGGTAGCCATGCAACTGCATCAGCAGCAATAAGCCGCCGACACACAGCAGTGCGACGTTGGCGGCACCACTGAAGCGGCGGAAGGATTCGGTTTTCCGCCAGCCCGCCAGCAGCAACAGCATTACGGCGAGCGCCGCTACCTGGCCGGCTTCCACGCCCAGGTTGAACGCGAGGATGCGCAACACCAGGCCTTCCTCAGGCAATGGCAGTTGCTGTAGACGCGTTGACAGGCCGAACCCGTGGATGAGCCCGAACGCAAACACCATCCAGAACAGGCTGGGTGACGCTGTGCCGAAATACTTGCGGAAGCCGTCGAGGTTGTCGAAGGCCTTGTAGCAGACAGTCAGGGCAATGACGGCGTCGATCAGGTAATAGTTCGCCTGGATGCCGTAGATCGTCGCAAAAACCAGCGTGATGGAATGGCCGAGGGTGAAAGCGGTTACCAGTTTGACCACGTCCATGAACCGCGTGAGGAAGAACACCACGCCGAACAGAAACAACAGGTGATCGTAGCCCGTCACCATGTGGCGCGCGCCGAGGTCGATGTACTCGACGTAGCCGGCGTTGAGGATACGGGCCTGATCGGCGGCGGACATGCCATGGGCCATGGCCAGTGCCGGCAGCGCGAGAAGGATGGTCGGGAGCAGGAATCTCTTCACGGGTAATTCCCTTGCGTGGATGGACGTGGGGGATGCATTACAGCAATTCGATGCCGAATCGCCGGACCACGACGGCGAACAGCGCGAAGCAGGCGACCGTGAGCACGATGCAGGCCAGCAAGGTCGGCCAGAAGCCGATGCGCGACAGCAGCGCCGGGAACACGAGGAACATCGGCAGCGTCGGAATGACGTACCAGAAGGTGTACCAGGCGTGATTGGCGATGCGATCGGCAGGCTGCTTCTCAACGTAGAGCCAGATCAGCGCCAGGACGGTGACCAGTGGCAGGGCGGCGACGAGGCCGCCCAACTTGTCGCTGCGCTTGGCCAATTCCGAGACCATCACGACGACGGCCGCGGTGACCAGGTACTTGGTAACGATCCAGGACATCACTTACTCCGCTTTCCGGGCGAGACTGCCCGAACGATACGCCAGCGCGTAAAGAACCGGCAGCACGAACAGCGTCAGCAGCGTTGATGAAACAATGCCGCCGATCACCACGGTGGCCAGCGGGCGCTGGACCTCGGCACCGACGCCGGTGTTCAGTGCCATCGGCACGAAACCTAGGCTCGCCACCAGCGCCGTCATCAGGACCGGTCGGAGGCGGGTAAGGGCGCCATCGACAATGGCATCCATCACATCCATGCCTTCCCGTCGCAGTTCGCGGATGAATGACAGCATGACCAGGCCGTTGAGCACGGCCACGCCGGACAACGCGATGAAGCCTACTGCCGCCGAGATCGACAGCGGGATGCCACGCAGCCATAACGCGAGGATGCCGCCGGTGAGCGCCAGTGGCACGCCGGAAAACACCAGCAGCGCGTCCCGGCCCGAGCGGAATGCGGCATAGAGCAGCCCGAAGATCAGCAGCAGGCCGACTGGCACCACCACCTGCAGGCGCGCCGTGGCCGACAGCAACTGCTCGAAGGTGCCACCGTAGTGCACCCAGTAACCCGGCGGAATCTCGACCTCCTCGCCGACCCGTGCGCGAACGTCCTCGACAAAACCGCCGAGATCGCGCCCGCGCACATTGGCCGTGACCACGACGCGGCGTTTGCCGTTCTCGCGGTTGACCTGGTTGGGGCCGACCACGACCTCAATGGTTGCCACTTCGCCGAGCGGCACAAAGCCACCGCCCGGCAGCGGCACCGGAAGCCGCTCGATCACCGCCGGGTCCTGGCGCAGCGATTCGGGCAGACGCACCACGAGGTCGTAACGACGGTCGCCCTCGAACACCTCGCCAACGGTCTCGCCGCCGATGGTGGTGCCCACCAGCGCCTGCAGGTCGGCGATGTTGAGGCCGTAGCGTGCGAGCAATTCGCGCCGAGGGGTGACGGTGAGCACCGGCAGGCCGGTGATGTGCTCCAGTTGGACATCGGCGGCACCCTCGACGCTACCCACCACCGATTCCAGTTGTTCGCCCAGCGCCGCCAGCGTTTCGAGGTCGTCGCCGTAGACCTTGACGGCGACGTCCGCGCGCACCCCGGAAATCAACTCGTTGAAACGCATCTGGATCGGCTGGGTGATCTCGTACTTGCTGCCCGGCACGCGCGCAATGGCGGCTTCGAGGTCAGCGATCACCGCGCTCTTCGGTTTGCCCGGGTCCGGCCATTCGTCGCGTGGCTTGAGGGTGACGAAGGTGTCGGCGACGCTGGGCGGCACCGGGTCGGTGGCGACGTCCGGCGTACCGACCTTGGCGAACACCTTGTCCACCTCCGGCAGCGTACGCACTGCCTCCTCCAGTTGCTTCTGCATGTTCACTGACTGCTGGATGCCGGTACCAGGAATGCGCAGCGCATGCAGGGCGATGTCGCCTTCGTCGAGGTTGGGCGCGAACTCGCTGCCCAACCGCGTGGCCAGTAGCAGTGAGCCGGCAAACAGGACCAGCGCGATGCCGATGACCTGCGCCGGCTGCGCGAGGGCGCGCAGCAGCAGCGGGCGGTAGCGCTCGCGTACCGCCGTCATCGCCCGCCCTTCGTGTGCGTCAACCTTGCCGGTCACGAACAGCGCGACGGCCGCCGGCACGAAGGTGATCGACAGAATCAGCGCGGCCGTGAGTGCGGCGGCCACGGTGAACGCCATCGGATGGAACATCTTTCCCTCGATACCGCTGAGGGCAAAGATCGGGAGGTAAACCACCATGATGATGAATACACCGAATGTGCCCGGTCGGATCACTTCGGCGGTGGCCGCGCGTACCACCTCCAGTCGCTCGTTGAGCGGCAGCGCACGGGTTCCGTCCTGCTGCGCGAGCGCCAGCCGGCGCAGGCAGTTCTCGACGATGATGATGGCGCCGTCGACGATCAGGCCAAAATCCAGCGCACCGAGAGACATCAGGTTGCCGCTGACCCGGTTGGCGACCATGCCGGTTACCGTCATGAGCATGGACAGCGGGATGACCATCGCTGTGATCAGCGCCGCGCGAAGGTTGCCCAGCAGCACGAACAGCACGGCAATCACCAGGACCGCGCCTTCGAACAGGTTGAGGCCGACGGTGGCGATCGTCTTCTCGACCAGCGTTGAACGGTCGTAGACCGCATTGACGGTGACGCCTTCCGGCAGCGACGGCTGAACCGCTGCCAGCGCCTCGGCGCTCCGCCTGGATACCGTGCGGCTGTTCTCGCCCATGAGCATGAACACCGTGCCCAGCACCACCTCGCGACCGTTCATGGTGGCCGCGCCATTACGCAGGTCGCGGCCCAGGCTCACCTCCGCCAGGTCGCCCACGGTGACCGGTGCGCCGCCGCGCTGCGTGACCACGATGCGGCGGATGTCGTCGAGCGTGTCGACCTGGCCGGGTACGCGCACGAGGTACTGCACGCCGTTGCGCTCGATGTAGCCGGCGCCGATGTTGGCGTTGTTCGCGGCTACTGCGTTGGCGAGGTCGCGCAGCGTGACCCCGTAGGCGAGCAGGCGTTCCGGCAGCGGTGCCACGAGGTACTGGCGTTGGTGGCCACCGATGCTGTTGATCTCGGTGACGCCATCGACGCGCGACATCTGGGGCCGGATTACCCAGTCCATGATCGACTTCAGGTCATCGCTTGCCCAGGGCGTGCCGTCCGCCTTGCGCGCGGCCGGGTCGGCGTCGACGGTGAACATGAAGATCTCGCCGAGGCCGGTGGCGATCGGGCCCATTTCAGGCACCAGTCCGGGTGGCAACTGGCCGCCGATCTGCTGCAGGCGCTCGGCGATGCGCTGGCGCGCGAAGTAGATGTCGGTCCCGTCCTCGAAGATCACGGTGACCTGCGACAGGCCGTACCGCGACACCGAGCGCGTATAGGCCAACCGTGGCAGGCTGGCCATCGCGTTCTCGACCACGAAAGTCACGCGCTGCTCGGCTTCCAGCGGCGAATAGCCAGGTGCCTCGGTGTTTATCTGCACCTGGACGTTGGTGATGTCGGGCACGGCGTCGATGGGGAGCCGCCCGAAATTCCAGAAGCCGATAGCCGCCACGAGGGCGACCAGCACCATGACTGGCCAGCGGTTGCGTATCGACAGTTCAATGATTCGTTCAAGCATGGCGCACCTCAGTGGTCATGGCTCGCGCCGGATTTCTCGACGTCGGCCTTGATGAGGTAGCTGTTGGTGGTGACATAGGTGGTGTCGGGCTTGATACCGCCGAGCACTTCCGTCATCACGCCGTCGCTGCGTCCGAGTTCCAGCATGCGGACCTCGTAGGTATTGCCGACCTGAGCGAACACCACGGTGAAGTCGCGGAACGCCTGCAGGCCCTCGTTGGCCACGGCGAGCGGCACTTTGGTCTCGCCCACCACCACATGGCCGGTGATGAACTGCCCCGGCACCCAGGTGTGGTCACCATTGGCCAGCGGGATACGGGCAACCAGCATCTGGCCGGCGGTGTTGGCCGGCGCGGCGGTGAGCGCACTGATCTTTCCACTCCCGGCCTGAGCGCCGTCAGCTGCCTTGATGTGCACGGACTGTCCGGTGCGCAATTGCGTGCGGTCGCGCGGGAACACGCTGAGTTCGGCAACGACACGGGAATGGTCCGCGACGACGAACAAGGGAGCGTCGCCAGTGGTTTCCCCTACGTTGATAGCCCGCTCGGTTATCACGCCCGCGATCGGCGAGGTCACCGCGTAGGTTTGCAGGCTTTCGTTGCTTTCCACGGTGGCGAGGGTCTCGCCGGCTTTCACCTGATCACCGACCTGTCGCTTCACGCTGCGCACCAGCCCCGGGTAGCGTGCCGTCACCTTGCGAACGCGGTCCGGGTCGGGCTGGATCGCGCCGTAAAGCGCCAGCCTCTGGCGCAGGGTGGCGGGGCCAGCTTGCGCGAAATCCATGCCCGCGCTGTCGGCGGCGGCTTCCTCGATGACGGTTCGCCCTTCGTAACTTGCGAAGGCCCAGCGGTGAGTCCTTCCGGATTCACTGGCAACGATCTCCACATCGAAGGAGTGTGGCTCAGTCACCACCTGGTCGCCGCGCAGGTAGTCGTCGGTTGGCTTGAAGTTGTGAACGTTCTTTTCACCGTCGAGGCGGCCGAGCGTGATGGTCACCGCGGCGGCATCCGGCGGCAGCGGCTTTCCGTCACGGAAGAGGAACACCCGGAATTCGGGTGGCACGCCACTTTCGAAGATCGTCATTTCCAGGGCGAAGTCACCGTTGGTGAACAGCTTTCCGCCGTGCGGCCCCTTGACGAAAATCTCGGCCGACGTCGCCTCGACATCGTGCCCGGATTCGCCGTGTCCGGCTGCGTTTTGATCCGGTCGGTCGCAGGCGACCAGCGCGAGCGTGGTCAAAATCAGGATGATCGACTTGTTCATGGATTTTCTCCCACGGTGCTAGCGGGCTGTGCCAATGCGATGCCGGTTAGGGCTTCCAGCTCGGCGAGCAGCGAGTGGTATCGGGCGGCGGCCTCGACGGCGGCCAGTTCGGTGTCGATAAGGTCGTGCTGGGCGGTCGCCAGTTCGAGGTAGGAGAAACGGCCGCGGTCGAAGCCGTAGCGCGTTTGCTCCAGGGCTTCCTGTGCGAGAGGCAGTAGGCGTTCACGCAGCGTGGCGAACTCGGTGCCTGTCTGCACGAGGTCGCCGTGAAGTTTCAGCACACGGCGCTCGAGGTCCAGGCGATTGGCCTCGAGCTTTGCCTGTGCCATGGCGCGGTTGGCCTCGGCGCGGGCGACGCCGCTGCGGTTGCGCTCAAAAAGGGCCAGGGGCATCGAGGCGCCCAGCACGAAGGCGTTATCGCCGGTGCCGGCGAAATCACGGATGCCCGCGCTCAAGGTCAGCGGCTGACGGGCTTCGGCCTTCGCCACGCGAACTTCCGCGTCGTACAGGCGCTGCTCGCCCTGGGATGCCTCGATCAATGGGCTCGTCGACAGGCGGCTGCGAAGGGTGACGACATCGACAATGTCTGGCAGCAGGTAAATGTTCGCATCTGCCCGCGAGAAGTCCGGGTCGAGCGAGCCCCACAGGGTCGACAGTGCTGTCCTTGTGGCCTCGAGTTCCCGTTGCCGGGCGGTGATCGCCAGTGCGGCCTGCTCGCCCGCCATCCGGGCTCGATTGCGTTCGGCCAGCGTGGCGCGCGCTGCCGCCGCGCGGGCATCGAGGGTTTCGCGCGTCGTGTGGGCCAGTGCCGCAGTCTTCTCCGCAAGCGCGAGGCGCTCCTGCGCGGCGACGACATCAACGAAGGCCCTCGCCGTCCGGGCGGACAGGTCCAGCCGCAGGATGGACAGCTCGCTGCGTGCGACAGCGGTGTTGGCATCTGCTGCCTGCGATCGCGCTCGTCGCTGGGCCATGCCGAGAGTCTGGCTGATGGCCAGTGTCGTCTCCATGGCATCGGTTCCGGTGTAGGTGCCGGAACCGAGCACATTCTCAACGGCCAGCGAAAGTTCCGGGTTGAACGGTCGCGCGGCCTCGCGCGCTTCAATCTCGCTGGCGTCCAGCGCGGTGGCACTGGCAACGAGTTGGGGGTGTTTCCCCAGCACACGCTCGACGGCGGCCGGCAAGGTCAGGGTTTCGGCAGCAAGGCCGGACAGGGGCAGACAGGCAAGGACGCCCAGCAGCAGCGGGCGCCCGATAGGGACGAGCTTCATGAATCCTCCGGATCGACGACCGGAAGACGCAGGTCAGGCTGCGCCCTCCGCTAAACAGGTCTGATCAGGAGGCGAGTGGTGGCGCCCGCGAAGGCGGGAGGCGGGAGGCGAAACGCGGATGGAAGTCGGCTGGCGGTTGTGCGGTCGGCGGCGGGCCCTGGATGGGCGGCAGGACGACGGCCAGGACCTTTGCTGTTGCGAAAGGCTGGTCATCCAGTGGTTGATGGTGCCTGAGGTCATCCTGGGCACCGAGATTAACGACGGGCACGACCGCGTGATGGTCGTCCGCTTGCACGAAGTGTGCGTCGGCGCTGAGATGGATGTCGGCGTGGCCATCGTGCGAATCGCTGGCGTGCAGGTGCAGCCCGTCGACCTGCCCGGTCAGCAGCAGGGCAAGCAGTGCGAGCAGGGCAATGTAGGGGCGCGATTGCCGGGAGAGCTTTTTCACGTCGGGCTTTATCTGACGAGTGAGCAATACATGCTATCCTCCGGGGGGGGATCGGTGCAAGCCGATGCCAAACGCGTGTGCCGCGAAAAAAAACCGCGACATCCGGGCTGTTCGCCACACGCCGACGCAGCGATCAAATAGTGACCAATCGGCACTCGAAATGGCGGGCTGAGATTCGCTGTGTTCCGGGGAAAACTGCGCGTCAATTGGCCCAAAATACACAAAAGCGGCCAAAGCCGCTTTTGTGTTTTACATCAACGCCTTGCGACGTCTTTTTGCGTGGTGGCTAGGCCCTCTCCCGGCCGGAATTCCATCTTGTTGATTTATAAAGGATTCCATTGCGGATAATGACGGGTTACCCCCGGATTTGGCCCCGATTTTCCTCGCTGCAAGCAGGGCCTTCGGAGGGGGTGCGCCAGCCTCGGGTTTGCGCACATCTTGTTGCATCTCTGCGTGAGCAACTGAACGCCAAAGCGCGTGGGAAGGTCAGCGCGATTTGAGCGGCTTGAGCACGGCTCCCTTGAGGCGATACACCACGCCGACATCGCTTTTTTCCAGCGTCTCCAGCGTGCCTTCCAGCAGGATCGGGTCCCAGCTGATGCGAATGCCGGCCGGGGCGAAAACCTCGACGGCGCCCGCCGGTCCGCCCGGCACGTGGAAGAAGCAACTCGGTGGTGTCGAGGTGAGCAGGAAGTGCTTCTGCCTTTCTTCAGACTCGAGCGGAACCATGAAGCCGATCAGGCGAACCTTCGTCCCATTGAGTACTGAAACCTGCGCGGGAAACGTCGCCAGCGTCGCGCCGGTCGCCGCGAAGCTCACCGTGGTCTGCTGCAGGGTCTTCCAGGGCACAACGCCGTCGAGCGCATCAAAGCCGTCGAAGCCGGCGGCCTTCCGGCTGATGATGTTCAGGATCGCCTCGCGACGGACGCCACCGTGGCTGACCGTCAGGCGTTCCTCGCCCATGCGCGCGGCCATCACGCCGACGATGTAGGTGCCGGATTCGTCACTGCCGCCGTCCTGCAGGTCCAGGCGGCTTGCGCCTGCGAGCTTCACCTGCGGGCGCACGCCTTTCAGCGGCCGTTTCCGCGCATCGCGGATTTCCACGTTCAGCCACGCGTAGTCGCCTTCCATCACATCGACGATCCAGCGGCCCTGCGGATCGGTGTAGCCGTTCTCCGACGAGAGTTCGATGGATACGGTCGCTGGTGCGCCGCGGGCGAAACCGGCCACGCTGAGCAGCAACCACGCGATGAGCAGGGCGCGAAGCAAATGCCATCGTATATCGGCCAGCCGCCTCACGCATCCCTCGACAGCGTGTCGGCGACGTCGGTGCGATAGGCCTGCATCGCCGGCAACAACGCGGCAAGCATCGACAAGGCGATGGTCGTCGCCAGCAGCAGCGCCTCTGCCGGATAGAACGCCCAGGGGTCGGGACGCAGCGAGCCGCTGTCGGCCAGCCACTGGCCGGCGAGCGCAACGCCGCCGTGACCGAGCAACAGGCCGACAAGGATGCCGCCGGCGGCGAGCAGCAGGCCTTCGATCAGCAGCAGGCAGAGGACATCGAAGCGGGTGGCGCCGAGGCAGCGCAGCACGGCGATGTCCACCTGCCGCGCCTTCAGCGCGTTGTACAGCGCAACGAAGACGCTGAACGCGGCCACCACCAGCAACAACACGGCGAAGGCGCGCAGGCCGTCGAGCCCGGCGCCGACAATCCGCAGCACGCGCGCCAGTTCCACGGGCGGCGCCGCGGCCTGCAGCCCGGACTGGCGCTGGATCGCCATCGGCAAGCGCGTTGCGGCCAGTGGCGAGCGGTAGCGGATCAGTACGGCGGTGATTTCGGCGTTGTCGGCCTCGGCTGCGTCGGTGTCTGCGTGGTCGTGGTCCGCATCCTGTCCGTGCGCTTTGTGCTCGTGCTCGTGCTCGTGCGCCACGTCGGTGTGGTCATCGTCTTCGTGGTCGTCGCCTTCGTGCCGGTGGTGCGCCTGCCCATGCACCGCCCACACGCTTTCCACGCCGGTCACCAGCACGCGGTCGAGCACGGTGCCGGTGCGCGCGAGCACGCCGACAACCTCGTAGGGATGATCGTGATGGTGTTCGGACAGGTCGCTGAGCCCGTGCGCACCGACGATGCTGTCGCCGGGCTTCAGGCCATGCCGGGCGGCGACGTCGGCGCGGATGACAAGTTCCATCGGTGCCTGCCAGGCACGCCCGGTAGCGACGTGGCCGTTGTAAAGGCCGATGTAGTCCGGCGTCGTGCCGACGATGCGATGGCCGCGATAAGTGTCGCCCAGCGCCAGCGGGATCGCCATGGCGACGTCGATGTCGTCCATCCAGCGCTGCGCCTCGGCCAGCGGAATGTTCCCCGTCGGTACGTCTGCGTGGTACAGGCTCGACAGCACCAGTTGCACCGGGCTTCCCTTCGCGCCGATCACGAGGTCGACGCCGGCGGCGTCACGCGTCACGGCCTCCGTCACCTGCCGCGACACGAGGAACAGGATCAGCAGCGCCGCGAGGCCGAGGCCGAGCAGCAATACGTTCGTGGCGGTGGTCAGCGGCGCCGTACGCAGGTTGGCCACAGCGAGACTGCAGATATTCACGGCCGCGCTTCCAGCGTCAGTTGCGTGCCGACGCGCTCGCGTACGCGCAGGTCGTGCGTCACCACCAGCAATGCTGCGCCGCAGGCCCGCGTCTGCTCGAGCAGCAGTTCCATCACGCGCGCCGTGTTGGCGTCATCCAGGCTGGATGTCGGCTCGTCGGCAAGCACGAGGGCGGGACGGTGGATGACCGCGCGCGCGATGGCCGCGCGCTGTCTTTCGCCCTGGCTGAGCGCGGAGGGCCGCGCGTTGGCGAGGTGGTCGAGGCCCAGCGCGGAGAGCAGGGCATCAATGCGCGCGTTGGCCTCGGCACTTTCGCCGAGCCGCCCGGCCAGCAGCAGGTTTTGCCGCAGCGTGAGCGATGGCAGCAGGTGCAGTCGCTGGAACACGATGCCGATGTGCGCGCCGCGGAAGCGGTCGCGATCACTGCCTTGCAGCGCGTGGATGTCCTGCCCGGCGACCAGGACGCGTCCCTGTGCCGGGCTCAGCAGGCCGGCGACCAGGTGCATGAGCGTGCTCTTGCCGCAGCCGGACGGGCCGAGAACGGCGCAACTGGCGCCGGCTTCGAGCGACAGCGAATCGATGTCGAGGATGACCCGCGTTCCGCGCCGGAAACGCAGGGCGTCGATGGCCAGCGCCGGGCCCGGCAAGCCGGCCGGCGTGGCGGCAGACGTCGCTGCAGGCGTCACAGTCGAAGACATCGTCAATCTCCCGGGAGTACGTGGTGCAGCAGGTGGATGAGTGCAATGCCGGCGCCGATGAGCGCCAGGTGCCAGGTGGTCTCACGTGCACACCATTCGCGGTTCAGTGCCGGCAGCAGGTCGGAAATCGCGATGTACAGAAAGCTCGCGGCGGAGATCGCCAGCACGTACGGCAGCAGTGACGCGGCCTGCTGCAGCATCGCCCAGGCGAGCGCGCCGCCGATCACCGCCGGCAGGCTGGCGAGCAGGTTCAGGCCCAGCGCCTGGCGGGCGCTGTATCCCGCCCAGCGCAGGGCGAGGAAGTCACCGGTTTCCTGCGGGATTTCGTGGGCGACGATCGCCAGCGTGGTGAGCCAGCCCAGGTGGGTGTCTGCCATGAAGGCGGCGGCAATGAGTACGCCGTCGGTGAAGTTGTGCAGGCCGTCGCCGGCCACGATCGTCCAGCCGATGTGCGAGCGGGGCGCGTGCGCGGCGCTTGTGATGTTGGTTGCCGCGTTCACGGCCGCGGTGTCATGCACGTGTGCGTGGCGCCAGAGCGACAGCTTCTGCAGCGTGAAGAAACCGAGCAACCCGGCCAATACCAGCGGCATGACGGTGTCGGCGCCGCCGAGCGCGAGGGCCTCCGGCAGGATGTCCAGCAGGGCCATGGCCAGCATGGTCCCGGCGGCGAACGCCACCAGCCGGCGGGCGCCGGCGTCGCTGATATGCCACGTGGTGAGGGCCGCAGTCAGTACGCCGGCCAGCCCGATGAACTGGCTGGCAATGAGGATGAGCAGGAGTTGTGTGTCCATGGTGCGGGCGAGGGATGGTCGATCGACGATGTTATAACATAACATTCGAGTCCCGACCCAAGCCCGGTACCGCCATCGCCATGAACACCGCCGACACCCGCCTGCCCGTGACTGTCCTCTCGGGCTTCCTCGGGGCCGGCAAGACCACCCTGCTCAACAGCCTGTTGCGCGAACGCCACGGCCGCCGTATCGCCGTCATCGTCAACGACATGAGCGAGGTGAACATCGACGCCGCCAGCGTGGCCGACGGCATCGGCGTCACCCGCGGCGAGGAGCGGCTGGTGGAGTTCTCCAACGGCTGCATCTGCTGCACGCTGCGCGAAGACCTGCTGCAGGAAGTGGGTCGCCTCGCCCGCGAGGGTCGCTTTGACTACCTGCTGATCGAGAGCACGGGCATCGCCGAGCCGCTGCCGATCGCGGAAACCTTCACCTTCCGTGACGAGGAAAGCGGCACCAGCCTCTCGGATATCGCGCGCCTGGACACCATGGTCACGGTGGTCGATGGCGTGAACTTCCTGCGCGATTACCACGAAGCGCAGTCGCTAAAGGAAGCCGGCGAATCCCTGGGCGAGGACGACGAGCGCAACGTGGCGCAGTTGCTGATCGACCAGATCGAATTCGCCGACGTGATCCTGGTGAGCAAGGCCGACCTGATCTCGCAGGATGCGGCCGACGAACTGGTGTCGATGCTCCGCACCCTGAATCCGCGCGCCGACATTCACGCGATGCAGAACGGTCAGGCGAGGCCAGAGTGGATCTTCAATACCGGTCGGTTCAGTTTCGAGGAGGCGCAGCAGGCACCGGGCTGGCTGCGCGAAATGCGTGGCGAGCACGTGCCGGAGACCGAGGAGTACGGGATCGGCAGTTTCGCGTACCGCGCACGCCGTCCGTTTCACCCGCAGCGCTTCCACGATTTCCTGCACGGCGGGTTTGGTCACGGCCGCCTGCTGCGTTCCAAGGGCTATTTCTGGCTCGCGACACGCTTCCACTACGCCGGCAACTGGCAGCAGGCCGGCGGCATCATGCAACACGGTCCCGCCGGCGCCTGGTGGGCGTCGATCCCGCGGGAGCACTGGCCGCAGGACGCGGAAACCGTGGCGATCATCGAAGCGCGCATGCAGGAGCCGTTCGGCGACCGGCGCCAGGAACTGGTGTTCATCGGCCAGGGGCTGGACCGCGAGGCGATGGTGGCGGCGCTGGATGCCTGCTTGCTCACCGATGAAGAAATGGCGCGCGGGCGGGATGGCTGGAGAAGGTTGCCGGATCCGTTTCCGGCGTGGGAATCCGCGCAGGCGTGACCTGCCCGTTTGCCAGGAGCCGTGACGATGCCCGGTGATCTCACCCCGAACCAGCAGGTCGTCCTGACGTTGCTGCAACGCGCCAGCGTTCCGCTCGGGGCGTACGAATTGCTGGAGAAATCGAGGTTCGGTGCGCCGACGCAGGTGTACCGTGCGTTGGCGTGCCTGGTTGATCTGGGGCTGGTGCGCCGCATTGAATCGATGAATGCCTATATCGCCTGCGCGCCGTCCGGATCGGATGCCACGCCCGCCGTCACAATCTGTGACCGCTGCGGCCACGTTGACGAACAGGTCGACCCGTCGGTGCAACAGATGCTAGCCACCGTCACCCAAAGTCTCGGTTTCGTGGCCGAGCGTGTGGCTATCGAGATGCATGGCACCTGTGCCGCGTGCCAGACCCAGAACGAAGGAAAGACTGATACATGAACGCCGCCGCGATGCCCGATGTCTCCCGCGAGAACCTGACTGCCGCCAGCGTGCCACTGAAGTGGGTGGGCATGCGGGGCATCGACCTGCCTGTCGTGCTTGATGAGCCTGGCTGCGGGCGCTCGCTGCATGCGCGCGCCGACATCCAGGTGGATCTACCGCTGGCGCACGTGAAGGGCATTCACATGTCGCGCCTGTATCAGCTGCTGGAATCGCAGCTGGGAGACCGGCCGCTGGTGCCGGGGCGGCTGCCGGGGCTCCTGGAGGACATGATCGCGAGCCATGGTGACTGCGGCACGCGCCGTGCGCGCCTGCGCCTGGCGTTCGACATCCTGGTGCGCCGCCCGGCATTGGTGTCCGAGGGCGTGGCGGGCTGGAAATCGTACCCGGCGTTCGTCGAGGCGCAGGTCGCGGAAGAAAGGATCGCCCTGCGCGCCGGCGTGCAGGTCGAATATTCGTCAACCTGCCCGTGTTCGGCGGCCTTGTCGCGGCAGTTGGTTGAACGCCACTTCCGGGACGACTTCGCCGGGGCCGGTGACATCACGGTCGCCGCGGTCGCGGATTGGTTGAAGGAAAACGCCAGCCTGGCCACGCCACACAGCCAGCGCAGCCAGGCCGATGTGAGTGTGGGTGTGGGCGCGGGCACGCCGTCGTTCGGATTCATTCCCTTGATCGATCGCGTTGAGCAGGCGCTGGGTACGCCGACGCAGACCGCGGTGCGGCGCGCGGACGAGCAGGCCTTCGCACGGCTGAACGGCGAGAACCTGATGTTCGTGGAGGACGCGGCGCGCCGAATCGAGCATGCGCTGGTGGATCGCTACGCCGCGCGTGAAGTCAAGGTACGCCACCTGGAGAGCCTGCATCCGCACGATGCGGTCGCCTGAGTCTGAGGGGCACACATGATCCGGCGCAACCCCCGGGGCGACATTCCCCAGGTGCATCCTGACGCCTTTGTTGATCCGACGGCGATCCTGTGCGGTCGCGTGGTGGTGGAGGAGGGCGTGTTCATCGGACCCTACGCCGTGATCCGTGCCGATGAAGTGGACGCGGACGGGCACATGGAGCCCGTCGTCATCGGCGCCCACGCCAATATCCAGGACGGCGTGGTCATCCACTCGAAATCCGGTGCGCGCGTCACGATCGGTACGCGCACGTCGATCGCGCATCGCGCGATCGTGCACGGGCCATGCCACGTCGGTGCAGACGTGTTCATCGGCTTCAACAGCGTGCTGTTCAACTGCACCGTTGGTGATGGCTGCGTGGTGAGGCACAACGCCGTGGTGGACGGTCGCGACCTGCCGCCGGGCTTCTATGTGCCGTCCACCGAGCGTATCGGGCCGGCCACCGACCTGGCCGACATTCCCAAGGTGACCCCCGATGCGCGGGGCTTCTCCGAGGACGTCTCGCGTACCAACAACCGGTTGGTCGTGGGTTACAAGAAAATCCAGAACGAGTTCTGAGCCCGCATGAATTCAGCAGAGCAAGCCATGGTCACCATCACCCTGCCGGACGGTCGCCGTCTCTCCTTTGACGCCCCGGCCACGCTGGCCACGATTGCCGCGGCCATCGGGCCGGGTCTGGCAAAGCACGCGGTGGCCGGCCGCATCAATGGCCGGCTGGCTGACTTGTCCGATACGGTCAGTGAAGATGCTGAAATCCAGATCGTCACTCCGTCGCAGCCGGATGGTGTCGACATCATTCGCCATTCCTGCGCCCACCTCGTCGGGCACGCAGTCAAGCAGTTGTTCCCCGGCGCGCAGATGGTGATCGGCCCGGTGATCGAGAACGGCTTCTACTATGACATTGCCTTCGAGCGGCCGTTTACGCCTGATGACCTTGCGGCCATCGAAGCGCGAATGCGGGAGTTGATCGACAAGGAATACGACGTCATCAAGCGCATGACGCTGCGTGACGAGGCGGTGGCGTTGTTCCGTTCGCGCAACGAGGAATACAAGCTCCGCCTGATCGAGGACATGCCGGCGGAGACCGCTTTTGGCCTGTACTTTCACGAAGAGTACGTGGACATGTGTCGCGGCCCGCACGTGCCAAACACCCGTTTCCTGCGCCACTTTCAGCTGACGACGCTGTCCGGTTCCTACTGGCGCGGCGATGCCCGCAACGAAGGACTGCAGCGGGTCTACGGCACCGCTTGGGCAGATGCGAAATCGCTTGCTGCGCACCTGCAGCGACTGGCGGAAGCAGAAAAGCGCGATCACCGCCGGCTCGGGCGCGTGCACGATCTATTCCACTTCCACGAGGAGGCGCCGGGCGCGGTGTTCTGGCACCCGGATGGCTGGACGGTGTTCCAGCAACTGATTGCCTCCATGCGTCGTTGCCATGACAACGCCGGCTACATCGAGGTGAACTCGCCGGACGTCATGGACCGCAGTCTCTGGGAGATTTCCGGGCACTGGCACAACTACCGCGACCACATGTTCACCACGACCACCGAGGACGAACGCTCGCTGGCGCTCAAGCCGATGAGTTGCCCGGGCAGCGTGTTGCTGTACGAACACGGCCTCAAGAGCTACCGCGACCTGCCGATCCGCATGGCTGAGTTCGGCAAGGTGCACCGCTACGAGCCTTCCGGGTCGCTGCACGGTTTGCTGCGCGTGCGCCACTTCACCCAGGATGATGCCCACCTCTACTGCACGCCGTCGCAACTGCTGGACGAGTGCCGGCAGGTGATCCAGCTCGTGTTGGCGGTTTACCGGGATTTCGGTTTCGACGACGTGCGCATCAAGTTGTCCACCCGCCCGGACAACCGCATCGGCGACGAGGCAACCTGGGACTTGCTGGAGTCCTCGCTGGTGAACGCGCTGGAAGGCCTGCGCCTGGCCTGTGAGCTCAATCCCGGCGAGGGTGCGTTCTACGGCCCGAAACTGGAGTTCGTGTTGCGCGACGCCATCGGCCGCGACTGGCAGTGCGGCACCGTGCAGGTCGACATGAACCTGCCGGAACGTTTCGGCATCCACTATGTCGACGAAGACGGCCAGCGCCAGCGGCCGGTCATGCTGCACCGTGCGGTACTCGGCTCGCTGGAGCGTTTCACCGGGATCCTGATCGAGCATCACGCGGGCGTGCTGCCGGCGTGGTTGTCGCCGCGCCAGGTCGTGGTGGCGTCGATCACCGACCAGCATGCCGGCTATGCGCGTGATGTGGCCCAACTGCTTCGGACCGAGGGCCTGCGCGCCGAGGCAGATACGCGCAATGAGAAGATTGGCTACAAGGTGCGCGAGCACGCGCTGCAGCGCGTGCCCTTCCTGCTGGTGGTGGGTGGCAAGGAAATGGAAAACGGCACGGTGGCGCTGCGAACGCGCGAGGGCGCGGATCTGGGCGCCATGGCTCTGATGCCGGCGGTCACCCACCTGCGTGAGGCAACCCGGGCGCCCGATGCGTCGGCGGCCGCGCAGCGTCGTGCGGCGGCCTGGCAGGCGGTCCATGCCCGTCGGCAAGTCGTTCCGGAGGCGTCCGGTGACTGATGCGGTTGGCCATCCCGGCGACAGGCGCCATGCGCACCTGGTCGTGCGTGGCGGGACGGTGATGACGCCTGGCGGTGCCGAGCGGATCGACGTCGCCTGCGCGGACGGGCGCATCGTCGCGCTGGGGGAGTTGTCCCGCTGGACTGCCGATGACGTGATCGACGCGCGCGGGCTGCACGTGCTGCCGGGGGTAATCGACTCGCAGGTGCACTTCCGCGAGCCGGGGCTCGTGCACAAGGAGACGCTTGAATCCGGGACGCGCGGCGCGGTACTCGGTGGCGTCACTGCCGTCTTCGAGATGCCCAACACGAACCCGCTCACGCTCTGGCCACAGGATTTGCAGGACAAACTCGACCGCGCGCGGGCGCGCGCGTGGTGCGATTACGCGTTCTACATCGGTGGGTCCGCCGTCAATGCGGAACAACTGGGTGAGCTCGAGCTGCTGCCCGGTTGTGCCGGTGTGAAGGTCTTCATGGGCAGTTCGTTCGGCGACCTGCTGGCCGACGAGGACGCCGTGCTGCGACGCATCCTCGGCAACGGTCGCCGGCGCCTTGCCGTGCACGCGGAGGACGAGGCCAGGCTGCGTGCGCGCCGGTCGTTGGCTGAGCTGTCCGGCGACGTGTCGGTGCACCCGCACTGGCGCGATGTCGAGAGCGCGCTGCTGGCGACGCGACGAATTGTGGGTATCGCCGGCGAAACAGGCCGGCGCCTGCACGTGCTGCATGTCTCGACCGCGGACGAGATGGCATTTCTTGCGGGCCACAAGCGCCGGGTCACCGTGGAAGTGCTGCCGCACCATCTGACGCTGTGCGCGCCGGAGTGCTACGAGCGATTGGGGACCCTGGCGCAGATGAATCCGCCGGTGCGTGACCGTGCGCACCAGGAAGGTCTGTGGCGTGCTTTGAGGGAGGGTGTCGTCGATGTGATCGGCAGCGACCATGCGCCACATACCCGCGACGAGAAGGCCCGCCCGTATCCGCAGTCGCCCAGTGGCATGACCGGTGTGCAGACGCTGTTGCCGGTAATGCTCGATCACGTGCATCACGGCCGCCTGGGTCTCGCGCGGCTGGTGGACCTCACCAGCGCCGGTCCGGCGCGCGTCTTTGGCATCGAGGGCAAGGGGCGCATCGCGGTCGGGTTCGACGCGGACCTCACGCTGGTGGACCTGAGGGCGCGGCGCACCATCCGTAACGAGTGGATCGCCAGCCCGTGCGGCTGGACGCCGTATCACGGAATGGACGTGACCGGCTGGCCGGTGGCCACGGTCGTTCGCGGTCACGTCGCGGTGCGCGACGAGGTGGTGGTGGGCGAGGCGCGCGGCCAACCGGTGGCGTTCCTTGAGACTCCAGCAGCGCGCGAGTCGGCAGCGACAGGCAATTGAGGATATCCAGGATGAGTTCCAACCGTGATCACGGCGCCCCGCACGATAACCAGGCAGCAGAACCCTTCTCCCGCCGGCTGTCGGTAGAGCAGGTTGAAGAGGGCCATGAGCTCGCGCCGCGTTTCGACGCCGAAGGTCTGATTCCGTGCGTCACCACGGACGCGACCAGCGGTGATGTACTGATGTTGTGGTACATGAATGCCGAAGCGCTTGCACTGACGATACAGACCGGCGAGGCGCACTACTGGAGCCGGTCGCGGCGTGCCTTGTGGCACAAGGGCGCGTGCAGCGGCCTGGTGCAGCGCGTGGCGGAACTGCGCATCGACGACGACCAGGACGCGGTGTGGCTGCGCGTCGACGTGGGCGGTTCCGGCGCGAGTTGCCACGTCGGGTTCCGCTCGTGCTTCTATCGCAAGGTGGATACCGTGGATGGCAGGCCCGCGCTGGTTTTCGTCGAGCAGTCGAAGACCTTTGATCCGGTCGAAGTCTATGGTGATGCCCCGAATCCGACGGTGCTCTAGCGCGGGCCGGCGTCAGGCTGGCGCGAGTCAACCAGCCGGGCGCCGTGCAGTGTCGCCAGGCAGGCGTCGCGCGCGCTGGCAATGAAGTCCCTGAGGTAGCCCAGCGCGAGGTCCTGCTCCCGCACGGCGGCGGACAACGTGCACCAGGCGCCGTTGCCCAGGGTGATCGCCTGCACCCGGCCACGCTCGAGATATTCCTGCGCGACCCAGCGCGGCAGTGCGGCGACACCGTGTCCGCTGGCCACCAGTTGCACGACCAGCGAGGTGAGTTCCGCGTGGCGCACACGTGCCGGTCGCACGCCGGCAGGGGTGAGGAAGGCGCGGAACAGGTCGAGGCGCGACTCGTCTACCGGGTAGGCAATCAGTGTTTCGTCCGCGAGATCTGCGGGCCGTACCCAGGAACGCCCGGCCAGTGGATGCGATGGCGCCACCAGCAGTACCGACTCGTAGTCGAACAGTGGCAATGCCGTGATGCCGTCCAGCCGTGCGGGGTCGGAGGTCAGCACCAGGTCCAGCTCCCCACGCGCGAGCGCCTGCTGCGCGTCTTCCTGCATCGCGCTGCGGAAGTCGAGCTTGACGGCGGGCCAGTGGTGGCGGAAGTCGTCGACCACGGGCATCAGCCAGTCGAAACAGCTGTGGCATTCGATGGCGAGGATCAGGCGGCCAGCCTCGCCGGACTGCAGCCGCAGCAGGTCCCGTTCGGCTTCGGCATAGGCGGCCAGTACGGTGTCCGCCAGTGCCAGCAGGCGTTCGCCGGCCCGGGTCAGCGACAGGGGGCGCCGGATCATCAGGGGGGTGCCGGCCAGCCCTTCCATCTCCTTGAGCTGGTGCGACAGGGCGGAAGGCGTGACGTGCAGCCGTTCGGCCGCTTCGGCCAGGGTCTGGCAGCGGGCAATCGTTTGCAGGGTGTGCAGGGCGCGAACGCCGGGCAGGCTGCTATCTGTCATGAGTTCAGCCTCAACAAAAAGTACAGAAAGATGAGATTTAACTAAATTGCAGGGTGCCAGAGACTCCCCGGCCTGATCAACCCGTACAGGAGTCACGCGTGAAAGCACACGTTCTGGGTTTTCCTCGCATAGGCGCCGCCCGCGAGCTGAAGGCGGCTCTCGAGCGCTACTGGGCCGGCGACATTGACCTCACGGCGCTGGAGGCCGTGGGTCGGGAGTTGCGCAGCCGCCACTGGCAGTGGCAGGCGGAGGCCGGGCTGGATTTCGTCACCGTCGGCGATTTCAGCTTCTACGACACGACGCTCGATCACACCCTGCGCCTGGGGGTTGCCTGCCCGCGCTTCACCCGCGAGCCGGCCGACAGCGATCTCGACCTGGCCTTCCGCATGGCACGTGGCCGCTCCGCCCGTGGCCCCGAGGCGGCGGCCTGCGAGATGACGAAGTGGTTCGACACCAACTATCACTACATCGTCCCGGAACTGGTGCCATCTCAGGCGTTCCGTGCCGACGGCACTCGGCTCTACGCCGAGGTGCGTGAGGCGCAGGCGCTGGGCCATGTGCCGAAGGTGGTGCTGCCCGGTCCCCTCACCTGGCTGTGGCTGGCGAAGACGCCAGGCCAGGTCTTCGACAAGTTGTCGCTGCTCGACGCGCTGCTGCCGGCCTACGGTCAATTGCTCGAGGGGTTGGCGTCGCTCGGCGTGACGTGGGTGCAACTCGACGAACCGATCCTCGGCATCGATCTGCCGGCACACTGGCAGCAGGCGTTCGAGCGCTGTTACCACCGTTTGCAACGTCGCGACCTGAACCTGCTGCTGGCGACTTACTTCAGCCCGCTGGAGGACAACCTGTCCTGCGTCGCCACGCTGCCGGTCGCCGGCCTGCATATTGACGTGGTGCGTACCGGCGAGGAGTGGCGCCGCGTGCTGGATCGCCATTCGCCGTACAAGGTGCTATCGCTGGGCGTGGTGGACAGCCGCGGTATCTGGTGCAACGACCTGGGTGCGAGCCTGTCGTTGTTGCGCGAGGCGCACGCGCGGCTGGGCGATCGGTTGTGGGTGTCGGCGTCGGCGTCCCTGCTGCATGTGCCCGTGGACCTGGCCGGTGAGGAGCGGCTGCCGCCGGAGCGCCGGGCGACGCTGGCGTTCGCGCGTCAGAAACTCGCCGAAGTGAGCCTGTTGCGTGATGCCCTCCGGCGTCCTGCCGATCCGGCGATCGTGGCCGCGATCGCCGATGCGGAGCAAGTGGTAGCGGCGCGTCGGCAGGCCTCTCCTGCGGCTGACGATGCCCTGGACGTGCAAGTGCGCGTGCTCGGCGATCGGGCGCTGCATCGGCAGTCGGAGTACGCGCAGCGGATAGCAGTGCAACGGGCACGGCTGGCATTGCCACTGCTGCCGACGACGACGATCGGCTCGTTCCCGCAGACTCCGGCCATTCGCAGCGCGCGTTCGGCGCATCGCGAGGGCTTGCTCGACGCTGTCGGCTACCAGGCAGCCATGGCCGCCGAAATCGAGCACGCTATCCGCGAGCAGGAATTGCTCGATATCGACGTGCTGGTGCATGGCGAGGCAGAGCGCAACGACATGGTGGAGTACTTCGGCGAGCAACTCGATGGGGTCTGGGTGACGCGGCAGGGCTGGGTGCAGAGTTACGGCAGCCGCTGCGTGAAGCCACCGATCATTGCCGGGCCGGTACGCCGGAAGGCACCCATGACGGTGGGTTGGGCACGCTATGCGCAGTCGCTGACGGATCGCCCGGTGAAGGGCATGCTCACCGGGCCGGTGACGCTGCTGTGCTGGTCGTTCCTGCGGGATGACCTGCCGCGAGCGCGCATTGCGCGCCAGCTCGCGCTGGCGGTACGTGAGGAAGTGCAGGACCTGGAGGCGGCCGGGATCGCGATCATCCAGGTCGACGAACCGGCGTTCCGCGAGGGCCTGCCATTACGTCGCAGCGCGCAGGCGGACTACTGGCGCTGGGCGGTCGACGCTTTCCGCCTTGCCACGGCCGGCGTGCGGGATGACACGCAGGTCCATACGCACATGTGCTACTCGGAGTTCAACGACTGCATCACGCACATCGTTGCGATGGACGCAGACGTCATCACCATCGAAACCGCGCGGTCGGCGATGGAGCTGCTCGATGCCTTCGCGCGGGAGGGCTATCCCAACGATGTCGGGCCCGGGGTGTATGACATCCACAGCCCGCGCGTGCCGGAGCCGGCTGCCATGCAGCACCTGCTGCGGGTTGCGCAGCGCACGATTCCCCTTGAGCGGTTGTGGGTGAACCCGGACTGCGGTCTCAAGACGCGGCGCTGGCCGGAAACGCGAGCAGCACTGGCGAACATGGTGGCGGCGGCGAAGGCGATGCGCCGGGTGGCAATGGAGGCATGAGCACGCATGGCGAGCATCGTTGTGACGAGCTCGAACATTGAGATCATCGAGGCGCATCTCGCAGCGCGATGATCGCAAGCGCGCTGAAGATCGCAGAAGCCCCGCTTTTCGCGGGGCTTCTGCTTTGTTGCCGCCGGGGACGCGCTGAACGATTAACGACCGAGATTTGCTGACGCTTGCCCGTTGCGCGCCGCGCTTGTCGTTTCAGGCCATTGTGAGTGCTGAAATCCGTCGTGCAATTCCACCCGAAATCGTGCCGAAAACGCGATGTAAAACGGAAGAAAAACAAAAAGCGGCCAAAGCCGCTTTTGTGTTTTACATCAACGCCTTGCGACGTCTTTTTGCGTGGTGGCTAGGCCCTCTCCCTGCCGGAATTCCAACCTGTTGATTTATAAGGGGTTACGCTGCGGAAATGTGACTGGTTACCCCCGGATTCGTCCCCGATTTTGCGCGCTGTAAACAGGGTCCTGGGTGTGAGTGCTGTGGATCCGGATTTGCTTACATTTCGTTGCAGTTCCGAGCGCAGAAATTAGCGCCGGCGCGCAGGCAGCGCCTGCCAGCGTCACGTTGCGGAGCGTCGCCGGCTTTGGTCCTTGAAAAGCGTCAGGGTGTCGACCGGGTGTGCACGCGCAGCGTTTGATCCATGGTGTCGCCGCTTTCTTCCTCGGCGACCGTGCCGTCAGCAGCGGGTTCGGACCCGTCCGCGACGTCGCCGAGGAAATCGTCGGAGAGTTCTTCCGTGTTCGTGCCTGGTCGTGTGGCACTCGCTTTGGTCGAAGTGGCCGCCTCTGCAGTGGCAGGAGCGCTACTGATCGTGTCTCCGGCGTGCAGGTAGGTTGATACAACCAGAAGTCATGTTATCGCCGGCATTTTCATCGACGTATGGCGTCAGCAAGGACAATGCGGATCGTGATCGTGGGTCAACTCCGTGAGAATGCCGCAGTCCTTTGCCTTGCGCGAGGCGCCGCACCGGTGTCGCAACATTGCCAATGTTTGCTTCAGCCGCTGCAACTCTTCGATCCGCGCATCGATCGATGAAATGTGTTGATCGACGAGATCATTGATGCCGCCGCATCCCTGCTCGGGTGTGTCCCTGGCGCGCAGGAACGCCCGCACTTCCTCCAGCGACATGTCCAGGGCGCGACAGTTGCGGATGAATGTCAGCCGCTCCACGGTGCCCTGATCGTAAAGACGATAGTTGCCCGCCGTCCTGGATGGCGTGGGCAGAAGCCCTTCGCGCTCGTAATAGCGGATGGTCTGCACCGGGAGACCCAGCCGGGTTGCCAGTTCCCCGATCCTGATTGATTCCTGCATGGGAGGTTCCCTCACGAAAAGCTTGACCCTAAAGCTACTACAAGGTTCTTAATGGGAGCCAGTCTCATCTCGTGTTTCTGGTGCTTGAGGGTGTTGTCGTGGTGCCGAGGTTCTTGCAGATCGTCGTTCTTGCCCTGGTTTCCTGCGTGGCTTCTGCCGGGACTCCCGATGTCCGGACCCTGGGGCGGATGCTGGATTACGTCGCGGTCGACTACCCGGGTGCGGTGGCCCATGGCCAGGTTCTCAGCGACAGCGAATACGCCGAGATGAAGGATTTTGCCGAGACCGTGGCGCGGGAGGTCTCGGCGCTGCCGGCGACGCCCACACGGGGGGGTCTCGAAAGCCAGGCCAGGGCCCTGGTTCAGGCCATCGGCGAGCGGCGGGAGCCGGATGTCGTGGCACGTCTCGCCCGCGACCTGGGCGGGCAATTGCTCGTCGCCTATCCCGTGCCACAGGCCCCGGCCCGCATCCCGGATGTTGCGCGCGGCGGTTCGCTCTATGCCACGCAGTGTGCCGGCTGCCACGGCGCAACCGGTGCCGGCGATGGGCCTCTGGCGGCCCACATGACGCCTCCCCCCATCGCATTCACCGACAAGGCGCGCGCCAACGAGCGCAGCCTGTTCGCGCTTTA
>JBKHWN010000122.1:0-10705 GCA_046566505.1 Gammaproteobacteria bacterium
AAGCGGTCAGGATGAACGGTGCAAAGGTGAAGGTGGCGACCATCGCATTGGGCAGGATGTGCCGGAACATGATCGTGGCATCCGGGACGCCCAGTGCGCGTGCGGCACGCACGTATTCGAGGTTGCGACCGCGCAGGAATTCGGCGCGCACCACATCGACCAGCGACGTCCAGCTGAACAGCAGCATGATGCCCAGCAGCCACCAGAAATTCGGCTGCACGAAACTCGACAGGATGATGAGCAGGAACAATACCGGCAGACCCGACCAGATCTCCAGGAAACGCTGGCCGTAGAGGTCGATACGTCCGCCGTAGTAGCCCTGGATGGCACCGACGGCGACGCCGAACAGGCTGCTCGCGATCGTCAGGGCCAGGCCGAATAGCACCGAGATGCGGAAGCCGTAGATCACGCGCGCCAGCACGTCGCGGCCCTGGTCGTCGGTGCCCAGCCAGTTGTCGGCGGAGGGCGGGGCGGGGGCCGGTACGGTCAGGTTGTAGTTGATGGTGTCGTAGCGGTAGCGGATCGGCGGCCAGATGGCCCACCCGTTCGTGTTGATCAGTTCCTGCACGTACGCGTCCCGATAATTCGCGTTCGTCTCGAATTCGCCGCCGAAGGCCGTTTCCGGATAGTCCTTCAGCACCGGGAAAAAGAGTTCCCCGTGATGCACCACCATCAGCGGCCGGTCGTTGGCGACAAGCTCGGCAAACAGTGAGAGGCCGAACAGGGCCAGGAATATCCACAACGACCACCAGCCGCGGCGATGCGCGCGGAAGGCATGCCAGCGACGGCGGGCGAGGGGCGACAGTTTCACCTCAGCCTCCCCTCGCTTCGAAGTCGATGCGCGGATCGACCAGCATGTAGGTGACGTCACTGACGATTTTCAGCAGCAGGCCGACCAGCGTGAAAATGTAGAGCGTGCCGAACATCACCGGATAATCGCGGTTGAGTGTGGCCTCGAACCCGAGCAGGCCCAGGCCGTCCAGCGAGAACACCACCTCGATCAGGAAGGAGCCGGTGAAGAAGATGCCGATCAGTGCCGCGGGAAAGCCGGAAATGATCAGCAGCATCGCGTTGCGGAAGATGTGGCGGTAGAGGATGGCGTCCTCACCGAGTCCCTTGGCGCGTGCCGTGACGACGTACTGCTTGTTGATCTCGTCGAGGAAGGAGTTCTTGGTGAGCATGGTCAGCGTGGCAAAGCCGCCGATGGTCAGCGCCGCCACCGGCAATGCCAGGTGCCAGAAGTAGTCGAGCACCTGCCGGCCGAAGGACATCTGGTCGAAATCGGCAGAGGTCAGGCCGCGCAACGGGAACCATTGCCAGTAGTTGCCGCCGGCGAACAGGACGATCAGCAGGATGGCAAAGAGGAAGCCCGGGATGGCGTAGCCGACGATGATTGCGCTGCTGGTCCAGACGTCGAAACGCGAACCGTGGCGGACGGCCTTGGCGACGCCGAGCGGGATGGATATCAGGTAGATCAGCAACGTCGACCAGAGGCCAAGTGAAATCGAAACCGGCATCTTGTCCAGCACCAGGTCGATCACCGAGGCATCACGAAAGAAGCTTTCACCGAAATCGAGGGTCAGGTAATTGCCCAGCATCTGCAGGAAGCGTTCGTGGGCGGGCTTGTCAAAGCCGTACAGCTTCTCGATGTCGGCAATGAGGTCCGGGTCGAGGCCCTGTGCGCCGCGGTAGTGGCCGGTGGTGTCGCTGCCGCTGCCGGCCACGGGTGTGTCACCGGTCTCGTGGCTTGCCGTGGCGCCGATGCGCGACATCACGCCGCCGGTATCCAGGCCCTGCAGTTGCGCGATCATGCGCTCGACCGGGCCGCCGGGTGCCGCCTGCACGATCAGGAAGTTGATCAGCAGTATCCCGAGCAGGGTCGGGATGATCAGCAGCAGGCGGCGGGCGATGTAGGACAGCATGTATCAGCGCTTGGCCTGTCCGCGATTCGCATCGAGTGCCACCGATTTCGCGGCGTCAAACCACCAGAAATCGAGGCTGACACCGTTGTCCGGTATGCGTGCCGGAAAGCCGAAGCGATCCCACCAGGCGATCCGGTCGCCGCCGAAGTGCCAGTGCGGGATCACGTACCAGCCCCAGAGCAGCACGCGGTCCAGCGCGCGGGCACGGGTGACGAGTTCCTCCCGCGTCTGTGCCGACAGGATGCGATCGACCAGCGCATCGACCACCGGGTTTTGCACGCCGGTGTAGTTGCGGCTGTCACTGGTATTGGCCGCGATGCTGGTCCAGTAGTTGCTCTGTTCGTTGCCGGGGGAGTTCGACTGGGGCATGTTGCCGACGATCATGTCGAAATCGAAGCTGCGCAGGCGGTTGATGTACTGCTGGGTGTCCGGCAGCGTCCGCACACGGGCATCGATGCCCAGGCGCTTGAAGTTCTGCACCAGTGCCTGCGTATGTGGCTCGAACAGCGGGTTGTCGAGCAGGATCTCGAAGCTCATGGCTTTGCCGGTCTGTCGATTGGCCAGCTTGCCGTTCTTCACGTCCCAGCCGGCTTCGCCGAGCAGGCGCGTGGCTTCGCGCAGGTTGCTGCGGTTGTTGCCGCTGCCGTCGGTGGATGGCAGAACGAACCGCTTGCTGAAGAGTTCGGCAGGCAGTTGCTTGCGGAACGGCTCGAGCAGTGCCAGTTCGTCGCCTGCCGGCAGGCCGCTGGAGGCAAGTTCCGAGTTCTCGAAGTAGTTGTCCGTGCGCTTGTAGGCGCCGTACATCAGGTTCTTGTTCGTCCACTCGAAGTCAAATGCGTAGTTGAGCGCCTGGCGCACCCGCGCATCGCGAAACGGTTCACGGCGTGTGTTGAACACGTAGGCCTGCATGCCGGCCGGCCTCTTGTTGGCAAAGGTTTCGCGGCGCAACTGCTTCTGGCGCACGGCGGGCGTGTCGTAGGCGGTGGCCCAGTTCTTTGCCGAGCTCTCGACCCGGATGTCGTACTGTCCGGCCTTCAGGGCCTCCAGCGCGACAGTATCGTCGCGATAGTAGTCGTACTGCATTTCGTCGAAGTTGTACCGGCCGCGGTTGAGCGGCAAATCCTGCCCCCAGTAATCCTTGACGCGCTCGTAAACGATGCTGCGGCCGGCCTGCACGGATTTTACGCGGTATGGCCCGCTGCCCAGCGGCGGCTCCAGCGTGCCGGCGGAGAAATCGCGCTTTTCCCACCAGTGTTTCGGCATGACCGGCATCTGGCCGACGATCAGTGCCAGTTCACGGTTGTTCGTCGCGCCGAAAGAAAACTTGACGCGGTGCGTGCCCAGTGCTTCGACTTTCTTCACGTCGCGGTAATAGAACTTCCAGAAGGGTGCGGCCTTGGTGGTCAGCAGCCCGAAGGTGTGGACCACGTCGGCGGCAGTCACCGGTTTTCCGTCATGGAATCGTGCTTCGGGACGCAGCTGGAAAATGATCCAGGACCGGTCCTCGGGCCATTCCATCTTTTCCGCCAGCAGGCCGTACTCGGTGAATGCTTCGTCGAGGGAGCCCTCGACCAGTGTGTCGTAAACCTGGTTCAGCCCGGCAGCGGCGACTCCTTTGGGAATCCACTGGTTCAGCGAATCAAAGCCCCCGGCGCTGACTACCGCCAGCCGCGCGCGACCACCTTTGGGTGCCTGCGGGTTGGCGTAATCCAGTGCGGCGAAGCCCGCGGCATATTTCGGGGTGCCGTGCATCGCGATCGCATGCGCGGTATTCACCTTGGCGCTGGCGGCGGCAGTGGTGGTGAACGGCAAGCAGAAGGCCAGGCCAACGGATAGCAGCAAGCGTGTCAGGCGCATGGGGGTGTCCTTGTCCTGGAGGAGTGGCAGGTGTGTGGCGGCGGGTCAGTTGCGGAAGATCTTCAGCACCTCGCCGGCGCGCAACTGCCTGTTGGCGGAAAAATCGTTCCAGCGTGCGATGTCGTGTGCCGACACGCTGAACCGGCGGGCAAGGCCATACAACGTTTCACCCGGTTGCACCTTGTGTTTCACGCGATTGCTCGAGGCGACCTTTTCCTTGCCCGATCGGCGTGTCGTGCCGGCTACTTCCTGCGCGGTGCCTGACCGGCCACCGTGTATGCTCAGGCGCTGACCGGCGCGCAAGGGTTTTGAAACCTTCAAGCCGTTCCAGCGGGCCAGCTCCGCAAGCCCCACCTTGTGCCGCTTCGCGATGGCCGACAGCGTGTCGCCACGACGTACGGTGTACAGGGTCTGCCGTGTGACTGCCGCTTTCCTGTTGTTGAGTGCGGCGATGCGGGGTTCGTAACTGCCGTCTGCGGCAGCCAGCGCAAGCCGGGGCTGCGGTACCTGCAGTGTTGTGCCGGTAACCAGTTCGTCTCCGGCCAGTTTGTTCATCACCCGGATGCTTTCCGCCGGGACGTTGTAACGATTTGCCAGCGCATCGAGGGTGTCTTCCTCGCCGACATCATGGTGCGCCACCGGCATGAGTTGTTCCGGCGGCGTGGCAGCGAGCCCCTGCCGCAGTCGCGCTTCCGCCTCGACCGGCACCAGCAACTTCAACGGCGCCTGCGGATCGGTTGCCCAGCGGTTGTGCGCGGGATTGTAGAGATGGAGTTCCGTGAGCGGGATGTCCGCCAGTTCCGCGGCTTGCGCGAGATCGATCTGCCTGCCGATTTCCACGGCGACGAAGGCCGGGCGGTCCGGGATCGGGTTCAGGCGCACCCCGTATTTCGCCGGATCCTGGACGATCTGTGCCAGTGCGACGAGCTTGGGTACGTACGCTCTCGTTTCCTGTGGCAACGGCAATGACCAGTAGTCCGTTGCCTTGCCGGCATTCAGGTTGCGCTTGACGGCCCGTGAGACCGTGCCGCCGCCGGCGTTGTAGGAAGCCAGCGCCTTGTAGTAGTCGCCATCGAACCGGTTGGCCAGTTGCTCCAGGTAAGACAGCGCTGCACCGGTCGACAGTTCCACGTCGCGACGACCATCCCACCACCAGTCCTGCCTGAGCCCAAAAACGCGGCCGGTGGACGGGATGAATTGCCAGGGGCCGGCAGCGTCTGCGACTGAATAGGCGAAGGGGTCGAAGGCGCTCTCCACGATCGGGAGCAGGGCGAGTTCGAGAGGCATGTCCCGCGCTTCGGTTTCCTCGACGATGTAGTGCATGTAGCGCGATGCACGGGCAACTACCCGGTCGAGGTAGGCCTGGTTCCTGATGTACCAGTTGCGTTGTGCCGCAATGCGGTCGTTGTCTGCTGCAAGGTCGAAGCGGAAGCCGGCACGCATGCGATCCCAGAGGTTGCCGGCCACGCAGCAGGGGCCGGCGTCGGTCGCGGCGGCAACTGCGGGCCTGTTCGCGCCACGCTCATGCTGGCGTGCAGCAGCCTTCACCGGGGGCTCGCTCGCCACGGCAGTATCTCCGGCTTTCGGCGCCGACTGGCAGCCAGCAATCGATGCTGCGACAACCAGCAGCAGCGGGAGCAGGACGGACGATGCAGGGTGTGCGGGTGGTGTCATCGGCTGGCGGGCAATTGATTGGCGTCGTGGTAGCGGCATTCTAGGAACCATGGTCATGGGCAGCAAGGCAAGTCCGTGCTGGCTGACGCCGGCTGCTCGTGGTCGGTTTTCAGCGAAAGTTGTCTTTCCAGCCGCGCAATGCGGCGAACGTTGCTGCGCCACCGTCCATCGCACTGCCGTCCTGCGCCCGCGCGGCGGCCGCAGCAATGACCGCCGGGACTGCCGTGCGCAGGAACGGGTTGATGCGTTTCTCGCGGGCCAGATCGCTTGGCAGTGTCGGCAGGCCGGCAGCCCGGCGGCCCTGCGCCCATTGTTCGTGGCGTCGGATGTCCGGGTTCAGTGGTTCGACGGCGGCGGCGAAGCGAAGGTTCCCGAGGGTGTATTCGTGGGCACAGCACACCAGTGTCCTGGCTGGCAGCGCGGCCAGTTGCGCCAGTGAGCCGTTCATCTGCGCTGCCGTGCCCTCGAACAGGCGTCCGCAGCCGGCGCTGAACAGGGTGTCGCCGCAAAACAGCACGGGCTGTCCATCGAGCTGGCCGTGGAATGCGATGTGGCCGGTGGTGTGCCCGGGCACCTCGAGCACCTCCAGTGCGCAGTCGATGCCCTCGAGCGCCAGGTGGTCGCCGTCGCCGACGGCTTCATCCAGGTTGGCAATCGCCTCGTGGCGGGGCCCGATAACCCTGACGCCGGGTGCCTTCAGCGCGGCGACGCCGCCTGTGTGGTCGGCATGATGGTGTGTGATGAGGATTGCACGCAGGGTTGTCGACCTGTCGGCAAGCCAGCGCCGGACGGCATCGGCGTCGCCCGGATCGATGACTGCACAGGAACTCCCGTCAATGCTGGGCACCGCCCAGATGTAGTTGTCGGCGAAAGCGGGTATCGGCACCAGCCGGGGGTGGTCCAATGCGGTTGCGAGAGTATCGACGGGCATGGGAAAGTTGTCCTGTGTTTCCAGTCTGTCATCGCCACAGGGGTAATCCACGGGAGACGCATGGATCTGCCGCGACTTTTCCGTGATCCGTTCCGTCGGCTGCCGGCCGATTACCGGGAGCATCTGCTCAACTGGTTTTCGTCGCCGCCCGGCGAGTCGCTGCTGGCGGCGGAATGCCGCGTGCTCGACGACATCACGCCCTGCATCTTCGGTTATCACGCGGCACAGGTCTGTGCGGTGAAGCCGGTTTCCCTGTTGGGGGAGAGCCGCATCCTGACCCGTGTGCTGGTCGGCACGTTCGAGGAATCGGGGGCTGGCGTCAACCTGCTGGCGTCGCCGCACCGGTTGCCGTTCGCATCGGACAGCCTTGACCTGCTTGTGCTGCACCACGGACTGGATTTCGAGGATGACCCGCACCAGGTGCTAAGGGAGGCCGCGCGCGCGGTGATACCCGGTGGTGCACTGGTGGTCGTGGGCTTCAATCCCTGGTCCTTGTTCGGGCTGCTGCGTCTGTTCCGTTTCGGCAACCGGGTTGCGCCCTGGTTTGCGCGCTGCATAAGTCCGCACCGGGTATCCGATTGGCTGAATGTGCTGGACTTCAGGGTCGATGGACTGGAGAGCGGCTATCATCTGCCGCCGCTCGCAGGCAATTCCGCAGCGCGGCGACCCGGCTGGCTGGATCATCTCGGTGCGCGCTGGTGGCCGCAGCGGGGCACGTTCTACGTCCTGGTTGCCCGTAAATCGGTGGCACCGCTGATTCCGGTGCGCCGCTCCCTCCGGCAGGTGCGCCCCATCGCCGTCGGGGTGCCGGTCACCGGGCGGGTGGCACGCCGCGACGATATCAACTGACCGACTGACCGGGAGTACCTGTGGCCGAAGAGACAGTTCATGCATTCACCGATGGCGCCTGCCGGGGTAACCCGGGACCGGGCGGCTGGGGTGTGCTGCTGCGCTACAACGGCACCGAGAAGCATTTGTGGGGTGGTGAGCAGCTGACCACCAACAACCGCATGGAACTGCAGGCGGCAATCGCGGCACTGGAAGCACTCAAGCGTCCCTGCGCGGTCGCCGTGACGACCGACTCCCAGTACGTGAGGAAAGGCATCACCGAGTGGATACACAACTGGAAGAAGCGCGGCTGGAAGACCGCCGATGGCAAGCCGGTCAAGAATGCCGACCTGTGGCAGCAGCTTGACGAGCAGGCCGCACGCCATCGCGTCGACTGGCACTGGGTGCGCGGGCATACCGGCCACCCCGAGAATGAGCAGGCGGACCAGTTGGCCAATCGCGGCATAGACGAACTGGCCATCGGCCGGCAGCGGTAGGGCCTGGTCATGCGGCAGATCGTGCTGGACACCGAAACCACCGGCCTTGAGGCCGCCCTGGGCCACCGCGTCATCGAGATCGGTTGCGTGGAACTGGTGGATCGCCGCCCCACGGGCCGCGTGTTCCACAAGTACCTCAATCCAGACCGGGAGAGTGATCCGGGTGCGCTGGAAGTGCACGGCCTGACCAGTGAGTTCCTGGCCGACAAGCCGCGCTTCGAGGATGTGGTCGGGGAATTCATCGACTTCGTCCGCGATGCGGAGCTGGTCATCCACAACGCGAACTTCGACCTCGGCTTCCTGAATGCGGAGCTGGCGCGGCTGGACGGCTACGGGGAGATGACGGCCTACTGCGGCGTTTGCGACACGCTGGTGCTGGCCCGCAAGCGCCACCCCGGGCAGCGGGTCTCGCTTGACGCCTTGTGCAAGCGCTACCAGGTCGACAACAGCCAGCGCACCCTGCACGGTGCCTTGCTGGACGCGGAAATCCTGGCTGACGTTTACCTGGCGATGACCGGCGGGCAGGCCGCCTTGTCGCTGGGTAGCGAGGGCCAGGAGGGGGCGGGTGGCGCTGTGGCCAGCGAGATCCGGCGCTTGCCGGCCGGCCGCCGGCGACTGCCGGTGGTGGTTGCCTCGCCTGTTGAGCAGGCCACGCACGAGGCCAGGCTGGCGGCACTCGACAAGGCGGGCAAGGATGGTTGCCTGTGGCTGGCGCTGATGGCGGCGCCAACCGGATGATCAGTTTCAAAGACTATATAATCAACAAGTTGCGATGCAAATTTGACGTGATGTCGAGGTCGTGACACAGTCGATCGTTGCTGCGCAAGAACAAGGACATACCGGCACCATGGTGGCTATCCAGCGAACGACCTCCCTCAATTTCCTGAAGGAAGAGATAGATGCCACGCTCCGGCAGGCCGAAGCGGGGCTGGAGGGTTTTGTCGATGATCCGGGCCAGGTTGCCCATCTCGATACCTGCATCGAGGCGTTCCACCAGGTCTGGGGTGCCCTGCGCATCCTGGAAATCCCCGGGGCGGTCGACCTGGCCCAGGAGCTTGAGCAGGTAACCCGGCGCATCCGCGAGAATGGCGGGCAGGCGCGCGACGAACTGGTCGCGGCGCTCGGCAACGGGATCATGGTGCTGGGGCGCTACCTCGAATACCTGCAACTGAAGTCACACAACATGCCGCAGCTGCTGATTCCCGCGCTGAACACGCTGCGCATGGCCGACGGGCGTCCGCCGGTGCCGGAAAGCGCTTTCTTTGCCTGTGACCTGGGTGCCCGCCGCCCGGGCGAGGGTGGGGATGCCCTGGAGTCCGACGCGGAGATCGGGCGGCTGGCCCGCCGCCTGCGGCAGATGTACCAGGTGGGCCTGCTGGGCGCACTGAAGGGTGAAAGCGTCGAGATGAACCTGCGGATGATGGATCGTGCGCTGGAGCGCATGGACCGGCTGGGTGGTGGCACGCCTGCGGGCCGGTTCTGGTGGAGTGCCCGCGGTGCCTTGCGTGCCCTGGGGCAGAAGTCCGCGGATCTGGACCGCACCCGCAAGATCTACCTCGGCGGTATCGACCGTTTCCTTAAACGTGTCGTGCAGGAGGGCGGTGCGGTGCTGCGTGAGCAGCCGCCTTCGGCGATGCTGCGCGAGAGCGTCTATCTTGCCACGCTGTTGCCGGCAACCGATGAGCTGGGCGCCTCGATCCGCAAGGCATTCCGTGTGTCGGCCGACAGCCCGACGGCCGAGCGCCTGCAGGCCGAGCAGGAAGTCATGACGGGCCCGGGTGGTTCGGTGATACGCACGGTGGCCACGCAACTGCGCGCTGATCTGGGCACGGTGAAGGAGTTGCTCGATCTTGCCGTGCGCGGCTCCCAGGATGCGCGCTACGGCACTGTGGCGGACGAGCTGGCCAAGATCGGCCACACACTGGTCATGCTGGGCCTGGTACGCGAGAGCCAGGCGGTGAAGGGGCGCGTGGAGCTGTTGCGCAGTTGGGACGACGGCAGGCCGGTGGACGCCGAGAGTGCGGAGTTCCAGCGCCTCCTCGATGATCTTCTGGCCATCGAAAACGGCGTCGCAGCACTGGAGCGGCGCTTTGCCCCGGGCGATGCGTTTGCAGTGGACGATGCCGTCCGCGGGTCGTTGCACCAGCTCGATGATGCGCGGCGCACGGTGCTTGCCGAATGCCGCAGCGGCATCGCGCTGGCCAAGCGGGGCATTACCTCGTACATGGAGGCCAACTTCGACCGCATGCACCTCAACAACATCCCGGTCACCCTCAAGGGGGTTGCCGGCGGGCTGCGTTTCCTCAGCCTGGACAGGGCCGTGGGCATCCTGGAGGCCTGTGTGCTTTACATCGAGACCCGCCTGCTTGGCACCGATCAGGCGGTGCCGTCTTCGCATGCGATGGAGACGCTGGCCGACGCCATCACGGGAATCGACTACTTCCTCGAAAGCATGGAGGAGCAGAAGCCGGTCGGAGAGGGCGTTCTGGAAGTTGCCGAAAGCAGCATGGATGAGCTTGGCTGCCCGGTCGCCCGCCGCCCGGGCTGACCCTGATGGCTGACGCCCGGTTCCAGCCTGCCGTTATCGCGCCTGCCACGCCCGGCGGTGAGCACTATTGGGTTGCCGTGCATGACGGTCAGGTATTGCTGCTTGAGGACGATGTGCCACTGCCCTTGCCGCTGCTGCGAAGCTTCGGTTTGACCGGGCTGGACGCCGGCGAGCGCCACTATCTGGGAACGCTGGACGGACGCCATGTCTTTGCCGTCGGCCTGCGGGAGGTGCCCGAGGTGACGCCGGGACTGGCCTTCGTCGATCTGCGCCGGCTGCTCCTGTATCCCGATCCGGTCCTGTTTGCGGTTGCCGGCCGTGCCCGGCAGGTGCTGGAGTGGGCCAGGGACCATCGCTGGTGCAGTCGTTGTGGCCAGGCAACCATTGCCCACGCACGTGATCGCGCGATGGTATGTACCGCCTGCGGCTACACACAGTATCCTCGCGT
>JBKHWN010000123.1:0-2472 GCA_046566505.1 Gammaproteobacteria bacterium
CGCCCAGTGGCACAGCTACCACCACCGGCATCCGGAAACGGTGCCGGTATTCGTGAGCAGCAACCAGCCGGCCGACAGCGATGCCGTTTCCCTGGCCAAGCCGCTGTCGTTCCGCCACCTGGAAGACATCCGCTATGCGCTGAGGCTGGTCACCCCGGTCGATGTCATCGAGGCCGCCGAGGAAGAAGCCGGACTGCATGTGCTGGTCGTCGATGACAGTGCCACCGCGCGCGAGATGATGCAGGCCTACCTGGCAGAGGCTGCAACCAGCAACAGCATGCCGGTACACATCGACTTCGCAATCTCCGGCGAGGACGCACTGGAGAAGGCCAGCCACAAACACTACGACCTGGTGTTCCTGGATGTGGTGATGCCCGGGCTCGACGGTTACGAGGTCTGCCGGCAACTCAAGGAGCGGCATATCTCGCGCATCGCCCTGCTGACCGGACGCGGCGAAGCCGCCGACTACGCACTCGGACGCGCTGCCGGTTGCGACCATTACCTGGCCAAGCCGGCACCCGCGGCAATGGTCAACACCGTGGTCCGCCTGACCGCGATGAAGAAGGCGATGCCCACGCACTGATGCCCACACCCGCAGCACGGCAACGCGCTGCGGGCCAGTTCGGGCGTGTCGATTCCGGCGAGTACATACCGCGTGCGCCCCGTGACACGCGGCACGGATGTGCCGATACTCCGGCCCCATGAACAGCCCGCTGATTTTCGCCACCACCTACACCCGCCTGCTGGCGCGTGAGCTGCAACTTGACGTGCACACGGTGGCACCGCTGCTGGCCGGCACGTCGCTGTCGCCGCAACAGGTGTTCCAGCTCGACGAGCACCTGTCGCTGCCGGACCAGGTCACCATCATTCGCAACGCATTGCGCATTTCCGGCGATCCGGCACTCGGGCTGCGCATGGGTTCGAAGCTGCATCTCGCCGCACACGGCCCGGTCGGCGTCGCCGCCTACAGTTCGGCGACACTGGGCGAAGCCATCGACGTGATGGTGCGCCACCAGAACATCCGCGGGCAGTTTGCCGGCATGGAAATCGAGCGCGATGCCACCAGCCTGCGCGTGGTATTCAACCTGCGCGTGCCGTACGACGAAGTCGGCCTGTTCCTGATCGAGGCCCTGGTCGCCTCCGCGCAGGGCTCGGTGTCCTTCCTGGTCGGCGATGACGTCGATGGCAGCCGCATCGAACTGGGTTATCCCGCACCGGCGCATGCCGCCGTCTACGGTCAGTACCTGTACGCGCCGTTCCGTTTCGATGCGCCACGCACCCTGCTGACGATGTCCCGCGCGCAGGAGAAAACCCCGCTGCCGTTCGCCGACCCGATCGCGAAACAGCAGGCCGAGCGGCAGTGCGAACAGATCGCGGTGGAACTGAAACAGCGCGGCTCGTTCGCCTCGCGCGTCACCGGCATCCTGCGCAACAACCCCGGCCAACTGTGGACACTGGACGATGTCGCCGCCTCGCTGCACTTGTCCGCGCGGACGCTGATCCGCCGCCTCAAGGACGAGGGCACGAGTTACCAGCACCTGCTGGACGAGGAACAGCAGCGCATGGCGCGCGTCTACCTGGAAAATCCGCGACACACCGTCGAGTCGGTAGCCGCGGCGCTGGGCTACCACGACGTGTCCACCTTCCGTCGCGCCTTCAAGCGCTGGTTCGGCGTGCCGCCCTCCGAGTACCTGGCGAACCGGCACGACGCCGGGCACTGAGCACCCGAAGGCCGCCGGCGCTGGCAGCGAAAGCCCCCCTGCCGTCAGCGGCAGCACTCACCCGGCCATGCCCGATCCTGCGACGCTCCCTGTCCTGGCAACCGGGAGTCATTCGCATGCATCACCACGCCGCCGACCTGTTCACGCCGGAAGAACACGCCCGCTTCAAGGCGCTGCAGGCCAAGCCGGATGTCGCCTGGCCGACGCTGGCGGTGTTCGTCGCCGGCTGGGCGCTGGTGCTGGTGCTGGGCCAGCTGACCCTGATCGACCGCGTGCTGCCGATCGCCATCGGCGGCGTGCTGGCCGGCATCGTCGGCTACTTCCTGTTCAGCCCGATCCACGACGCCCTGCACCGCTCGGCCTCGAAACACCTGTGGATCAACGACCTGATCGCCATCGGCACGGTCAACATCATGCTGCCCTATGCGTCGCACAAGATGCTGCGCTGGGGGCACATGCAGCACCACCGCCACACCAACGAGCCGGGCAAGGACCCCGACAAGTTCCTCACCGACCGCTGGCACGCGACGCTGACCGCCTGGCCGTTCTTCGAACTGTTCTACGTGCCGGACTACTGGCAGCACCGCCATGAGCGCCCGCGCGCCGAGGTGATCCAGGTGTTCACACAACTGGTGCTGGGCTCGCTGCTGCTGGCCTTCATGGCCTGGTGGCAGGGGCTGGACTTCTTCCTGTACTGGCTGATCGCCTCGCGGCTGACGCTGTGGCTGATCGTCGCGGTGTTCGTCTACCT
>JBKHWN010000124.1:0-11865 GCA_046566505.1 Gammaproteobacteria bacterium
CGCTGGCCGGTCTGGCCAGCGGCCCAGGATCAGATTACAGGGTAACGACCATGGTAGTGATTCGTCTGGCTCGTGGTGGCGCCAAGAAGCGTCCGTTCTACAACCTGGTGGTTGCGGATCGCCGCAACGCGCCCAACGGTCGTTTCGTGGAGCGCATCGGTTATTTCAACCCGATCGCCACCGGTGGCGAGAAGCGTTTCGAGGTCAACCAGGAGCGCTACGCCTATTGGGTGTCGCAGGGTGCCCAGCCGTCGCCGCGCGTGGCGGAACTGATGGCTGGCGCGGCAAAGGGCTGATACACCCGGCGCCCACCATTGAACGTGGAAGCGCATGACATCCTGAGGGTCGGGCATATCAGCGCCGCCTTCGGGATCAAGGGGTGGGTCAAGATCCACAGCGACACTTCCCCGCGTGAAAACATCCTGGGTTACCGGCCCTGGTTCCTGCAGCGCAATGGCTGCTGGGAACCGGTCGATGTCGAGGAAGGCTCGGCGCACGGCAAGGGTGTTGTTGCCCGGTTGCGCGGGATCGAGGATCGCAATGCGGCCGAGTTGCTGGCCGGGCTGGAAATCGGCATTCCCGAATCCTGCCTGCCGAAGCTGGGCCGGAACGAGTTCTACTGGCGGGACCTGATAGGCCTGTCGGTGGTGAATACCGAAGGCGTGCTGTTCGGGGTGGTGGACCACCTCGTCGAGACGGGGGCCAACGACGTCATGGTCGTCAAGCCCTGTCCCGGCAGTGTCGATGAGGCCCAGCGGCTGGTGCCCTGGGTACAGGGCCCGGTGGTGAAGCGCGTCGAGCGTGACGCGAAACGCATCATCGTGGACTGGGCGCAGGACTGGTGACGCCGTGCACGTCGTGGTGGTGACGTTGTTCCCCGCGATGCTGCAGGCCGTGACCGGCCACGGTATTGCGGCAAGGGCCGTGAGCAATGGCCTTTTGCGGGTTGACGGTGTGAATCCGCGGGATTTCACCCGTGACGTGCACAGGACGGTGGATGACCGGCCTTTTGGCGGCGGCCCCGGGATGGTGATGAAGATCGAGCCGTTGCGCGACGCGACCGTCGCGGCACGCAACGCGGTGGAGAAGGCGACGGGCAAGCGCCCGCGCGTGATCTACCTCTCGCCGCAGGGCCCTGTGCTGACGCAGCAGCGGGCGCAGGCGTTGGCGGCGGAGGACGGGCTGGTGCTGGTCGCCGGCCGGTATGAAGGTGTCGATGAGCGCTTCATTGAGGCGTGTGTCGACGAGGAGTTGTCGATCGGCGACTACGTGCTGTCCGGTGGTGAACTGGCGGCGATGGTGGTGATCGATGCGTTGACCCGGTTGCTGCCGGGCGCTTTGGGTGACGAGGACTCGGCGAAGCAGGATTCCTTCTCCGGCGAGTTCAGCGGGCTGCTGGATTGCCCGCACTACACACGGCCGGAGAGTTTCGAAGGCCTTGGTGTTCCCCCGGCGCTGCTCAGTGGCAACCATGCGCAGATCCGTCGCTGGCGCCTGATGCAGGCACTCGGGCGGACCGCGCAGCGCCGGCCCGACCTGTGGGTGAAAAAGCAGCAGGCCGGGTTGGCAAAAGAAGAGTTGAAACTGCTCGACGAATATCTCGCCGGGCAGGCGAAAACAGGCGGTGGGCGGTAACGCGTACCGGTGAGTGCAACAACGAACGCGATGCGATTTCCTGCAGGAGCGAGCCATGAGCGGTAGCAACAAGATCATCCAGGCCGTCGAGAACGCGCAACTGCGCAGCGGCTTCCCGGAGTTTGGCGCCGGTGACACCGTCACCGTGAACGTCAAGGTGAAAGAAGGCGAGCGTGAGCGCGTCCAGGCCTATCAGGGCGTGGTCATCGCCATCAAGAACCGTGGCCTGAACAGTTCCTTCACCGTGCGCAAGATCAGCCACGGCGTCGGCGTTGAGCGCGTTTTCCAGACGCACAGCCCGGTCATCGACAGCGTGGTCGTCGAGCGTCGCGGTGACGTTCGTCGCGCAAAGCTTTACTACCTGCGCGAGCGCAGTGGCAAGAGCGCGCGCATCAAGGAGAAGCTCGGCGCTCGTTGATCGCCGGCTTCTTGCCTGTTGTTGTCGAAACGGTCGCGCTGCGGCCGTTTCGCGTTTGTGGATTTTCCTGCGGGGGTGCCGCAGGGCTATGCTCTGCCGATGGCCAATCCTGACGATGTTGCGGTGATCGACGCCTGGCTGGACGCGGCCTGGATGGAGCGTGGGCTGAGCGGCAATACGCTGGCGTCCTACCGGAACGACCTGCAGTTGTTTGCAGGCTGGGCGGCGGCGGCGGGGTTATCCCTGCCGGGCATCCGTCGTGAACACATCCATGATTACCTTGCCCAGCGCTTGCAGCGAGGCGCGCATGCGCGGTCGCAGGCACGGCTGTTGTCCTGCCTGCGCGGGTTTTACCGGCATTTGCTGCGGGAAGGGCTGGTCGTCGAGGATCCTACGTTGCGCATTGACGGCCCGAAGCTTGGCCGGCCCTTGCCGAAGTCCTTGACCGAGGAAGAAGTCGAACGCCTGCTGGCGGCGCCGGATGTCGAAACGGCCCTGGGCCTGCGTGACCGGGCGATGCTGGAAGTGCTGTACGCGTGCGGGTTGCGCGTGACGGAACTGGTGACGCTGACCCTGCCGCAACTCGGGCTCCGGCAGGGCGTCGTGCGGGTGACCGGCAAGGGCAGCAAGGACCGGCTGGTGCCCCTCGGGGAAGAGGCGCTGGCCTGGCTAGCGCGTTACCTGCAGGAAGCGCGTCCCGCCCTTGTCGAGGGTGCCGTGTCCGACGTGCTGTTTCCCGGCCGCGCCGGCGCACCCCTGACACGCCAGGCATTCTGGTACCGCATCCGGTTGGCGGCACGGACGGCGGGTATCGGGAAGCCGTTGTCGCCACACACGCTGCGTCACGCGTTCGCCACGCATTTGCTCAATCACGGCGCGGACCTCAGGGTAGTGCAGATGTTGCTCGGCCACAGCGACTTGTCCACGACCCAGATCTACACCCACGTGGCGCAGGCCAGGCTCAAGGAACTGCACGGCAAGCACCATCCGCGCGGATAGGCGCGGCCTGCCTTTCAGCGCCTTTGTGCCGTCGCCCGTTCCCGCCATGCGGGAACCGGATCACGGTATGTGTTACTAAGCACCATCATTCATTCGCCTGCCGGGGAGTTTTCGATGTTTCGCCATGTCCTTTTTGCCGTTGCCGTGCTGCTGTCTTCGCTGGCGGCTGCGTCCGGTGTGCCCAAGGATGTCGAGAGTGCCATTCGGGCACGCATCGGCGGGGCAATGCCGGGAGTGGAGATCAGCCAGATAATCCCCGCGCCGCTACCCGGCATGTTCGCGGTGGTGCTGGATGGCAGCGAGACCGCCTACGTTTCCGCCGACGGCCAGTACCTGATCAGCGGCGACCTGTACCGCGCGACGCCCAAGGGGCTGGTCAACGTCACGGAGGAGAGCAAGGGTCCGTTGCGCCGCGAGGCACTCGCCAAACTGAAGCCAGCGGACATGATCACCTTCGCGGCGAAGGGCAAGGAGCGCGCGAAGCTCTATGTGTTCACCGATGTCGATTGCGGCTACTGCCGCAAGATGCACCAGGAAGTCCCTGAACTGAATGCGGCGGGCGTAACGGTTCACTACCTCGCGTTCCCCCGTTCCGGCGCCAAGACCGAGACGGCACGCAAGATGGACAGTGCCTGGTGTGCGCCCGACCGCAACGGGGCGCTGACCGAATTGAAGCGTGGTCGTACGCTGCCGGCTGCCCCTGCTGCCTGTCAGTCCCCGGTCGCCGACCAGTACAAGCAGGGTGTGGCGCTGGGCGTGCGCGGGACGCCGGCGGTGTTCCTTGTCGATGGCGAACAGGTGGGCGGTTACGTACCGGCCGCGCAACTGCTGTCCAAACTGGGTTTGCGCTGAAGCGCGCGGGCTGCCGGTCGGGGCTGTGGCACTCCGGGATGTGGTACTGCGAGACGTGCCTCTCCGGCGTGGCCTGACATGCCGCCACAACGACTGACCGGCGTGCGTTGACGCCCAAGGGGGCCGCCAGTATCGTGGCGGCCTTTCTCGTCTGGCGGCCGCCCGGCCGCGGTTTTTCCCGGAGTTTTCGCATGACGGTCAACAGGGTGAGGGTCGGCATCGTCGGCCTCGGCACGGTCGGCAGTGGCACCTTCAATGTCCTGACGCGCAATGCCGCCGAAATCGCCCGTCGCGCCGGCGTGCCGATCGAGGTGGTGCACGTTGCCGCCCGTCGTGACCACCCGAACGCGGACACTTCGGGTGTCAGGGTGTCGCGTGATCCGTGGGCGGTGGTGAACGATCCGGAAGTCGACATCCTGGTCGAGTTGATCGGAGGCACGACACTGGCGCGCGAGCTGGTGCTCAAGGCCATCGCCAACGGCAAGCACGTGATCACCGCCAACAAGGCGCTGATCGCACTGCACGGCAACGAAATTTTCGCGGCCGCGACGGAAAAGGATGTCGACGTCGATTTCGAGGCGGCGGTTGCCGGCGGCATCCCCATCATCAAGTCGATCCGCGAGGGCCTGTCGGCCAACCACATCGACTGGCTGGCCGGCATCATCAACGGAACCAGCAACTTCATCCTGACCGAAATGCGCGACAAGGGCCGCTCGTTTGGCGAAGTGCTGGCCGAAGCACAGGCACTGGGCTATGCGGAAGCGGATCCGACGTTCGACGTCGAGGGTGTGGATGCGGCACACAAGCTGACGATTCTTGCTTCGGTCGCCTTCGGCATACCGCTGCAGTTCGACAAGGTGTACACCGAAGGCATCTCAAGGCTGACCGCCGATGACGTGGCCTATGCCGAAGCGCTGGGTTACCGCATCAAGTTGCTCGGTATCGCCCGCCGGGTGAAGGACGGCATTGAGTTGCGCGTGCATCCGGCACTCATTCCGGAAAGGCGGCTGATCGCCAGTGTCGACGGCGTCATGAACGCGGTCATGGTGCACGGTGATGCAGTGGGACCGACGCTTTACTACGGTCGCGGTGCCGGTTCGGAGCCGACGGCATCGGCCGTGGTGGCGGATGTCATCGACACCGCGCGCAACATCGTGCTCGATGCCGCCAACCGCATTCCGCACCTGGCGTTCCAGCCGGACCAGTTGTCCGATGTGCCGGTACTGCCGATCGAAGAAGTCGAGACCGCCTATTACCTGCGCCTGATGGCAACCGACAAGCCCGGTGTGCTCGCGGAGGTGACGCGCATCCTGTCCGAGGCGGGGATTTCCATCGAGGCGATCCTGCAGAAGCCGGTCGGCGATCGCCGCCAGGTGCCGGTGATCATCCTCACGCACCGGGTGCGGGAGAAGAAGATGAACGCGGCGCTGGCAAAAATACGTGCACTGCCGGAAATCGAGGAGGAGATCATGCGTATCCGCCTCGAATCCCTGGACCATTGACCCCGTTTATTCGTAGTGAGCGGGCCGTGCCCGCGACAGGAGCAACAGCATGGCTTTCCGCGACCGCTACACCGGCCTGATCAACCGCTACCGCGACCACCTTCCGGTCAGCGACGACACGCGCATCATTTCGCTGGGCGAGGGCAACACGCCACTCATCCGACTGAAAAACATCCCGCGTCTGATCGGCAAGGACGTGGACATCTACGTCAAGTACGAAGGCCTGAACCCGACCGGTTCCTTCAAGGACCGCGGCATGACCATGGCGGTGACCAAGGCCGTCGAGGCAGGCAGCAATGCCATCATTTGCGCCTCCACCGGCAACACCTCCGCAGCAGCGGCTGCCTACGCGGCGCGCGCGGGCATCAGGGCTTTCGTGCTGATCCCCGAAGGGAAGATCGCGCTCGGCAAGATGGCACAGGCGATGATGTACGGCGCCATCACCATCCAGATCCGCGGCAATTTCGACGAGGGGATGGAACTGGTGAAGCAGGTCGCCGAACAGGCGCCGGTCACCATCGTCAACTCGATCAATCCGTACCGGCTGCAGGGCCAGAAGACGGCGGCCTTCGAAATCGTCGAGGAACTCGGCCGTGCACCCGATTACCACTGCCTGCCGGTCGGCAACGCCGGCAACATCACCGCGCACTGGATCGGCTACTGCGAATATTCCTCGGCGAAAGGCGAGGGGGTGACGCAGGCCTGTTCGTTCTGCAATGGCCATTGCCGCTACGCCGGCGGCCCGGTCGTCGGCAACCGACCGAAGATGGTGGGCTACCAGGCAGCCGGTTCCGCGCCCTTCATGCGCGGCGAGCCGGTGTTGAAGCCGGAAACCGTCGCCACCGCGATCCGCATCGGCAACCCGCAAAGCTGGACGCAGGCGTGGAAGGTCAAGGAAGAATCCGGTGGCTGGTTCGACGAGTTGACCGATGATGAAATCCTGAAGGCGCAACGCCTGCTGGCGTCCGCCGAAGGCATCTTCTGCGAGCCGGCGTCGGCCGCATCCATCGGCGGTGCGATCCGCGACGTGCAGCACGGACGTATTCCCGAAGGCTCGACGATCGTCTGCACGCTGACCGGCAACGGCCTGAAGGATCCGGATACCGCGATCAAGCAGTGCCAGGATGCCGTCATGCTCACCATCGACGCGAAACTCGGCGCGGTGAAGGACGCCATTCTGGGCAACATGGCCTGAAGGCTCGCGGTCCCGGTGCGGCAGGCCGCGCCGGGACTTATTTGCGCAGCGATGTTTCCGGGAACTGGCGCGCGATTTCCCAGACCAGTTTTCCCCACGGCAGGAAGTGCGGGCCGACCAGCGGCTTGCCGGTGGTCAGTAGCGATGCCGACAGTTCGCGCTCCGGATCGGCCCAGCACATCACGTTGACGAAGCCGAGGTGGCCATAGGCCTGCTCGGTCGACGGGCCCATCAGGCCAAACGGCTTGCTGCCCAGCATCAGGCCCATGCTGAAACGCATCGGCACCATGAGCGTGCGGTCCAGTTCCGGCCCACCGGTTTCCATCACGGCACGCCTGATGGTTCGCGGATCGAAAATCCGCGCGCCATCGAGTTCGCCACCACGACGCATCATCTCGAAGAAGCGGCAGGATTCGTCGGCCGTGGCGTAGATGTTGCCGGCCGGGATGATCGCCTGCAGCCAGCGCGGATCATTCGAGATCTCGATCGCCGTTTCATAGTCGCCGCCCAGTATGTGCCTGATGTAGCGATCGACCGGGAACATTGGTCTCAGGCCGGTCATGGCGTTCAGGGCGATCTGGTCCATGTCGTCGGCATCGACGCCGAAGTTGAACCAGCGCATGCCCATCGGTCGCTGCACCTTCTCGCGTTGCACCTCGCGGATGCTGCGGCCTTCCACCCGCTCGACCAGTTCCGCGAGGATGAAGCCGGCGGTGATGGCGTGGTAGGCAAGCCGGCGGCCGCCAGGCGACACCGGTCGCGCGTTGCAGAGCATGCGCGTCACGGCATCGTGATCGAACAGCAATGAGGGATCGACTTCACCTTCGAGGCGCGGGACGCCGCCACGATGTGAGAGCAGGTGCTGGATGGTGGTGTTTTCCTTGCCGTTGTTGGCGAACTCCGGGATGTATTCGGCAATCGGGTCCAGCAGGTTCAGTTTTCCTTCCTCGGCCAGCTTGTGCACCAGCATGGCGGTGACGGCCTTGGATGCGGAGAACAGGCAGACCGGTGTGTCCGGTGTGAGCAGTTCCTTTTCCGTCCACTCGGGGTCCATCGGCGCGTTGCCGCGAGCATGGCCGATGGCGCGATCCAGAACGACCTGGCCCCGATAGCGCACGCAGAGCGCAATGCCCGGGTTCATTCCCGTCCGGTAGAGGTCTTCGGCCCGCGACCAGATGCGATCGGTGGCGTCGGCAGCCAGCCCGAGATCATGCGGCGCCACCTCTGCCCGTGCGCGGCGCGTTGTGACGCTGTCGAGGTCTTGGGGAATGCGGCAACGAAGCAGGCTGAAACGGTCTGAAACCGGCATGGGGGACTCCGAAATTTGGTACAACGGTGCAGCTCGGTCGCGGGGTTATAGCAGCCCCTTGTCGCCCGTGCCACCGTTGGTTACCGTGGCGCGTCACCTGCCGTGACGGGTATTGTCGTTTTATTCCTTCCCTGTTTTTGTGAATCACTTTCAAGGAGTTATCCATGACCGACATCGTCCTGTTTGGCGCCACCGGCTATACCGGCACCCTGACGGCGAAGGCCATGGTGGCGCGCGGCCTGGCGCCGGTGCTCGCCGGGCGCAGCCGGGCGACGCTGGACAGCCTGGCGCGTGAACTGGGCGGCCTGCCGGTGCGGGTGGCCGATGTGGCGGACCCGGTGTCGGTGCGCAAGCTGGTGAAGACCGGTGACGTGCTGGTGTCCACCGTCGGGCCGTTTGCACGCTATGGCAAGCCGGCGCTGGATGCCGCGCTGGCGGGCAAGGCGCATTACCTGGATTCGACCGGCGAGCCCGCCTTCGTCCGGCAGGTGTTCGAGCAGTACAACGACCGTGCGCGCAAGATCAATCGCGTATTCCTCACCGCCTTCGGCTATGACTACGTCCCGGGCAACACGGCTGCTGCTGCCGCCGTCGAAAAGGCCGGCCCCGATGCGGTACGCGTTGATGTCGGTTACTTCGTCGGTGATGGTGAAACCTTCAACATGAGCCAGGGTACTTTCACGTCGTTGGCCGGCGCGATGAGCGAGCCGGGGATTTTCTTCAACGGTGGCGCCCGCCAGCCAGCCTATGGCGGGTTGCGTACGCGGCGTTTTGACCTGAACGGCAAGATGATCGGCGCGATGTCGGTGCCGGGGTCTGAGTGTGTAGCGTTGCCTGTGTCGTATCCGCAATTGCGTGACGTGAATGTCTATCTCGGCTGGTTCGGCAATTTTTCGCCCATCGTCAGCGGCGTGGCGCATGCGCAGCGGGTGCTGCTGGGCGTGCCCGGCTACAAACGGGTCGTGGACTGGGCAACCGGCAAGCTGGGTTCCAAGGGCAAGGGGCCTGACGAGGCGGAGCGGGCTGCAGAAGGCTCGCACATTATTGCGATTGCCTACGATGCGGCAGGCAACGAACTGGCGAGGGCGGATCTGCGCGGGGTGAATGGTTATACCTACACCGCGAACATGCTGGCGTGGGGTGCGCACCAGGCCAGTGAAGGCACGATGCTCGGAAGTGGCGCGCTGGGCCCGGTGGCGGCTTTCGGGTTGCCGGCCCTGGTTGAAGGCAACCAGGAGGCAGGCCTGGTTCTCAGCGTGCGCTGAATCGACTGCCTTCCGCGCGGTTTCCCTACGATCCACTGATAAAGGAATGCAATGTCGTGATCGTTACCAACATCGAGATAATTCCCGGCCGCCGGGTGCTGCGCCACCTGGGCATGGTCACCGGCAGCACGGTGCGTGCCAAGCATGCCGGCAAGGACATCATGGCCGGCATCAAGAATATTTTTGGCGGCGAGTTGAAGGCATACACCGAGTTGATGCAGGAGGCGCGCGAGGAAGCGTTGCAGCGCATGATCGCGCAGGCCAAGTCGATTGGCGCGAATGCGGTGATCAACGTGCGTTTCGCCACGAGTTCCATCACGGTCGGGGCAGCGGAATTGTTCGTCTACGGGACAGCCGTTGTTCTTGACGAGCCGGCGGCGGCGACATGACACAGTTCGACCTGGTCATCTTTCTCTCCCTGCTGTCGGTCGGCTATGTGTTCGGCCGCTGGAACGAGAAAAAGCACTTCAGGTCGATACAGGAACGGGAGCAAGCCCTGCGCGAGTTGCTCGTGTTCAGCGAGCGTTTCCCGCCGCCACAGGCCGGGCCGGTGGACTGTACGCTGGTGGCCGGCAGCTGTGTTGTGGCGTTCGATTACTTCAAGGCCTTCGTCGCCGGACTGCGCAACCTTTTTGGTGGCCGCGTCACCAGTTTCGAATCGTTGATGGATCGTGCACGCCGCGAGGCCATCCTGCGCATGAAGGAATCCGCTACCGAAATCGGCGCGACGATGATCGTCAACGTCAAGATAGAAACCTGCTCGATGTCCGGAGAAAGCTCGAACGCCCCGGGTTCGGTCGAAGTGCTTGCCTATGGCACGGCGATCATGCCGCGCCGGCGCCGGACATGAGTTACGAAAACCACGAGCCGCCGGAAGGCATCAACTACTCGAAGGAGGAGCCGCTCAAGGAGCTGCTGATCCTGCTCGCGGGTGCCTCGGCGGTTGTCGTGGCGGTCGCCTTTGCCCTGGCGCTGGCCGCCGGCTGGCTGGCGGCCCGTATCCCCTTCGAAGCCGAGCAAGATCTTGCCGCGCGGTTCGAGGCCGGCCTGGTCGAAGATGAACCCTCCACGCCGGAAAAGGATGCCGTTCGGCAGCGCCTGCAGGTGATGGCGGACCGTGTCGCGCAATTGCAGGCACTGCCGACCGGCATGACCCCGATCGTTCATGTGCGGGACGACGGGCTGGTCAACGCGTTCGCAACGATCGGGGGGCACGTGATCATCACGCGCGGAATCCTGGAAAAGATGCCGCACGAGAATGCATTGGTCATGTTGCTGGCACACGAGATTGCCCATGTGAAGCACCGTGACCCCGTCGTGGCGCTCGGGCGCGGTGTCGCCGTGATGACGGCGCTGGCGGTGATGGCGGGCGTGAGTGACAGCAATGCGCTGGCGTCACAGTTGCAGAAGGCGGGACTCATGACCACCCTGCGTTTCAATCGAGGCCAGGAGCAGGATGCCGACGAAGAGGCGTTGCGCACGCTGATGGCGTGGTATGGCCACACGGAAGGTGCTTCGGACCTGTTCAGTCTGCTTGCCGACGCGCAGGGCGGACGCGCCCCACCCGAACTGTTGAGTACGCACCCGAACACGGAAAAACGCATCGAGCGCATGCGTGAGGCGCGGGTGCCGGGTGACTTGACGCCCCTGCCGCCGGAAATCGTGCGCTGGATATCCAACCCGGGAGTACCTCGCCATGCTGCAGCACCGTGACATAGACAATGTGTTGATCCCCCGCATCCTGCGCGATACCCCGGTCTCCGCGGGCATGCAGGAACTGGAGCGCAACGCGGACGCCGCGGTAGCGCGTCTGCGCACCTTGCGTCGCAAGCATGCCGCGGATGCCGGGCGTCTGCGCGCAATGGCGGTGGCCGTCGATGACTGGCTGCGGACCGACCAGCCGGAATACCTGGATGACCCGCATTTCCCCCCTGAGCGCAAGCAGGCGATCGTCCAGGCGCTGCACCGGTTCAACCAGGGTGTTCTGGCCTATCGCCGTTTCTTCCAGGTGCTGTTGCCGATGCTCCGTTCGGTGCAGGCGGAGCAACAGCGGCCGGTGCGCATCCTGGAACTTGCCAGTGGTTCAGGTGAGTTTTCCATTGCGCTGGCGAAGCGGGCGGCGCAGGCGGGCGTTGCGGTGGAGGTGACCGGGTCGGACTATTTCGTCGAGCATGTCGATGCAGGAAACCGCAAGGCGGAGGAGCGTGGCATTGATGTGCGCTTCATCGAGCTGAATGCCTTTGACATGTCGTCCGTCGAGCCAGGCCGTTATGACCTGGTGTTCATTGCCCAGAGCATCCACCACTTTTCCCCGGGGCAGGTGGCAATGATGGTCGCCCAGGCAGCGCGGGTGGCGTCGGTGGCATTCGTCGGGATCGATGGCCGTCGTTCACCGGAACTGTTCGCGATCGTGCCGTTGCCGTCGCTGTTGTTGCGTTCGCGGGACTACCTGCACGATGCCATGGTCACGCTGCGCAAGTTCTACACCGAGAGTGAACTGGAGTTGATCGCCAGGCTGGCGGTGCCGACCGGTTTTGTCAGTGTGCGACCGGAGCTGCCCGGTTATTCGGTGTTGATGGTCACTACCTGATCGGGGTTGATGCCATCAGGTGACCGAGGAGATTTCCGCTGCCGTCAGTTCCCGGTAGTCGCCAGGCTCCAGTGCGGGATCAAGCACGATGCCGCCGATG
>JBKHWN010000125.1:0-6575 GCA_046566505.1 Gammaproteobacteria bacterium
GCCTCCCTGGCCTGCCGGCCGGGGGTTGGTGCGCTTTTTCCGTAAACCTCTGGTGAGAGCTGACCATGCAAATCGGTATTCCCGCCGAGACCGCCGCCGGCGAGACGCGCGTTGCCGCGACGCCGGAAACGGTGAAGAAATACGTTTCGCTCGGCTACAAGGTCGTCGTGCAGTCCGGCGCCGGCGTGGCGTCCAGTTGTATCGACAAGGCCTATGAAGAGGCCGGTGCCACGATCGCGGCGACCGCCGCCGACACGCTTCGCGATGCGGACGTGGTGCTCAAGGTCGTTGCCCCGACTGCCGACGAGGCGACCCTGTGCCGGCAGGGTGCGACGGTGCTGGCGGCCTTTGCCCCGCACGCCAATCCGAACCTGGAGGCCTATGCCGCGCGCGGCCTGACCTGCGTGGCCATGGAACTGATTCCGCGCATCACCCGTGCGCAGAGTTCGGACATCCTGTCCTCCCAGGCCAACGTCGCCGGCTACAAGGCCGTGCTGATCGCCGCCAACGAATACCAGCGCATGTTCCCGATGCTGATGACCGCCGCCGGCACCGTGAAGCCGGCCCGCGTCGTCGTGCTCGGCGTCGGCGTTGCCGGCCTGCAGGCCATCGCCACGGCCAAGCGCCTCGGCGCCATCGTCGAGGCTTCCGACCTGCGCCCGGCCGCCAAGGAGCAGGTGGAATCGCTGGGTGGCAAGTGGCTGGACGTGCCGATGAGTGACGAGGAGAAGACAAAGGCGCTTGGTACGGGCGGCTACGCCTGGCAGCCGTCGCCGGAGTACATCCGGGACCAGGCGGTGATCGTCGACAAGGCCGTCAGCAATGCGGACATCCTGATCACCACCGCGCAGATCCCGGGTCGCAAGGCACCGGTGCTGGTCAAGGCCGACACCGTCGCGAAGATGAAGCCGGGTTCGATCATCGTCGACATGGCAGTGGGCACCGGCGGCAACGTCGAGGGCAGCAGGCCGGACGAGAACGTGGTCACGGCCAATGGCGTCAAGATCGTCGGGATCAGCAACATCCCGGCACTGGCTGCCGCCGAGACCTCGGCGCTCTATGCGCGCAACCTGCTCAACTTCCTGTCGCCGATGCACGACAAGGAAAGCAGCAGCATCAAGCTGAACAGGGAAGATGACATGGTGAAGCCGACGATCATCGTCGACGGCGGCCAGGTCATCTACAAGAAACCCAACTGACCGGGGAGACACAGCAGATGAGCAACATGCTTGCCCAACTCACGGGCGCCGCGGATGCCGTCGTGCATGCCGGCAGCGTTCCCTTCGTCAATGTCTTCACCGTGTTCGTGCTGGCGATTTTTGTCGGTTACTACGTGGTCTGGAGCGTGACGCCGGCGCTGCATACGCCGCTGATGGCGGTCACCAACGCGCTTTCCTCCATCATCATCGTCGGCGCCATGCTGCAGGTGGTGCCGGTGGGCGGCAATGAAATCACCGCGACCAGCGTCCTGGGCGCCATCGCCGTATTGCTTGCGAGCATCAACATCTTCGGTGGCTTTGCCGTCACCGACCGCATGTTGGACATGTTCAAAGGCAAGAAGAAAAAGCAGTAAGGAGCAGCGACCGTGGAAAACCTTGCGCAATATGGCGACTGGGCGTACCTGATCGGTGCCGTCCTCTTCATCATGACCCTGCGGGGCCTGTCCTCGCCGACCACTGCCGTGATGGGCAACCGCTACGGCATGGCCGGCATGGCGCTGGCCGTCGTGGCGACCTTCTTCATCGTGGAGAACCCGAACATCGCGCTGATCATCGGCGCCATGATCATCGGTGCCGCCATCGGCCTCTACCGGGCGAAGACGGTGCCGATGACGCAGATGCCGGAGACGGTGGCGTTGATGCATTCGCTGGTGGGCATGGCCGCGGTGCTGATCGCGATCGCTGCTGTGCTGCACGGCAACGCCGATCCGGTCTACGCCCGGTTGAACCTGGGTGCGGTGTCGCGCTTCGAGCTCTTCATTGGCTGTTTCGTCGGTGCGATCACCTTCACCGCATCACTGATTGCCTGGGGCAAGTTGTCGGCAAAGCTGGCAGCCAAGCCGCTCAAGGGCGCCTGGGTCAAGCCGGTGCAGGCCCTGCTGTTCCTTGCGATGCTGGTCTGTGGCGGTGTCTATTTCGTCAGCGACAGCCTCCCGGCTTTCTTCGCGATGACCGCCATCGCCCTGGTGTTCGGCTATTTCTGGATCGCACCGATTGGTGGTGGCGACATGCCGGTGGTGGTCTCGCTGCTCAACTCGCTGTCCGGCTGGGCGGCCGCAGGCATCGGCTTCACGCTGGGCAACTCGATGCTGATCATCGCCGGCTCGCTGGTGGGTTCGTCGGGCGCCATCCTCTCCTACATCATGTGCAAGGCCATGAACCGTTCGCTGCTGAACGTGCTCTTCGGCGGCTTCGGCGCCGATGCGGGCGTTGCTGCTGCAGTCGACGGCAAGGAGAAGAACCACAAGGCCGGCTCGCCGGATGATGCCGCGTTCCTGATGGCCAATGCCGACAGCGTGGTCATTGTTCCCGGTTACGGTCTGGCGCAGGCGCGCGCGCAGAATGCCGTGAAGGAACTGGCCAATGCGTTGAAGGAGAAGGGCGTCACCGTGCGTTATGCCATTCACCCGGTTGCCGGCCGCATGCCCGGCCACATGAACGTGCTGCTCGCCGAAGCCGACGTCCCCTACGAGGACGTGAAGGAAATGGACGAGATCAACAGTGACTTCGCGAGCACCGACGTGGTGCTGGTGATCGGCGCCAACGACGTCGTGAACCCGGCGGCCAAGGATGACCCGACGTCACCGATCTACGGTATGCCGATCCTCGAAGCGCATCGCGCGCGCACGGTCATGGTGATCAAGCGTTCGATGGCGACCGGTTATGCCGGCCTCGACAACGACCTTTTCTACCTCGACAAGACGATGATGATCTTTGGCGACGCGAAGAAAGTGCTCGAAGACATGGTCAAGGCCGTCACCGGCGGTGGCCACTGACGCCAGTGACCTGACCTGACCTGACGAGAAGGCCGCGCGATGCGCGGCCTTCTCGTATGTGCCGAGCTCAGAATTGCCCTGTCCGCAGCAGCACCAGCGTGCAGGCTTCCTCCCAGCGGATGCCGGCGGCATCCAGCCTGGCCTGCAGCGCGGGATCCTCGGTGCCCGGGTTGAAGATGACGCGCCCGGGCTCCATTGCCACGATGCTGTCGGCGAGGGCTGCGAGGTGCTTCGGTGCCATGTACAGGGACAAGGTGTCTACGTCTTCCCGGATGTCACCAAGGGAGTGCGCGACCGGCAGTCCCTCGATCACGTTCTGTGCCGGGTTGACGGGAATCACGCGATGCCCATGTTCGCGCAGCAGGCGCACGGCCTTGTTGCTGTAGCGTTCGGTGTTGGTGCTGGCGCCAAGTACGGCGACGGTTTGTTCGTTGCTCATGAAATGCTCCGGACGGGTTTGTTGGAAGAGGTTTTCAGGAGGGGCTTATGGGTGAGGCGGAAAGAAACCGGGGGCGGTTCGCCTGGTGGTTGCTGTTTGCCCTGGGGTTGTTGTGGACTGCCTGGTCCAGCCTGGTTCCGGTGTCGTCCCTGCCGTCCGTCAATGTGTGGGACAAGGCCGCGCACGCGATCAATTACGGTGTGCTCACCTGGTTGCTGGCACATGCGCTGCCGCGACCGGGACCCTGGGTGGCTGCGGGTTGGGTCGTGGCCTACGGCATCCTCATCGAGATCGCCCAGTGGCAAAGCGGGTACCGGACAGGGGACTGGCAGGATGCCCTGGCCAATGGCCTCGGGGCCGGGGTGGCGGTGCTCGTGCTCAAACTCGTACACCGGCTTCGCCAGCGCGGCTCAAGTCTCGGTTGAGGATTCCGCCATCACCAGCAGGCGGTCGATGAGGTTCAGCCGGTCGGCTTCGCTGAGAGCCTGCAATACCGGTAGCAGCTCCTCGATGAAGTCGTTTGCATGGGTGGTTGCCGCGGCTACATCCAGGCCGCCCAGCAGTGATCCGCTCATGCCGGGAGCGGTCGATCGCTTCTCCGGCCGGTTGCCGGGTTCGGTGGATGCCCGTCCGGCCACTTCGGGCGGGACAAACGTCTGGTTGCCACCGGCACGTGCCGCCTGTTTCGCGGCGCGCGCCGTCGCATCCAGTATCTGCTCCGCGGTGAGGTCGACCTCCATCGAGGGCACGGAGACACCGATGCTCGCCGTTACCGTCATCGCCATGCCCTTGGGCTTGAACAGTTTCAGTGAAATGGCCTGCCGGATACGTTCGGCCAGGACCCGCGCACCGATCTGGCCGGTTTGCAGCAGTGACAAGGCGAATTCACTGTCCCCGACACGCGCAAAGGTGTCTTCGCGTCGGCACTTGCTGCGGATTACATCGGCAACCAGCGCCACGGCCTCGCGGGCGGCGACCCGGCCCTGTTCGCGCAGGATGCGCTCGTAGTTGTCGATGGTGATGTAGAGCAGCGAGTGATGCCCGCCGTGTCGCGAAGTGAACGAGCGGTCCTTGACGATTTCCTGCAGCAGGTAATCACGGTTGCCTGCCCGCGTGTCCGGGTCGACCATGACCAGTGTACGCAACACGTTGTTGTGCTGTCTGAGCGAGGCTGCATTCTGTGACGTGTCCCCCCAGGCCCGGGCGCGCGTGAGCAGGTCGACGGCATCGAACGGCTTGAGGATGAAATCGGTTGCGCCGGCTTCCATCGCTGATCTTCGCTCGGTTTCCTTGCGCTCACCGCTGGTGATCACGATGACCGGCAGGTCCGCGATTCGCTCATCGTCGGCAGACCTTACGCGTTGCAGCAGGGCGTTGGCTTCGCTGCCCGGCAGGTTCTGCTCGGTGAAGACCGCGCAGATGTCCGATATCGACGACAACAATTCCCAGGCAGCCTCGACCTCCTCTGCGAGGTAAACGGAGAAGTGCGGTTCAAGCAACTTGCGGGCAGCGACCAGGGACACCTTCGACGGGTCGACGACGAGTATGCCGGGTTGCTCCATGCCGCCACGTTGCCCTGCCATCACGTATCCCCGTTTGTTCCTTCAGCGTCGCGCAGTGTGCAGCGGCGGCACTTGAAGGTTCAACCCCCAAAGATCCGGTCCGCGCGGGGGTCTGTTTCCATCGCCTTTGCCTGTGAGTCGCCAGCGGGGTGCGTGCTAGACTCGCCGGCTTCAACGGGGGCCGGGCAGCGCATGCCGGAAGTGTGGGCGGGAGTAATCACAGTCGCTGGCTTGGCGGCGCTGTTGGCCGGCGCCGTCGCGGGCGCCCTTGCCGGCTGGCTGACGGTCATCCTGCTTGTTCACCCCGTTCGCGCCAGGGGGATGCCCGGCGTCCTCGATCTCCAGGGTGTCGTCAGCGCGCGTGCGGCGTCCCTGTCGGCGTTTGCCACCCGGAACCTGGTGGTGGCATTGCCGCAGCCCAGGCATTTCTTCGAGCAACTGGGGCCCGACCGGTTTCGCAGGGAATTCGGCCGATCGCTCAAGGCCCGTATCGACGAGCATGTCGATGACGTGATGAGCCGGCGCAACGAGCGTGTCTGGGGTTCCCTCTCGGTCTATGCGCGAAACAGGGTCTACGCCCATGTCCACCGGCGCCTGCCGTATGTGGTCGATGATTTTGTCGACAGTCTGCAGGGCGAACTGGACGACCTCGTGCAGCCGACGGAGCTGGTGCGGCGCCACCTGGTTGAATCACCGGAGACTGTCGCGGCCACCTTTCTTGCCGCCTTTGGTGCCGGGCTTCGGTCCGCGTTGCCCCTGTCCGCGCTCGCGGGGCTGCTGGTGGGTGGCCTGCTGTTGTGGCTCGGGCTGGGCGGCGCACTGTTGACGGTGCTGACCACAACCCTCGCTGCCGCCTGCGGGTCATGGGTGATGCTGCTGGTTCTTGCCCGCCCGAGGGTCCCCGGCGGCATCTGGCCCTGGCGCGCGCACGGCATCCTTTACCGCCGACGCCGGGAGTTCCTGCGCGGTTTGGCGACGCGCCTTGCCAATGACGCGCTTTCCTGGCGCGCGCTGGCCGGTGAGTTTTTCGGTGAAAGCCAGGCCTCGCGTGTGCGGCAGGTCATGCGTCGCCAGGTGTCGTCGATTGTCGACTCGCCGGTATTCAAGGCGACCCTGCAGTTCCTGGTCGGCGCGGAGGGCGTTGTCGCGGTAAAGACCTCGGCCGTCGAGAAGGCGCTGGAGGTGCTGTCGTCCACGCCGGTCAGCGCGGCGCTGCGTGAGCATTACCGCGTGGAAGTCGAACGTACGCTGCTGCAGGCTGCCGACGACGTGTCGCCGGAGGCCTATGAGAGCCTGTGGCGGGATGTCCTGCGGCCGGCCTGGCGCATTCTGCCGGCCCTGCTGGCCGTGGGCGGGCTGGTTGCCGGGGTTGCTGTCACACAGTTGGCCGGCGTACTGGCTTCCTGACCCGTGAGCGGGTCTCAGCCGTAACGGTTGCCCAGTACGCGTGACAGCATGATCGCTGCCCCGAGGGCGGCCAGAACGAGTGCCTGACTGCCAACATCCTCGCTGGCACCGACCAGCAGCGGCAGGGCGCCGGTCGCCGTCAGCACCGCCAGCATCATGAACAGCATGCCCA
>JBKHWN010000126.1:0-4977 GCA_046566505.1 Gammaproteobacteria bacterium
CAAAAAGGCGAGATGAAGCCCCGCTTCATCTCGCCTTCTGGAATCTGTCCGGTGGGGCCCGGGGCGGCATCCGACCTCGGGGCCGGGATTCTAGGCGCAAAGCGCGCCAGCCGCCACCCCGGAAAACAGCGGAGGGTCGTTGTCGCCCGGCCGGTCCCGGGTGCACCGGGCCGCGATCAGCGCAGGCCCAGAACGTCGCGCATGTCGAACAACCCCTTCTGCTGCCGGGCCACCCACAGGGCGGCCCGCACGGCCCCGTTGGCAAAGTTGGCCCGGCTGGTGGCCAGGTGCCTCACCTCGACCCGCTCACCCTCGCCGATGAACATCACGGTGTGCTCACCGACGATGTCGCCGCCGCGGATGGTCTCGAAGCCGATGGTCTGCCGGTCGCGTGCGCCGGTGTGCCCCTCCCGACCGTAGACCGCGACCTGCTTCAGGTCCCGGCCCAGTGCGTCAGCAATCACTTCGCCCATCGCCAACGCGGTTCCCGAGGGGGCATCAACCTTGTGCCGGTGGTGCGCCTCGATGATCTCGATGTCGACGCTGTCGCCGAAAGTCTTTGCCGCCATCTCCAGCAGTTTCAGCGAGATGTTCACGCCGACCGAGTAGTTCGCGGCGTACACCAGGGCCGTGTCGTTGCCGGCCAGTGCCAGCGCATCCCGCTGGGCTGCCGACAGGCCGGTGGTACCGATCACCAGCCGTTTGCCGGTCCGCCGGGCCAGCGCGACATGCTCCTCGGTGGCTACCGGCGCGGTGAAATCGATGGCGACATCGAAGTCGTCCGCCACATATTCGAGCGCACCGGCCAGCGCCACGCCCAGCCGGCCCACCCCCGCCAGTTCGCCGGCATCGGCGCCCAGCAGCGAGGAATCCGGCCGCTCGACGGCGGCGGCGAGCACGGCACCGGGGGCTTCGTGGACTGCCTGTATCAGCGCGCGGCCCATGCGGCCGGCGGCGCCGCAGACGGCGATGCGGGTGGTCATGCTGATGGTCTCCGATGCGGGGGCGGCAGTTTACGCCTTCGAGACCAGGAATGGCTCGGTGGTCACGCAGTAGAGGTTGCGCCCGGTGCTGTTCTGGTAACGACGGCGCTTGCGGTCATAGGACCCGAAGCCGCCGCCGGCTGCCTTGTAGTCCTCGACTTCCAGCAACCGCTTCTTCGCGTAGGCGACATCCAGCGCCTCCACCCCATGGCGGGGCGTTAGCGAGGCGGCGGTGCGCAACTGCGCGATGGCCTCGTCGATGGCTGACGCGCTGTCCACGTAGAGCAGCGTGTTGGCGTACTCGAAGCGGGTCAGCGCGACGTCCGGCACCAGCGCGAACGAGGTTTCGAAGCGGGTCTTGGCATCACCGCCACTGGCGCCGAAAGCAATCTTGCCGCCGAGCGCACCCGCGCGCCGGATGATGTTGGCGCTGATGCCCGCCGACAGGCCGAGCCCCATGGGGTGCTCCGGATAGACAGTGAGGATGTCGTTGCTGGCGCGCGTGACCTTGCCGATGTAGTCGCGGGCCAGGGCCGTCGGGATCGACACGTCCTCGGCGATGCGGCCGACGCCGTAGGCGTAGCCCAGGCGGATCATCGCGTAGTCGGCACGATACTGCGGGTCATCCTGCGGTTGCGGCTGGAACACCGTCCCGTAGTAGGTGACGCCCTCCACCGCGTCCTGCAGGAGGCTGTGTTTCTCGGCCAGCGTCTCGGTGAGGTAGATCGCCTGCACCAGTTGTGAAAACAGGGCCGGCACCCGGGCAAAGCCCCCGTACTCGATGCCGGCCTCGCGTGCGGCCTGGAAATCGCCGCGAAAAAACAGCAGCCAGACTTCCAGCGCATTGCGGCTGTGGGCGACGTAGTCCTCGTCCTGGAACTTCAGTTCCTTCCACATCTGCGGATAACGCGCGTAACGCTTGCGCAGGTATTCCGCCGACGGGTACGGGATCAGGTAACCGCGCAACAGCGTGTCCCACTGCGCTTCCAGTTCGGCGAAGGTGTAGCTGAACGGCCGCTGCTCCATCGGGAACGGCTGCCAGCGCCGCTTGAGGAAGCCGGTCTCGACCACGAGGCGGTCGGCAGCCTCTTCGTCATCGCTGATCCGTGCCGGCGCCGGCACGGCGGCACCGGCCATCCGCGGCAGCGTCGGCAACAGCAAAGAGGCCGAGGCGCCGGCAAGGAAAGCCCGGCGTGAGAAATGCGGGTTGTTCATTGTTGTTTTACCCACTTCCGTGCGAATCGTCCCGGAGGATACGGGAGCGGGCAAGGCAGGGGCAACGCGCCGCCGCCGGGTGGCCGGCGCCGCGCACGGCGTTACAGGTCGTTGAAGAACTTCTTCACGGAGTCGAACCAGCCCTCGCGGCGCGGCGAGTTGCCGCGGCCTTCGAGCGAGTCCTGGAACGCGCGCAACAGCTCCTTTTGCTTGCCGTTGAGGTTCACCGGCGTCTCGACCACCACCCGGCAAAGCAGGTCGCCCTGCCCGTGGCCACGCACGGCCGGCACGCCCTTGCCGCGCACCCGGAACAACTTGCCGGTCTGCGTCTCGGCGGGAATCTTCAGTTTCACGCGGCCGTCCATGGTCGGCACTTCCAGTTCGCCACCCAGCGCGGCATCGACGAAGGAGATCGGCACTTCGCAATAGAGATCGTTGCCGTCGCGGGTGAAGAACTCGTGCTCGCGCACCGAAACCTGCACATAAAGGTCGCCGGCAGGCCCGCCCATCGGCCCGGCCTCGCCCTCGCCGGCAAGACGGATGCGGTCGCCGTTGTCGACGCCGGCCGGGATGTTGACGCTGAGCGTCCGCGTTTTCTGCACACGACCCTGCCCGTGGCAGGTGCCGCAGGGATCCTTGATGGTCTTGCCGCTGCCACGACAGGCCGGGCAAGTCTGCTGCAGGGTGAAGAACCCCTGCTGCATGCGGATCTGGCCCTGGCCCTTGCAGGTGTTGCAGGTGACCGGGGTCGAGCCCTTCTTCGCGCCGCTGCCCTCGCAGGTTTCGCAGGCGGACCAGCTCGGCACCTTGATCTGCACCTTGCTGCCGCGCACGGCGTCCTCGAGTTCGATCTCCAGCGTGTAGCGCAGGTCCGCGCCACGCTGCGGGCCGCCACGCGCACGCCCGCCGCCGCCGCCACCACCGAAGATGTCGCCGAACACGTCGCCGAAGATGTCGCTGAACGAAGCACCGCCGGCGCCGAAACCGCCGCCACCGCCCATCGACGGGTCGATGCCGGCATGGCCATAACGGTCGTAGGCGCCGCGCTTCTGGTCGTCGGACAGCACCTCGTAGGCCGCCTGCACTTCCTTGAATTTTTCCTCGGCAGACGGATCGTCCGGGTTGCGGTCCGGGTGGTGCTTCATCGCCAGCTTGCGATAGGCCTTCTTGATGTCGTCCGCCGACGCACCCTTCGCCACGCCGAGGACTTCGTACAAATCACGCTTGGCCATGCCCTGTCACCCGATCAACGAATACCTGCTGCACAAACACGAACGCGGGAACGAGTCCCGCGTCCGCCACTTGGCTTGCTGCCGACGACGCGGTTACTTCTTGTCGTCGCCCTTCACTTCCTCGAACTCGGCATCGACCACGCCTTCCTGGCCCGGCTGCGCCTGCGCGCCACCTTCACCGCCGGCCTGCGCCTGCTGTTCGGCATAGGCGCGCTGCATCACCGGCATCGACGCCTCGCTCAGCGCCTTCACCGCCGCATCGATCGCATCCTTGTCGCTGCCCTGGATGGCATCCTCGACAGCCTTGATCGCCGCCTCCATCGCGGCCTTCTCGTCGGCAGAGACTTTTTCGCCCAGATCAACGATGGCCTTCTTCGTCGCGTGCACCAACTGGTCACCCTGGTTGCGCGCATGCACCAGGTCGACAAACTGCTTGTCGGCCTCGGCGTTGGCCTCGGCGTCCTTCACCATCTTCTGGATTTCTTCCTCGGACAGGCCGCTCGACGCCTTGATTACGATCGACTGCGACTTGCCGGTGGCCTTGTCCTTCGCGCTGACGTTCAGGATGCCGTTGGCGTCGATGTCGAACGACACCTCGATCTGCGGCATGCCGCGCGGCGCCGGCGGGATGTCGGTCAGGTCGAAACGGCCGAGCTGCTTGTTGGCCGACGCCATCTTGCGCTCACCCTGGTAGACCTGGATGGTCACCGCCGTCTGGTTGTCGCTGTAGGTCGAGTAGACCTGCGACTTGCGGGTCGGGATCGTGGTGTTCTTCTCGATCAATACGTTCATCTCGCCGCCGGCGACCTCGATACCCAGCGACAGCGGGGTGACGTCGAGCAGCAGGATGTCCTTGCGGTCACCGGCCAGCACCGAACCCTGCAATGCAGCGCCAACGGCAACCGCCTCGTCCGGGTTCACGTCCTTGCGCGGCTCCTTGCCGAAGAACTCCTTCACCTTCTGCTGCACCAGCGGCATGCGCGTCTGGCCACCGACCAGGATCACGTCGCTGATTTCCGATGCCGACAGGCCGGCATCCTTGATCGCTATGCGGCACGGCTCGATGGTGCGCGCGACCAGATCCTCGACCAGCGACTCCAGCTTGGCGCGGGTGAGCTTCAGGTTGAGGTGTTTCGGGCCGCTGGCATCCGCCGTCACATACGGCAGGTTGATATCGGTCTGCTGCGAGCTGGACAACTCGATCTTCGCCTTCTCGGCCGCTTCCTTCAGGCGCTGCAGCGCCAGCGGATCCTTGCGCAGGTCGATACCGCTTTCCTTCCTGAATTCTTCCACCAGGTAATCGATGACGCGCAGGTCGAAATCCTCGCCGCCGAGGAAGGTGTCGCCGTTGGTCGACAGCACCTCGAACTGGTGCTCGCCGTCGACGTCGGCAATCTCGATGATCGAGATGTCGAAGGTGCCGCCGCCCAGGTCATAGACGGCAATCTTGCGGTCGCCTTCCTTCTTGTCCATGCCGAACGCGAGTGCGGCGGCCGTCGGCTCGTTGATGATGCGCTTGACATCGAGGCCGGCGATGCGGCCGGCAT
>JBKHWN010000127.1:0-2546 GCA_046566505.1 Gammaproteobacteria bacterium
TGGTTCGATCTCTGCGTGATCCCGCAACACGACCATCCGCCGGTGCGCGACAACGTCGTCGAGACGCGCGGCGTACTCAACACCGCACGAACCTCGGTACACCAGAAGCCGACGCAGGGCCTGTTCCTGATTGGTGGCCCGTCGAAGCACCACCAGTGGGACGACAAGACGCTGCTGACGCAGATCCGCCAGGTGGTGAAGGAAACCCCGGACATGCACTGGGCGCTCACCACGTCGCGGCGCACGCCGGTGGCGACGACCGAGGCGCTCGCCGCGTTGCGCCGCACCGGCGTCGAGGTGATCCCCTTCGAGCAGACCGACGCCGGCTGGGTGATCGATGCGATCACCGTCAGTTCGCAGGTGTGGGTCACCGAGGACAGCGTATCGATGATCTACGAGTCGCTGACCTCCGGCGCGGCCACCGGCATCCTCTGGGTGCCGCGCCGGGATCGTGACCGCGTGACCGAGGGCGTCGAGCAACTGGTGGCCGACGGACTGGTCACGCCGTTCCTCACCTGGAAGGAGACACATGTGCTGGCCAGGCAGGAGGCACCGATGAACGAGGCCGATCGCGTGGCGGCCCGCTTGCTGGCGGGATGGACGGCGTGATGCGCTTGCGCGTGCTGCAGGTGTTGCCGGCGCTGGACGGCGGTGGCGTCGAACGCGGCACGCTGGAGATTGCCCGCGCACTGGTGGCGCGCGGGTACGAGTCAGTGGTGTTGTCGAAGGGCGGCCGGCTGGTGGCGCAACTGGAGCGCGAAGGTTCGCGGCACGTCGCGCTCGACCTGGGCCGCAAGTCGCCGCTGACCTTGCTGCGTTACCGCGCGTTGCGCCGGTTCCTCGCGCAGGAAAAATTCGACATCGTGCACGTGCGCTCGCGGTTGCCGGCCTGGGTCGTCTTCCTCGCCTTGCGCGGCATGCCGGCGGATGCCCGTCCGCACCTGGTGTCGACGGTGCACGGCCTGCATTCGGTCAGCGAGTACAGCGGCATCATGTGCCGCGGAGAACGGGTGATCGCGGTGAGCAACACGGTGCGCGAGCACATCGAAACGCATTACACCGCCGCGCACTGGCCGCAGGTCGACATGGCACGCGTGCACACCATTTTCCGCGGCGTCGATCCGCAGGAGTTTCCCTGGCAGTACCGGCCGTCGGCGGACTGGCTGGCGGCGTGGCGGGCAGAGTTCCCGCAACTGGCCGGCCGTTTCGTCGTCACGCTGCCCGGCCGCCTTACCCGGCTCAAGGGGCACCACGATTTCATCACCGTGATCGGCGCGCTGGCCGCGATGGGCCTGGATGTCGTCGGCCTGGTGGTCGGCGGCGATGACCCGAAGCGCCCGGCCTACGCGCAGGAAATCCGCGCGCGGGTCGTCGACGAAAAACTCGGTGAGCGGGTTCTGTTCCTCGGCCACCGCAGCGACATGCGCGAGATTTACGCGGTGTCCGATTGCGTGCTGTCGCTGTCGACGCGGCCCGAAGCGTTCGGACGCACCGTGTTGGAGCCGCTGTCGCTCGGCCGGCCGGTGGTCGGTTACGCCCACGGCGGCGTCGCCGAAATCCTCGACGCGCTGTATCCGTTCGGTGCCGTGGCCAACGGCGACGCGAAAGGCGTCGCCGCGCGGCTGGTGGACGTGCTGCAGGGCAGCGAGACCGGCAGCCTGCCGGCGGTCATCCGCAACGACCGTTTCCTGCTCGCGGACATGCAGGCGCAGACGATCGCGCTCTACGAGGAGCTGGCGTCATGACCTGGCTGCTGGTGGCGCTGGCCGTTGCCGCACTCTGGTTTTCCGTGCGCTATGCCTGGTGGCGCCCGGCGGTCGACTGGCGGCGTCCGCGCGTGCTGATGTACCACATGGTCAGCGCGCAGCGCGCCGACGGGAAATTCAACGGGCTGCGGGTGACGCCCGAGATGTTCGAGCGCCAGTTGCGCTGGTTGCGCGACAACGGGTTCCACTTCGCGACCATGGCCGACCTCATGCAAGGCCCGGTGCCCGCGAAAACCGTCGCCATCACCTTCGACGACGGCTACGAGGACAACTACCGCCACGCCTTCCCGCTGCTGAAAAAATACGGCGCGAAAGCGACGATCTACCTCGTGGTCGACCGCCACGGGCGCGACTGGTCCACCTACAAGAAGGCGCACCACGCGTCCGGCGAGCTGATGCGCGAGCCCAAGCTGTCCGACCTTCAGGTGCGCGAGATGCTGGCCGAGGGCGTGTTCGAGCTCGGTTCGCACACGCTGACCCACGCCAACCTGCCGACGTTGTCGGCCGTAGCACGTGAGCAGGAGGTTTCCGGCTCGCGCGTCGTGCTGGAGGAACAGTTCCGGGTGCCGGTGCGCAGCTTCGCCTACCCGTTCGGCATCTTCGGCGACGACGATGTTGCTGCCGCGCGCGCCGCCGGCTACAGCAATGCCGTCACCACTGTCGATGGCATCGATGCGCATCCGTACGCCGAACCGCTGCGGATCCGCCGGATCAAGATCAGCGGCAAGGACAATTTCCTCGCCTTTGTGCTGCGCATGCGCGGCGGCAAGCGGGGGCTGC
>JBKHWN010000128.1:0-6497 GCA_046566505.1 Gammaproteobacteria bacterium
CCTGTATCAGCACAACGGCGGCCAACTTGAGCGAACCTGCCCCATCGCAGTTGTCGGCGGCACTAATATCTGCCGCCTGCCGGGAGGTCCTGCCTGAGGGCAGGCTTCCGGCTTCACCCCGCCATGAGGGCGCGGGTTTCCGTCATGACGTCGGGGTATCCCGTCGTTGCACCCCGGGGTCCCATCAGGAACCATGAAGGTTCGGTGAACTCCAAGCGTCATGGACTGTTTTGTAGCAATGAGAACCGAGAACCTGCCCTCCCGATCGTTCCGGCGCCTGTGCCTGGCGGCCGGGTTGCTGTGCCTGTCGGGCACTGCGCTGGCCGGCGGCCAGAACAAGCTGTTCGACGCGCGCGAAGCGGTGCGGACCTCCTTCTTCAAGGAACTCTACTTCGCCGGCGGCGAGGCACTCTGGTGCCAGACGAAATTCACCGATCCCGGTGCGCGGATCGCCGCCGACCAGATCTACCAGGTGCCGTGGATCAAGGACGCCGTCGGCTGCACGACGCGGCAGCAATGCGACGCCGACCGCGACTACCAGCGGATGACCTCGGACCTGCACAACATGTACCCGGCCGAGAAGCGGGTGCAGCTTGATCGCCGGAACATCATGTTCGACAAGGTCTCCAACTCCGATCCGCTGCCGGAACCGAGTTGCCAGTACAAGATGTTCGGCGGCCAGATGGAGCCGGGCGATGCCATCCGCGGCGAGGTGGCGCGCGCCGTGCTGTACATGCACGCGGAATACGGCGTGAAGGTGCCCGGCCCGGTCAACATGTTCATCGACTGGCACTACGCGGACCCGCCCTCCGCGGACGAGAAGAAGCGCAACGACATCATCGAGAAGATCCAGGGCAACCGGAACCGCTTCATCGACAACCCGAAGGAAGCCGACAAGTTCCGGGCGCGCTGACCCGCTCACGCCGCACATGAAAAAGCCGCCTTAACAAGGCGGCTTTTTCTTTTTCGGGCTTCGCCCCGACAGGGCCGGCCGGCGACTACAACTGCGTCGCCGGATCCATCAGCGTCGCCGAGCCGGCGCGGATCTGTGCCGCCAGCGCGTCCGCCCTGGGCAGGATGCGCTGGAACCAGAAGCGGCCGGTGGCCAGTTTCGCGGCGTGGAACGGGTCGTCCGTTTTCGGCGCGGCAATCGCCATCATGCGCAGCCACAACCACGAATAGGTGACCAAGCCGGTCAGTTCCAGGTAGTCAACACTGGCAGCGCCGACGGCATTGGCATCGTTTTTCGCTTCGGCCACCAGCCACTGCGTGAGTTCTTCGAGCATCGCCATCACGCGCGCGGTCGCCTGCGCTTCCATCGCCACGGCGGCGACACCGTTGGCATCGGCCAGCGTGCGGCGCATTTCATCGAGGAAGACCTTCATGTAGGCACCGCCGTTGCGCGCGACCTTGCGGCCGGCGAGATCCAGCGCCTGGATGCCGTTGGTGCCTTCGTAGATCTGCGCGATGCGCGCGTCGCGCACCAGTTGTTCCATGCCCCACTCGCGGATGTAGCCGTGGCCGCCGAACACCTGCTGGCCCAGCACGCAAGCCTCGAAGCCGCGATCGGAAAAACAGGCCTTGGCCACCGGCGTCAGCAACTGCACCAGTGCGTCGGCACGCTCGCGCACGGCGGCGTCGCCGTGGAACTTCGCCATGTCCAGTTGCTCGCCGACGAAGCAGGCGAAGGCACGGCCGGCCTCGGTGTGTGCGCGCGCGGTGAGCAACATGCGCCGCACGTCCGGGTGCACGGTGATCGGGTCGGCAGGCTTGTCCTTCGCGACGGCACCGGTCGCGGCGCGCCCCTGCAGGCGGTCGCGCGCGTAGGCCAGCGCGCTCTGGTACGCCACTTCGCCCAGCCCCAGGCCCTGGATGCCGATCGACAGCCGCTCGTAATTCATCATCGTGAACATGTAGGCAAGGCCATTGCCGGGTTCACCGATCAGCCAGCCCTGTGCACCGTCGAAATTGAGCACCGCCGTGGCCGACCCCTTGATGCCCATCTTGTGCTCGATGGAACCGCAGTTCACCGGATTGCGCGCGCCGAGCGAGCCGTCGGCATTGACCAGGAACTTGGGCACGATGAACAGCGAGATGCCTTTCGGGCCCGGTGGCGCGTCCGGCAGCTTGGCGAGCACCAGGTGGATGATGTTGTCGACGAGGTCGTGCTCGCCGCCGGTGATGAAAATCTTGGTGCCGCTGACGGCGAACGAACCGTCGGCATTCGGAACGGCCTTCGTGCGGATGATCCCGAGATCGGTGCCCGAATGCGACTCGGTCAGGCACATGGTGCCGCACCAGCGGCCTTCATAGATCGGCGGCAGGTAAACCTGTTTCTGCTCGTCGCTGCCGTGCGAAGCGATGCACAGCGTGCAGCCGTTGGAGAGCATCGGGTACAGCGCGAACGAACTGTTCGCGCCGTAGAGCATTTCGTCGAACATCACGGTGAGCATCTTCGGCATGCCCTGGCCGCCGTATTCCGGCGCGCCGGACAGTGCCGTCCAGCCGCCTTCGGCGAGCTGGCGGAACGCGTCGCGGAACCCTTTCGGGGTGGCGACCGTCGCGTAGCCGTCGGCACCGGTTTCGCGACGGCAACCTTCCTCGTCGCTGTTGCGGTTGAGCGGAAACAGGACGTTCTCGGCGAGCTTTGCCGACTCGCCAAGGATCGCGTCGGCGAGGTCCGGCGTCAGCTCCCGGGTGGCCTCCATCGATGCCCAACGCTCGCCGGCGCTGAACACTTCATGAAGGACGAACTGCATGTCGCGCAGCGGAGCCTTGTAGACGGTCATGAGGAAACCTCGCAAGAGTTGCCCCTCACCCCGACCCTCTCCCCGGCGGGGAGAGGGTGGAGGGAAGAAGAGGTGGAGCCTGCCTTCCCTCTCCCAACTTGCGGGAGAGCGCTTGCCTTACTGCCTTCCCTCTCCCGCGTGCGGGAGAGGGTGCCCGAAGGGCGGGTGAGGGTGTCAGAACTGGAACTGCTCGACCTTCATGTCCATCAGGCATTCCAGGCCGCCCTCGATCGCCAGCTTGTGGCTGGTGCTGCGCGGCAGGATACGCTTGAAATAGAAGCGCGCGGTCTTGACCTTGGCGTCGTAGAAGTCGGCTTCGCCGGCGCCGGCAGCCAGCTTGCCCTGCGCGGCCTTCGCCATCAGCGCCCAGAAGTACGCCATGCTGACGTAACCCGAGTACATCAGGTAGTCGACGGCAGCGGCACCGGCGTGCTCGGGGTTCTGCATCGCCTTCATGCCGATCGCCATCGTCATGTCGCCCCACTCCTTGTTCAGCGCGGCCAGCGGCTCGACGAATTCCTTCATGCCGGCATCGCCTGCGTTCGCTTCGCAGAACTTGTGCACGATCTTCGAGAAGGTGCGCAGCGCAGCACCCTGGGTCTGCAGCACCTTGCGGCCCAGCAGGTCCAGCGACTGGATGCCGGTGGTGCCTTCGTACAGCGTGGAGATGCGCGCGTCGCGCAGGTTCTGCTCCATGCCCCACTCGCGGATGAAGCCGTGGCCACCGTACACCTGCACGCCGTGGCTGGCCGCTTCGAGGCCGGCTTCGGTGAGGAAGGCCTTGGCGATCGGTGTCAGGAAGCCGAGCAGCTCGTCGGCGGCCTTGCGCTCTTCCTCGGTCTTGCCGAGCTTCACGCGGTCACCGGTCATCGCGGTGAAGTACAGCAGCGCGCGGCCACCTTCGGCGAACGCCTTGGTGGTGAGGATCATGCGACGCACGTCCGGGTGGACAATGATCGGGTCGGCCGGGCCGTTGGCATTCTTCGGGCCCGACAGCGAGCGCATCGCCAGGCGGTCCTTCGCGTACGTCAGCGCGCCCTGGAACGCGTTTTCGGCGTGGCAGACGCCCTGCACCGCGGTGCCGATGCGCGCGAAGTTCATGAAGGTGAACATGGCGTTCAGGCCACGGTTCGGCGGGCCGATCAGGTAGCCGGTGGCACCGTCGAAGTTCATCACGCAGGTGGCGGAGGCCTTGATGCCCATCTTGTGCTCGATGGAACCGCACTTCACCGGGTTGCGCGCGCCCAGCGAGCCGTCGGCGTTGACGATGAACTTCGGCACGATGAACAGCGAGATACCCTTGGTGCCGGCCGGCGCGTCCGGCAGGCGCGCCAGCACGATGTGGATGATGTTGTCGGCCAGGTCGTGCTCGCCGCCGGAGATGAAGATCTTGGTGCCGCTCAGCTTGTAGCTGCCGTCCGCCTGCGGTTCGGCGCGCGTCTTCAGCAGGCCGAGGTCGGAGCCGCAGTGCGACTCGGTCAGGCACATGGTGCCGGCCCACTCGCCGCTGACCAGTTTCGGCAGGAAGGCGTTCTTCTGCTGGTCGGTGCCGTGCTCCTCGATGGTCGCCGTCGCGCCGTGCGCCAGGCCCGGGTACATGCCCCAGGACCAGTTGGCACTGCCGGTCATCTCGCTGACGGCGATGTAGGCGGAACCCGGCAGCGCCTGGCCACCGAAGTCGGCCGGGCCGCCCATGGCCGGCAGGCCCATCTCGACGTACTTCCGGTAGGCCTCGCGGAAGCCCTTGGGCGTGGTCACCACGCCGTCATTGAAGGTGCAGCCTTCCTCATCGCCGCTGCGATTGATCGGCGACAACTCGTTCTCGGAGAACTTCGCCGCCTGCTCCAGCAGCGCGTCGACCAGTTCACCGTTGACCTCTTCCAGGCCGAGCGATTGGTAGTGGGCATCCAGGCCGAGCACTTCGTGCATCACGAACTGCATGTCACGCAGGGGGGCTTTGTACTGGGGCATGGCTGTCTCCGCAGGGTCGTCAACCGCACGCGCCCGGGTGGGCAGCGCGCATGGAAAAATTGCTCAGGAAATAATCAAACGAGCGTTTGGATCGGGCGGATACTAGCGACGGCAAAAATGCCGGCAAAGCACAATTTGTGACCATGGAGTCAAACGCTCGTTTGATTGCCGTCGCACGACAAACGTCAACGAAATCATTCGCTTTTCATGCGGTTGATCAGGCCGATCATCCCCGCTGCGCGCGCGGGATAACGGCAATTACCTAAGGCGCTGCGCGGCTGCGCAGTCACTGCCTGCCGCGTGATCCGCGCCGCGACAGCACCCTGCGCTGACGGCAACCGCCCGGGAGTTCGCCGGCAGGCTCTGCTATCCTGCGCCGCGTTCCGCACAGCAAAGGCACTGCCCCATGCTCGACAAGCGACTGCTCGACGTACTGGTCTGCCCGGTCACCAAGGGCCCGCTCGCCTACGACGCAAACAGCGACGAACTGCTCTGCCGGGCCAGCGGCCTGGCCTATCCCGTCCGCGATGGCGTGCCGGTGCTGCTGGAAGAACAGGCCCGGCCGCTGAGCATCGAGGAGATGGAACGGCTGCGGCCGAAGAGCACGACCTGAGCCCTCCCCGGCGACCTTCCGTCGGCCACTGTTTACAACGCCGCCCACCCCGCGTATATAGCGCTCGCTTCGGGCCGTCCCCTGGATGGGCGGCCCTTTCTGCCTGAAGGCGCGAGTGGAGTGTCCCGGTCGTGAGCCAGTTCGAAGACGATGATGACGTGCCGCCGGTCGAGGACAACGACGAGCCGGTGCCCGAGACCAAGTTCGTTGCCGCGCTGACCAACCGCGAACTCGTCGCCCGTCGCCGGCGCATCGAGGAAGTGGTCGAGAGCAGGCGTGCACGCAGCGTCACCTCCGACTACGATTTCGACTTGGGCGACTGACCGCCACCCGGTCCCCATACACCCGCTTCGATCGGGGTCGGACAGGGGGCGCCCCGGCCCCTGCACCCCGGTGACCACCATGCCCGTCCTGTTCGTCGAGAACCTCACTGTCATCGACTTCACCTGCCTGCACGCCGGGCGCGGGCTGGTCGGCGAGAGCTGGATCGTCGACATCGAACTGCACGGCGCCCTGGACGCGCAGGGCATGGTGTTCGACTTCGGCGACGTGAAAAAAACCGTCAAACGCGAGATCGACCGCCTCGTCGACCACCGCCTGCTGCTGCCCGCCGCGCTGGCCGCACTGGAAATCACCGAACTGCCCGACGGCAACGTCCGCATGCAATGGCAGCAGGACGGCGAGCACCTGCACGTCGAATGCCCGCCCTGCGCATTGCTGCGCGTGCCGTCGCCGCGCATCGAGCCGGAAGGCCTGGGCACCTGGATCGCCGTGCAGTTGCGCGACGTGGTGCCGGCCAACGTCGAACGCATCGTGGTCAATCTGCGCGAGGAGCGCATCGACGGCGCCTGCTACCACTACAGCCACGGGCTGAAGAAACACGCCGGCGCCTGCCAGCGCATCGCCCACGGCCATCGCTCGCGCATCGAGATCGAGGAAAACGGCGTGCGCAATACGACGCTGGAACGTCGCTGGGCCGCCGCTTTCCGCGATATCTACATCGGCACCAGCAGCGATCTTGCAACGGCAACGCATGAAGACCACCTGCGCTTCGGCTACGTGTCCGGCGAAGGGCGGTTCCTGCTGGAACTGCACCGCCGGCACGTCTACCTGATCGAGACCGA
>JBKHWN010000129.1:0-6115 GCA_046566505.1 Gammaproteobacteria bacterium
TGCTGGTGCTGGCCGGTGCCGGCTCGGGCAAGACGCGCGTGCTGGTGCACCGCATCGCCTGGCTGATCGGCGAGCGCGGGCTGTCGCCGCACGCGATCCTCGCGGTCACCTTCACCAACAAGGCGGCCGGCGAGATGCGCCAGCGGCTGGAACGGCTGCTCGGCTACAGCGCCGCCGGCATGTGGGTGGGCACCTTCCACGGGCTGGCGCACCGCTTCCTGCGCCAGCACTGGGCGGAGGCCGGGCTGCCGGAGAACTTCCAGATCCTCGACAGCGATGATCAGTTGCGGGTGATCAAGCGGGTGATCCGCGAGCTGGAGCTGGACGAGAATCGCTGGCCGGCCAAGCAGGCGCAGTGGTTCATCAACGCGCGCAAGGACGAGGGCGAGCGCCCCGGCGACATCCGCGCCGGCGAGGACTATTTCCTGCGCACCCTGGCCCGCGTCTATGCCGCCTACGAGGACGCCTGCGCGCGCGGCGGGCTGGTCGACTTTGCCGAACTGCTGCTGCGCGTGCTGGACGTGCTGCGCCGCGACGAGCACCTGCGCCTGCATTACCGCACCCGCTTCCGGCACCTGCTGGTCGACGAGTTCCAGGACACCAACGCGGTGCAGTACGCCTGGCTGCGCGAGCTGGTCGGCAGCGACGGCGCGATCACCGTGGTCGGCGACGACGACCAGTCGATCTACGGCTGGCGCGGCGCGAAGGTGGAGAACATCCGTCGCTTTCATCAGGACTGGCAGGACGCCTGGACCGTGCGCCTGGAGCAGAACTACCGGTCGACCAGCCTGATTCTGAGGGCTGCGAACGAAGTGATCGCTCACAACAGCGAACGCCTCGGCAAGAACCTGTGGACCGAGGGCCACGAGGGCGAGCCGATTTCGCTGTACGTCGCCTTCAACGAGACCGACGAGGCGCGCTACGTCGTCGACGAGATCGACAAGGCGGCGCAGCACGGCATGGCGCGCACCGAGATGGCGGTGCTGTACCGCAACAACGCCCAGTCGCGGGTGCTGGAAGAGGCGCTGATGCGCGCCGGCGTGCCGTACCGCATCCACGGCGGCCAGCGCTTCTTCGAGCGGCTGGAGATCCGCAACGCGCTGGCCTACCTGCGGCTGGTGGACCACCGCGATTCGGATGCGGCTTTCGAGCGTGTGGTAAACGTGCCGCCGCGCGGCATCGGCGAGAAGACGGTGGAGGCACTGCGCGAGCGGGCGCGCGCCGACCGCAGCAGCCTGTGGCGCGCGGCGCTGGCGCTCGCCGAACCGGGCAGCGGGCTGCCGGCGCGGGCGGCCTCGGCGGTGCGCGGTTTCATCACTGCCATCGAGGGCGTGGCGGAACGGGTGCAGGGCAAGGACCTGCCGGTGCTGGCCGAGACGGTGCTGCGCGACACCGGGCTGCTGGAGTTCCACCGTACCGAGAAGGGCGAGCGTGGCGAGCAGCGCTACGAGAACCTGCTGGAACTGGTCAGCGCCGCGCGCCAGTTCGAACCCGAGGAGGACGGCGAGCCGACCCTGGGCGCCTTCCTCGCGCACGCGGCGCTGGAGGCCGGCGACCACCAGGCCGAGGTCGACGAGGACGCGGTGCAGTTGATGACGCTGCACGCCGCCAAGGGCCTGGAGTTCCCGCTGGTGTTCATGGTCGGGCTGGAGGAGGGCGTGTTCCCGGCCGGCCAGTCGAACGAGGAGCCGGGCCGGCTGGAGGAAGAGCGCCGGCTCTGCTACGTCGGCATCACCCGGGCGATGCGCCGGCTGGTGATCACCCGCGCCGAGAGCCGCCGGCTCTGGGGCGAGGAAAAGTACAATCCGCCGTCGCGTTTCCTGCGCGAGATCCCGCCGGCGCTGTTGCGCGAGGTGCGGCTGGCCAGCACCCGCATCAGCCAGCCGGTGGGCAGCGACGGCGCCTTCCCGTTCGCGGTGAAGGCCGCGTACCGGCTCGGCCAGCGCGTGCGCCACCCGACCTTCGGCGAAGGCACGGTGCTGCAGTGCGACGGCGGCGGGCCGAACGCCCGCGTGCAGGTGAATTTCGATGCCGGCGGCGCGAAGTGGCTGATCGCCCAGTACGCGCGGCTGCAGTTGTTGTAGGCAGGCGCATCGAGTTGTGGTCTTGTCCGAAGCCCATCGGGGGCATGGCCCCCTCGCCACAGGAGCAATCCGTGGTGAGCCGGCCATGCCGGCGATGAGTTGCCACAGGAGCAAACCGTGGTGAGCCGGCCATGCCGGCGATGAGTCGACGATCCCGCGCTGTTCCCGAATCCCACGAAAGGAGTGCTCCATGAAGCGTCGTGACATCCTCGCCGGCCTCGGCGTCTCTGCCGCCGCGGCCGCACTCGCCGCCTGCGGCCGCCAGGAATCCGTCACCGGTGCCGCCGCCGACACGCGCACCTTCAGCTGGAAACTGGTGACCACCTGGCCGAAGAACTACCCGGGCCTGGGCGCGGCGCCGGAGAACCTGGCGAAACTGGTCGAGGCCATGTCCGCCGGCCGGCTGAAGATCAAGGTGTACGGCGCGGGCGAACTGGTGCCGGCGATGGAGATCTTCGACGCGGTGTCCCAGGGCACGGCGCAGATGGGCCACGGCGCCGCCTATTACTGGAAGGGCAAGCACCCGGCGGCGCAGTTCTTCACCGCCGTGCCGTTCGGGCTCAACGCGCAGGAAATGAACGGCTGGCTGCACCACGGCGGCGGCCTGCCGCTGTGGCGCAAGCTGTACGAGCCGTTCGGGCTGGTGCCCTTTGCCGGTGGTTCCACCGGCGTGCAGATGGCCGGCTGGTTCAACGAGGAAATCAGGTCGATCGCCGACATCAAGGGCCTGAAGATGCGCATCCCCGGGCTGGCCGGCGAGGTGTGGACGCGCCTGGGCGGCACCAGCGTGACGCTGCCCGGCGGCGAGCTGTTCACCGCGCTGCAGACCGGCGTGATCGATGCGACCGAGTGGGTCGGGCCGTACAACGACCTGACGTTCGGGTTCCAGAAGATCACCAAGTTCTATTACTACCCGGGCTGGCACGAGCCGGGCTCGATCCTGGAGTTCACGGTGAACAAACAGGCGCTGGAATCGTTGCCGGCGGACCTGCAGGCGATCCTCGAACACGCGATGCGGGCGATCAACCAGGACATGCTCGACGAGTACACGGCGAAGAACCAGCAGGCGCTGGAGGAGCTGGTTGCACAGCACGGGGTGAAGGTGCTGCCGCTGCCGGACGATGTGCTGCGCGAGCTGCGGCGGGTGTCGGACGAGGTGGTCGCGGAGATTGCGAAGCACAGCGCGGCGGCGAAGGAGATCTACGAGTCGCACGAGAGCTTCCGCCGCCAGGTGGCGAAGTACCACGCGATTTCCGAGCAGGCGTATTTTGCGGCGCGATCGCTGACCGACCGCGGCTGACTCGGCTCAGCCGGCGAGGCCGTCCCAGGCGGCGCGGACGCGGTCGGCGCCGTACCGGCGTTCGAGGCGGCGCACGCCGAAGTGGGCGCTGGCGATGTCCTGGAAGTGGTGGGTGAAGGCGATGTTGATCGCCGCGCCGCCGGCGGCACCGAGGACGGGGATGGCCTGGGCGGCGGCCTTCTGCGAGACCTGGACCTTGAAGCGGGCGCTGATCATGCCAACCAGGCGCGCGAGCGCCGGCGCGCCCTGCTGGGCGATGCCGCTCCTGGCGATGTGCGTGGCGGCGTCGCCGACGGCACGGGACAGCGCGGCGCGGACCAGGAAGTAGCCGGATTCGGCACCGTCGTCGCTGGTGGCGACACCGCCGAGCGCAAACACGTTCAGGCATTCCAGGCGGACCTCGTGGCGACTGAGGTCCTCGCCGTTGGCGCGTGCGATGTCGGCGATGGCGCGCAGCATGATGGTGGTCGACACCGGCAGTTCGACGGCCAGCGCGGCGAGCCCGAAGGCGCCACCGAGTGCACCGGAGGCGCCGGCAGTGAGTTTGTGCAGGCGCGGGAAGGATTCGGTTTCACGCAGGTCCATGGTGCGGGTGGCGACCTGCAGGCTGCGGGTCAGCGCCGCGTGCGTCGCGTCGCCGATTTTTTCCTTCCAGTTGGCCGGCAGGCGCGCGATGCCTTTTTCCAGCGGCGAGCCGACCAGGCTGGTGGCGCGCGCGACGAACGAGGGCTGCTCCAGTTGCCGCTTGTAGTCGGCGAGCAGGGCGAGGTCGGCGTCATCCAGTGCGGTGCGGGTCATGGCGTGTCGTCATTCCGGGGATCGGTGGGCAACGGCTCAGCGTTCACTGTCGTCGCGCAGCACGGTGTCCGGCGGCTGGAAATAGTTCAGGAAATTCGCGCTGCGCTGCCAGCCGGTTTCGCGGGCGAGTCTGGTGAGGCTCAGGCCGATGCCGACGAAGGGCACGCGCCGGTCGTTGGCCGGGTCGGTGTCGTGGAAGCCGCGGGCATAGTAACCGGCGTGCAGTTCGATCCAGCGCAGTGCTTCGGGCATGCCGTCAAAGCCGTCCGGCTTGAGCGTGAGGTAGAAACGCCAGCGGTCGTAGTCGGTCAGCAGGTCGCCGGTGTGTGCGGCATGCAGCCGGTATTCGCCTCGCAAGGCGATCTTGCGGTCCAGCGACGGGTTTTCGGCCAGCAGCCAGGCCAGGCCGGCGCCGGCGAGGTTCATCGCCTGGTCCTCCCACGAGAAACCGTAGGGGCTGAAGCCGTCGCCGAACTCCATGAATGTCATTGCCGCCAGTGAGCTGAGCGCGCCGCGCCGAGCGGCGGCGTGTTCGTCGAAGCCGTAGCGGCGGAACAGGCCGGTGAGCCCGCGCCCGAGCACATAGCCGCTGTACAGGTGGCCGGCCTTGTCGGCACCGCCTTCCTTGGTGTGGCGCCCGAACCAGCCTTCGTCGGCACTGCGCCAGCGGTTGTCGCCGTAGTCCCAGTTGACCGCGCCCCAGGCGCCGATGAAGCCGATGATCGCCAGGTCCGTGGCCAGCGCCTTTTCGTCAGGGTCCAGTGTCGCCCAGCGGTCGGCGACCGCGTTGCCGTCGTCGTTGCCGGCGAGCGTCGGGCATGTGGCGAACAGGGACAGCAGCAGGATGGCCAGCGTGAGGTTCCGGGACATCGTCATTCCTCCGCCGTCAGGATATGACGGCAGCGGCCAGGCCGTCCGTACCGGATGAACGCCGGGCGTTTCGCGCCGGCCTGCCGCGCACGCCTACCCGGCGTGGCGCTGCCGGGCAGCCCGCGCCTGCTCGACGGTGACGATCGCCTTGCCCACCGGCCACAGCGCGACGCCGGCCAGCTTGAAGTGCTGCACGCCGAACGGGATGCCGAGGATCGTCACGCAGAACACGATGCCCCAGAACAGGTGGCCCAGCGCCAGCCACCAGCCCATGAACACCAGCCAGAACAGGTTGCCGACGGTACCGAGGGCACCGGTGCCGAGGTCTTCGCTGCCGTAGAGCTCGCGGCGATTGACCGCCTCTCGCCCGAACGGGATGAAGGTGAACAGGCCGATGTTGAAGCAGGCGCGGCCCCAGGGAATGCCGACGATGGTGACGAAGCACAGCAGCGCCGACAGCCACCAGCCGAGGCCCATCATGCAGCCGCCGAACACGAACCAGACCAGGTTGCCGAGAAAGCGCAGCATGTTGTTCCCCGTGATGACTTGCGTTGAATTCAGGCGCGCCGTTTGCGGTATCGCTGCCGGCGTGGCCGCAGCGGCGGCCGGAACCCTCAGCGCACCTCTTCCTCTTTCGGGATCAGGATCCACAGGATGATGTAGATGATGATGCCCGGGAACGCACCGCTGAAGACCGACAGCAGCACGTAGACGATGCGCAGCTTCACCGGGTCGATGTCGTAGTGCTCGCCGAGGCCGCCCATCACGCCGGCGATCATGCTGTTGCGGGTTGAACGACGCAGCTTCTTGTAGTCACTCATGGTCATCTCCTGTGGCGTTGGTCATTGTGGCACGGCGCGCGTGCGCCCTTGTTCGTCGATGGCGACGAAGGTGAACTTGCCCTCGGTCACTTTCTGCTGCGCTTCGGGGCAGTCGCCGACCCAGACCTCGACCATGATCTGCATCGAACTGCGCCCGATCTTCAGCAGTCGCGCATAACAACTGACCACCGCGCCGACCGGCACCGGTCGCAGGAACATCATGGAATCGACGGCCACCGTCG
>JBKHWN010000130.1:0-5057 GCA_046566505.1 Gammaproteobacteria bacterium
TCATGGAGCGGGCGGGGCAGGCGGCGTTCGCGAGTATACAAAGGCGCTGGCCGCAGGCGCAGCGCATCCTCGTGCTGTGCGGCGGCGGCAACAACGGCGGCGACGGCTACGTGATCGCCAGCCTGGCGCGCCGTGCCGGCAAGGATGTCACCGTCATCCACGTCGGCGACCGCTACCGGCTGGCCGGCGATGCGCTGGCCGCCATGCAGCAGGCGCTCGCCGCGCAGGTGCCGATGTACGAGTTCGACGGCCTCACCGGCAGCCTGCCGCCCACCGACCTGATCGTCGATGCGCTGCTGGGCACCGGTTTCCGCGGCGATCTGCGTGACGATTTCCGTGCGGCGATCGGGCAGGTCAACGCAGCGCACGGGGCGGCCGGCGTGCCGGTACTGGCAATCGACATTCCCTCGGGGCTTTGCGCCGACACCGGTGCCGTGCGCGGCCCGGCCGTGCAGGCAGACGCCACCATCACCTTCATCGGCCTCAAGCGCGGCCTGTTCACCGCCCGCGGCCCGGCGCTGTGCGGGGCCGTCGAATTCGACGGCCTGCGCGTGCCACGGGAGGTCTACGCCTGCGTGGAACCCTGCGCACAGCGCATCGACGCCACGCTGGCCACGACCGGGTTGCCGGCCCGTGCCCGCGACGCGCACAAGGGCGATTTCGGCCACGTGCTGGTCATCGGCGGCGACTTCGGCTACGCCGGTGCCGCGCTGATGGCGGCCGAGGCCGCCGCACGCTGCGGCGCCGGTCTGGTGTCACTGGCCACGCGTCCCGAACACCTCGCGGCCTGCACCACGCACCGGCCGGAAATCATGGCGCACGGCATCCGGCAGCCGGCCGAGGTGGAGCCGCTGCTGGCGCGCGCCACCGTCGTCGTGGTCGGCCCCGGCCTTGGCCGCTCGGCCTGGGCGCGCGGATTGCTGGCACAGGCGCTGGCCACCGGGCTGCCACTGGTCGTCGATGCCGACGCGCTGAACCTGCTGGCGGCCGGTGATGTCGTGCCGCCGCCCGCCCGGCGCACCGATCCGCGCTGGATCCTGACCCCGCATCCCGGCGAGGCGGCACGCCTGCTCGGCAGCGATACCGCGGGCGTGCAGGCCGACCGCTACGCGGCCGCGCGCAGCCTGCAATCGCACTACGGCGGCACCGTGCTGCTCAAGGGTGCCGGCACGCTGGTCGACGACGGACTCGGGCCGGTGGCGGTGGCGACCGTCGGCAATCCCGGCATGGCCTCCGGCGGCATGGGCGATGTGCTGGCCGGCATCCTCGGTGGCCTGCTTGCGCAAGGCCTGGACACCGGCGAGGCGGCGCGTCTGGGCGCCGTCCTGCACGGCGCGGCCGCCGATCGCGCCGCCCGGCGACAGGGCGAACGCGGCCTGCTGGCCACCGACCTGCTCGTCCCGCTGCGCGAACTGCTGAATGCCCGGGCCGGTGATGACGCGACACATTGACCTGGCCGACACGGCAGCCACCGAACGGCTCGGTGCAGCGTTCGCACGACACCTGAACGCACCCTGCGCGATCTGGCTGGAAGGCGACCTCGGCGCCGGCAAGACCACCTTCGCCCGCGGCCTGCTGCAGGCGCTGGGCCACCCGGGCAACGTGAAAAGCCCGACCTACACGCTGGTCGAGCCCTACATGCTGGCCGGCTACACGCTCTACCACCTGGACCTGTACCGGCTGGCCGACCCGGAGGAACTGGAGTTCCTCGGCATCCGGGAACTCGCCGCGCCGGGAACTGTCCTTCTCATCGAGTGGCCGGCGCGCGGTGCGGGTTTCCTGCCGCCGCCGGACCTCGTGCTGGAACTGGCAGTCGCCGGTGACGGCCGCTGCGCCACGATGGACGCCCGCACCGCCCGGGGTGCCTCCCTGATCGACGAACTGGATTTCACCGCCTGATGTCACGCCTCCGGAATGTCCTGCTGCTGTTGCCGCTGCTTTTTCCGCTGCTGTGGCTCACGACCGGCGTCGCGGCGGCCGCCATCAGCATCGACAACGTGCGCGCCTGGCGCGCGCCGGACTACACGCGCTTCGTGTTCGACGTCTCGGGCCTGCCGTCCTACCAGGTGCTGCCCGATGCGGCGCCCGGCCGCGTGGTCGTCGATTTCCGCGACGCCACGCTGAACGCGAACCTTGATTCGGTGGACCTCAAGGACAGCCCGGTGCGCCGCCTGCGCAGCGGGCTGCAGCCGGACGGCACGCTACGCATCGTGCTCGACCTGGACGGCACCGCGCGCGTGAACAGTTTTGCGCTGGCGCCGAACGAGCAATACGGGCACCGGCTGGTGGTCGACCTGTTCGACCAGGCGGCTGCCGCTCCGGAGGAAAAGCCGGCAGCCCCCGCGCCGCCGATGGCGCCGACAGCGGCCCCCGAAACGGTACGCAAGGTGGTCGTCGCCATCGACGCCGGGCACGGCGGCGAAGACCCGGGTGCCATCGGCCCGAAAAAGACTCGCGAAAAGGACGTCGTGCTCGCCATCGCGCGTGCCGTGCGCGACCACATGCGCAACGACCCCGGCCTGCACCCGGTGCTCATCCGCGACGGCGATTACTACATCGGCCTGCGGGAACGTCGCACCATTGCGCGCAAGCGGCACAACGCCGACATCTTCGTTTCCATCCATGCCGACGCATTCACGCGGCGCGAGGCGCGCGGTGCCAGCGTGTTCGCGGTATCGCGGCGCGGTGCCACCAGCACGCTCGCGGCCTTCCTGGCCGACAGCGAAAACCGTGCCGACCTCGTCGGCGGTGTCGACCCGCGCGCGCAGGACGACGTGATGAGCGTCATCTCGGACCTGATCCTCGAAGGCACCATGAGCCACAGCCTGCATGTCGGCAGCAGCGTGCTGCAGGAGATGGGCACCTTCGCGCGGCTGCACAAGCCGCGCGTCGAGCAGGCCGGCTTCATGGTGCTCAAGGAACCGAACATGCCGTCGATCCTGGTCGAGACCGGCTTCATCTCGAACCCCGAGGAAGAACGGCTGCTCGGCTCCGCGGCCTACCAGCAACGGCTGGGCAAGGCGATCGCCAGCGGCGTGCGCCGCTACTTCGAACGCTACCCGCCACCGGGCACCTGGTTCGCGGCAAATCGCGAGGGGCGAACGGTGGCCGCCATCGAGCCGGTGACCGCGAGCGACGCCGATCCGGTGCCCACCGGCAGCGTGTCGCCGCCGAAAAACCCGCCGACGGCAAAGGCCCCGCAACGTTCCGGTGAAACATTCATCCAGCACAAGGTCACGCGTGGCCAGAGCCTCGGCTACATCGCGAACAAGTACGGCGTCACGCAGGCGGCGATCAAACGCGCCAACAACCTCGGGCGCGACAGCGTCTACATCGGCGAAACCCTGAAGATTCCCCGCCCATGAGCCGCATCCAGGTGCTCGATGCACGCCTTGCCAACCAGATCGCCGCCGGCGAAGTCGTGGAGCGGCCGGCCTCGGTGGTGAAGGAATTGCTGGAGAACGCGCTCGACGCCGGCGCCACGCGCATCGACGTCGCGATCGAGGAGGGCGGTGTCCGCCTGGTGCGCGTGCGCGACAACGGCCTCGGCATTGCGCATGACGACCTCGCGCTGTCGCTGGCCCGCCATGCCACCAGCAAGATCGCGGACCTCGATGACCTCGAAGCCATTGCCACGCTCGGCTTTCGCGGCGAAGCCCTGGCTTCCATCGCCTCGGTATCACGCCTGACGCTAACCTCCAGCGACGATGAAACCGGTGCCGGCTGGCAGGCCAGCGCCGAAGGCCGCGACATGACCGCCAGCGTGCGCGCCGCCGCGCACGCGCGCGGCACCACCGTCGAGATGCGCGACCTGTTCTTCAACACGCCGGCACGACGCAAGTTCCTGCGCACGGAAAAGACCGAGGCGGGACACATCGAGGACGTGGTCCGAAAACTGGCGCTGTCGCATTTCCGTGTCGGCTTCACGCTCAGCGTCAACGACCGCACCGCACTCACGCTGAAACCGGCGGACTCTGCCATCGACATGCAGCGACGGGTTGCGCAGATCTGCGGCACGCCTTTCGTCGACAACGCCGTCGCGGTCGATGTCGAGCACGCCGGCCTGCGCCTGTGGGGCTGGCTCGGGCTGCCGACCTTCTCGCGCGCCCAGCCGGACCTGCAGTACTTCTACGTCAACGGGCGCATGGTGCGCGATCGTGTGCTCACCCACGCCGTGCGCCAGGCGTTCGCCGACGTGCTGTTCCACGGCCGGCACCCGGCGTATGTGCTCTATCTCGACATCGACCCGCTGCTGGTCGACGTGAACGTGCATCCGACCAAACACGAAGTGCGCTTCCGGGACAGCCGCCTGGTGCACGATTTCCTGTTCCGCACGTTGCACCGCGTGATTGCCGACCTGCGCCCGCAGGACCAGGTGGCACCGGCGCAGTTGCCGACCGGGGCGGCCGCCGCCGTCGAAGCCGTTCAACCGACGCAGGCAACCTTCCACCTGCAGGATCGCCCGTCGTCGCCCGCCGATCTTGCCGCACGCATGCAGGCCTACCGCCGGCTCACTGCACCGGAAGCTGCCGGCCTGAACACCGGGGCGAACGGGATCGGCGAGGCCGCGCCTGCGGCCCTGTCGCTGCCGGATACCCTGACGACGCACGGCGATACGCCACCGCTCGGTTACGCACTGGCACAACTGCACGGCATCTACATCCTCGCGCAGAACGCGCTCGGGCTCGTACTGGTCGACATGCATGCCGCGCACGAGCGCATCACCTACGAGCGGCTGAAGCACGCCTGCGATGAGCAGGAGGTCGCCACCCAGCCGTTGCTGGTGCCCGTGGGCATCGCCGTCGGCGAGCGCGAGGCCGACGTCGCCGAGGAGCGGGCGTCGCTGTTCGCGCAACTGGGTTTTGCCGTCGAACGGGCCGGGCCGGAAACACTGCTGGTACGCGAGATTCCCGCGCTGCTGGCCGACTCGGACGTCCCGCAACTGCTGCGCGACGTGCTGGCCGACCTGCACGAGCACGGCAGCAGCACGCGCATCACCCAGGTCCGTGACGAACTGCTGGCGACCATGGCCTGCCACGGCTCGGTGCGCGCCAACC
>JBKHWN010000131.1:0-4246 GCA_046566505.1 Gammaproteobacteria bacterium
GCGGCGGCGAAGGGCTCCTCGTCCATCTCGCGGAACAGTTCATAGGGCGGTGCGCCAAGCTCGTCGATGATCTGCTTGCGGATCACCCGGAACGGCATCGGCGGCGATTCCTTCTGCAGTTTCTCCAGGGCCTTGGCGAATTCTTCGGGCAGCAGGTCCTTCACCTGCGAGGCGATCTGGCCGACCTTCATCACGGCGCCTTTCATCTCGCCCAGCGTCTCGGCAACTTCGTTGCCGATCTTCACCAGCATTTTTTGCCGCTCTTCCTCGCGTTGCTGTTCATTGAGGAACAGCGATTTCGTGGCGCTGGTCGCAACGCGCGTGGCTACCGAGGTTGTCATGCCGGCCAGTTTCAGGAATCGGCGGGCCGGCGTGGTGGCGGTGAAGCGGCGGTCGTTTTTCCGGTCGTTTTTCTTGTCGTCGTCGCGGGCCATGGGTGGGGTCCTGGGAGCGTCTGTAGCCGGCGATGATGGCACAGGGGCCTGTCGGCCGGGGCGGACCGGCCGGAGTGGCAGGATGCAAAAAAAGCCGGTCTTCCCGTCGATAAAGGACGTTTCAACCGGCCCGGAACAGGCGTATAGTTCGCGCCGCTGGCCGTGGTCGTTGTTTGACAATCGACTGCCGGCGATATCGAAGGCACGGACCCACCCCGGAACCATAAGCATGCCCGTCGGCCACAGGCCGTCCGGCGATGCTTATGACTCCGAGTCCTCCAGCGTCATGCCGGACGGATGGGTGTCAGATGCTGCCGATGTCGGTGGCATGCCGTGTGTGGTTGGTATATCCCCCTTGGTTTTTCCCTTTTGAGGTGTGTCCCGTGAACAAGTTTGCTGTCGTGGCGGTTGCCGCCCTGCTCGTCGTTGCCTGTGGCAAGAAAGAAGAAGCCCCGGCTGCTGCCGTAGAAGCCGCGCCGGTTGTTGAAGTTGCTCCGGTTGCCGAAGCTCCGGTTGCCGAAGTTGCCGCCGAAGCCGCTCCGGCGGTAGAAGCCGCAGCAGAAGCTGCTCCGGTAGAAGGCGAGGCCGCCCCGGCCCAGTAATCGGTCGCGGTTGCTGAAAGACGAAAAGCCCGCCGAGCGATCGGCGGGCTTTTTTGTTGCCGGGATCCGGCGCGGGGCGGAACGGCAGGCACAAAAAAGGCGCCCGGGACGGGGCGCCTTTTTTGCTGGTGGGCCGTATCAGGCCTGCTTGCCTTCGCGTTTCTCGCCGGCGGCGACCAGGTCGTCGAACAGCTTCTGGCTCTCGTCGCGCAGGGTGGCCACGGCGCCAATGGCCGCCAGCACGTACTCGTTGCCTGCGGCGTCTTCACCCTGCTGCTTGCGGCCGGCGGCGACAAACTGGTCCAGGCGCGCCCGGCCTTCTTCCTCAACGCGGGTGACGGCGCCAAGACCGGCGAGCCACAACTTGCGGTTTACTTCCTTCGCGCGGTTGACCAGCGTTTCCTGCTGTTCACGCAATGCCTTGAGTTCGCCCATGACCTTCATCTCCCCTGTTGGCCCGGCCCCGATGGCCTGGCTTCGCTGCGGGCGCGGATGATAGTGAGCATGTGTCGGGCACGATTGGTCAATGTCGGACAATCTGGCGGATTGCTCCTTCATTTTGTCGTGTTCGTACGGCTCCCTGACACGACGGGAGTGTAGGTAGGGCATACGCCTGACCTTCCCCGCAGCGGCTGGCGCCGGAAAAATGCCGCGGGAGTCACACTTCGGAAGCCTGGTCCGCCGGATATGACGACGGGTAGACATTCCGGGTGCCGGCGCTCCAGTGTCGGTGCCAGAATCGCAGCGTTACAACCTTGTCGAATCGACTCCGCCCGGGAAAGGAAGAAGAGGCCCCGAAGCCATGGCTGCCACCGAAAAACTGATTGCCGCCGTACCACCGTCTGCCTACGCGCAGCCAGGCATCGCCCCAGGCCAGCGCTGGAGCGCTTCCTTCAACGCATCCTGCTGGGTGCGGTGCCGTTCTGCCGGGGGCAGTCAGGTTCGCCTGGTACTGCGGGCGCGCGATGGATCAGGCAAGCAGCGGGACTTCGAGGTGGACCGGGCGTCGTGCGCGCGTGAGGGCACGATGCTGCTGTCCGCGCTGACCGAGGTGTCGGTTACCGGTCGGGTGGAGGAGATGACTGTCTGGCTGGTGGCCGAACCGGCGGCCGAGTTGTCGGTCGACGAACTCTTTGTGCAGCGCGCGGGCGTGGCGGCGACCAGCAGGCCGGTCATTTCGTCACGGTAGTGCCCGCCTTACCGACGGGCCGGGCGTAGCGGGCGTGAATCCGGGCAGTCACCGTCACCACCGGCGATGCTGGTCCCGGTATCCGGATCGGCCATTGAAACCAGTGAGACCGGCACGGTTTCGTAGTCCAGTCCGGTGAGTCGCTTCAGGCGTGCAAGTTCGTCGTGGTCTCCCGGTTTGCGGAATCGGGCGATGCGGGACGTATCGTTGCGCTTCACGGGCTGGCGGCCTCCGAGACCTTCATGCGGGGCGCGTTCGGTTCACCCCTGTGGTACTGGCACTAGCGAACTTCGTGCCAACCCGGATGCCAGCCCAACCGCCTGATCAATCAACGGTTTTTTATCGTGCCTGGGCGGGTGACGGGCTGCCGGAGGCGCGACCGGTCAGTAACTGACGGTCTGTGGCACCGCCCTGGCCCAGATCGTGCCGCCTGCGGCACTTCGCGCGATGCGACGGGGCACGGGCGCACCCCCGGGTTATCCTGCCGCCTTCCTGCGGAGGTGATTCCATGCGCAAGTGGTTGTCGGGCGTCGTTGTCGTTATCGCGCTCCTGGTGTTGGCGGTGTTGTTCTGGCCGAGTGAACCGCTGAATGCGGCGCTGGCGACCGTCGGGCGGGGCCTGGTGGAGCAGGTGGTGTCCAACACCCGGGCCGGGACGATCACTGCCTGCCGGCGCTCGAAGCTGTCGATGCCCATGGGTGGGCGCGTGGAACGCCTCAACGTCGATGCCGGAGACCATGTGGTGGCCGGGCAGATCCTGCTCGAAATCTGGAACAACGATCGCGAGGCGCTGCTGGCGCAGGCCCAGGCCGGGCGGACGGCGGCCGATGCGCTGCAGCGCCAGTCGTGCCTGACCGCCGACCAGTCCGCGCGCGATGCCGAGCGCGTGGCGTCGCTGGCGAAGCAGCAGCTGGTGTCTGCCGATGCCGTCGACCAGGCAACCACCCGCCAGCGCGCGGCAGCCGCCGCGTGCGAAGCGACGACCGCCCAGGCTGGCACCGCCCGCGCGGCGGTGCGGGTGCAGGAGGCCTTGCTGGAGGAGACGCGGCTGCGTGCGCCTTTTGCCGGCGTCGTGGCGGCGATCAACGGCGAGATCGGTGAGTACGTCACGCCGTCGCCGCCGGGCGTGCCGACACCGCCGGCGGTGGATCTGATCGACGACAGTTGCCTGTATGTCACCGCGCCCATCGATGAGGTTGATGCGGCGCAGGTGCGCACGGAGTTGCCGGCACGCATCACCATGGACGCCTTCCGTGGCCGGCATTTCGACGGTACGGTGCAGCGCATCGCGCCGTTCGTTCTGGACCGGGAAAAGCAGGCGCGCACGGTTGACGTCGAGGTGCGCTTCAACGAGGCGCCGGGCGACATCCTGCTGCTGGCCGGGTACTCGGCCGACGTCGACATCGTGCTCAAGCGCCACGAGAACGTGCTGCGCATACCGGCCGAGGCCCTGCTGGATGGTGTCGCCGTGCTGGTGCGCGATCCGCAGGGCGGCACGTTGTCGCGCCGCGAGGTCTCCGTCGGCGTCTCCAACTGGACCTGGATCGAAATCCGCTCCGGGCTGGAGGCGGGCGAGCAGGTGGTTACCTCGCTGGATCGGCCCGGGGTGGTCGCCGGCGCGAAGGTCGAACCGGATGCGGCGGCAACGGCAAAGGCAACGGAAACGGCGGTGCCATGATCGAGGTACGCGGCGTCTGCAAGACGTTCCACCTGGGCGACGAGGATGTCCATGCACTGGTCGACATCGACCTGGACATCGCCCCGGGCGAGTACATCTCGGTGATGGGCCCGTCCGGTTCCGGCAAGTCGACGCTGCTCAACATGCTCGGCCTGCTCGACAGGCCGGAGCAGGGCAGTTACCGCATCGACGGCATCGACAGCGTGCCGCTCAACGAGGAAAAGCGTGCGGACATTCGCCGCCGGCGCATCGGTTTCGTGTTCCAGGCCTATCACCTGGTGCCGCGGCTGACAGCGCGCGAGAACGTCGAGTTGCCGCTCACGCTGGGTGGCATGCCGCCGGC
>JBKHWN010000132.1:0-6952 GCA_046566505.1 Gammaproteobacteria bacterium
GCGGACAACTCGGCCGCCGCCTTCAGGGCGTTGTCCGAGTAACGGACGTTGTGGTGCTCCTCGAAGCGGTCGCGCAGGCCCTTGAGGATTTCGTAGGTCTGGTCGACCGTCGGCTCCATGATGTCGATCTTCTGGAAGCGGCGCGACAGCGCACGATCCTTTTCAAAGATGCCGCGGTACTCGGTGAAAGTCGTCGACCCCATGACCTTGATCTCGCCGGAGGCGAGCATCGGCTTGAGCAGGTTCGACGCGTCCATCACCCCGCCGGATGCCGCACCGGCACCGATGATGGTGTGGATTTCATCAATAAACAGGATCGCACCCGCGCGCCTCTTGAGTTCACCCAGCAATGCCTTGAAGCGCTTCTCGAAATCGCCGCGATACTTCGTGCCGGCAAGCAAGGCGCCGAGATCCAGCGCGTACACGACACTTTCCTGCAGCGGTTCCGGAACCTTGCCCTCGACAATCAGCTTGGCAAGGCCTTCGGCAATCGCCGTTTTGCCCACGCCCGGCTCACCGACCAGCAAGGGATTGTTCTTGCGACGACGGCACAGGATCTGCGCGGCGCGCTCGATCTCGTCCTCACGCCCGACCAGCGGGTCGATACGACCATCGCGCGCACTCTGGTTGAGGTTCGTGGCATAGGACTCCAGGGCGCTGGCCGGCGCTGCGCTTTCGCCACCACCCTCCTCGTCCTGGGCCTGTTCTCCCGGCGAGGGAGCCTCCGGCTTTTCTTCGTCAACCTTGCTGATGCCGTGCGCGATGTAGTTGACGACGTCGATACGGGCCACATCCTGCTTGCGCAGGAAGTAGACTGCCTGGCTTTCCTGCTCGCTGAATATCGCCACCAGCACATTGGCGCCGGTGACTTCCTTCTTGCCTGATGACTGGACATGGAATACCGCACGCTGCAGGACCCTCTGGAATCCCAGCGTCGGCTGCGTCTCGCGCTCCTGGTCGTGCCCCGGGATCAGCGGGGTGGTTTCGTCAACAAACTGGACGAGGTCACGGCGCAGGCCGGCCAGTTCGGCACCGCAGGCCTTGAGCACGCGTGCCGCGGCATCGTTGTCGAGCAGCGCGAGCAGCAGGTGCTCGACCGTCATGTACTCGTGCCGCTTGGCCCGCGCATCGCGGAAGGCGACATTGAGGGTTACCTCGAGGTCCTTGCTGAGCATGGCCTAACACCCCCTGATTGACGACTGAACCATTCTAGAGCGCGCGCCTTCACACCTGTTCGGTCTTTGCCATGAGCGGATGCTGGTGGCGACGAGCGTAGTCTATGACCTGTGATGCCTTGGTTTCTGCCACGTCGCGTGAGTAAATCCCGCAAGAAGCCTTGCCCTGCGTGTGGACCGCCAGCATGACGCGGGTCGCCTGTTCGCGGTTCATCGCGAAGAATGTCTCCAGAACCTCGACCACGAAATCCATCGGCGTGTAGTCATCGTTCAGGAGCAGCACCCGGTACATGGGTGGTTCCTTTTGCGCCAGCCTTGCCGTGTCAACGGCAAGGTCCGAAGACGCTTCACCTTCCGTGCCGGGCGTGCCCGCAGCCCCGCCGGGGGTGGCGGCTGATACAAAACCGGGAAAATAAGGGAAACCTTCCACAATTCACCAAGGACATTGCGGCCAGTCCGCCGCGTTTCAAGGGGTTGCCGACGCCTGACACTTGACGGCAACAGGAGACGTCATCGACAGTCGGCACAGCCTGATTCTAGCGGCATTGGGTTGGGGGCGGCGACCAGGATCATCGCGCCGCCGGCTGCAGAAGGGGCACACAAGAAAAAGAAGACCGCTACCAGACGAGGGATCGCCAATGGCCACGGGACGCGTGAAATGGTTCAACAATGCGAAGGGATACGGCTTCGTTCGCCCCGACAACGGCGGGGATGACCTCTTCGTCCACTACTCCTACATCCGCATGGAGGGGTACCGGACACTCAAGGCCGGGCAGCCGATCAGTTACGAGATCAAGCCGGTCGACAAGGGAAACCACGCGGTGAACATCACCCTGCTGGACGAGCACGCTGCGGAAACCCCGCAGCGTGCGATGGACGGTGCGGGCAGCCAGGCGCGAACGGCCTGACTGAACCCGCATCAGGCTGCCGTCAGCTGTCCATGTGCTTGATCAGCGCATCCCCGAACTCCGAGCACTTCAACAACTTCGCGTCCGGCATCAGGCGCTCGAAGTCGTAGGTGACCGTCTTGGCGGTGATCGCCCCTTCCATGCCCTTGATGATCAGGTCCGCGGCCTCGGTCCAGCCCATATGGCGCAACATCATCTCTGCCGAAAGGATGATGGAGCCCGGGTTGACCTTGTCCTGGCCGGCATATTTCGGTGCCGTGCCGTGCGTGGCCTCGAACATGGCGACCGAGCCGCCGATGTTGGCGCCCGGCGCGATGCCGATGCCGCCCACTTCCGCCGCCAGCGCGTCGGAGATGTAGTCGCCGTTCAGGTTCAGCGTGGCGATCACGCTGTACTCCGCCGGCCGCATCAGGATCTGCTGCAGGAAGGCGTCGGCAATCACGTCCTTGATGATGATGTCTTTGCCCGTCTTCGGGTTCTTCATCTTCATCCAGGGACCGCCATCGAGCAACTCGGCGCCAAAGCGCTCCTTCGCCAGCTCGTAACCCCAGTCCTTGAAGGCGCCTTCGGTGAACTTCATGATGTTGCCCTTGTGCACGAGCGTGACGCTGGGCTTGTCATTGTCGATGGCGAACTGGATGGCCTTGCGCACGAGACGCTGCGTGCCTTCGCGTGATACCGGCTTGATGCCGATGCCGCAGCCCTCGGGGAAACGGATCTTCGTGACGCCCATTTCCTCCCGGAGGAACTTGATGATCTTGATGGCGTCCGGGCTGTCCGCCTTCCACTCGATACCGGCGTAGATGTCCTCGGAGTTCTCCCGGAAGATCACCATGTCGGTGAGTTCCGGGTGGTGTACCGGGCTGGGCACACCCTTGAACCAGCGCACCGGGCGCTGGCAGACATAAAGATCCAGTTCCTGGCGCAGCGCCACGTTCAGCGAGCGGATGCCACCACCGACCGGCGTGGTCAACGGACCCTTGATGCTGACGACGTATTCACGCAGGGCCTCGAAGGTTTCCTTCGGCATCCACTCGTCGGGGCCGTAGACTTTCGTGGATTTCTCGCCGCAATAGACTTCCATCCAGACGATGGAGCGCTTGGTACCGTAGGCTTTCTCGATGGCGGCGTTGGTGACCTTGATCATCACCGGGGTGATGTCGGCGCCGATGCCGTCGCCTTCGATGAAGGGAATGATGGGGTGGTTCGGGACGTTGAGGGAGAGGTCTGCGTTTACGGTGATCTTGCTGCCATCTACAGGAACTTTGATCTTCTGGTACCCCATCTGCTCTACTCCTTCTGGACTGCCTTTTGGGCGTCGTTTCTAGGGGGGTCGCGGAAAGATTCCGCTACTCCCGGCCGCGCGGCAGTATAAGTCAGCGTCGGGGCAAGCGACTTGACCAAAACAGACCGCGATTGACCTTATTCAGGTACCCGTGACCCGCATCATTCTTTTCAACAAGCCCTTCGACGTGCTTTGCCAGTTCACCGACGGGCAAGGTAGACGTACGCTGGCCGACTGGATACGCATCCCCGGTGTGTATGCGGCCGGGCGCCTGGACCGTGATTCCGAGGGCCTGCTGCTGCTGACCGACGACGGGCTGCTGCAGTCACGGATCGCCGATCCCCGACACAAGCTGGCCAAGACTTACTGGGTACAGGTGGAGGGAATTCCGGACGAGGATGCGCTGGATTGCCTGCGGCGGGGCGTGACGCTGAACGACGGCCCGACCCTGCCTGCCGATGTACGCCGGATGGCGCCGCCAGCAGACCTGTGGGAGCGGTTGCCGCCGATCCGCCAGCGCAACAACGACGTAACCAGTTGGCTTGAAATCCGCCTGCGTGAGGGCCGCAACCGGCAGGTCCGCCGGATGACCGCCGCCATCGGCCACCCCACCCTGCGCCTGATCCGCTACGCGATCGGCGACTGGACCCTGGACGGGCTCAGCCCCGGGGAGTACCGGGTTCTTGAAGTAGCGGCGCCGGATCGTCTTGTGTCCAGCGCGCCTCGCGGCCCACGTCGGCCGCCTTCTGGTCGACCCAGCGGCTCTCGCCGCCCGCCGTCGTCTCGCGCTTCCAGAAAGGGGCGCGGGTCTTGAGATAGTCCATCACGAATTCGCAGGCTGCGAAGGCGGCCTCGCGGTGGGCACTGGTCACACCGACCAACACGATCTGGTCGGTCGGCCGCAGCAGCCCCACCCGGTGCACGACGCGAACCACGCCGACCGGCCAGCGCTGGCGGGCCTCGCGGATGATCCCGGCCAGCGCCTTCTCGGTCATGCCCGGGTAGTGCTCCAGGAACATGTCCTGCACCTGCGTCATGTCCCCGAAATCGCGGACCAGCCCGACGAACAGGGCGACGGCACCGGTCTGCGGGTCGCCGCGCAGCGCGGCGTACTCGGTCGCGACATCGAAGTCTTCAGCCTGCACGCACACGCTGTCCTGCACGGCACTCATCCCCCGGTCACCGGCGGGAAGAACGCGACCTCGTCACCGTCGTCGATGACGGTGTGCATCGGCACCATCTCCTGGTTGATGGCGACCAGCAGACGATCGTTGTCGCCGAAGACCTCGGCCCAGGCACCGCCGCGGGTCGCCAGGTGCCGGCGCAGCGAGGCGACGTCGCCCCCCGCATCCCTCATGTCAACATCGACCTGGCCCGCACCCACCCGGTCACGCACGCTGGCGAACAACAGCACCCGGATCACGATGCACTCTCCCCGGCCAACCAGTGGCCGCTCTTGCCACCTTCTTTTTCCAGCAGCCTCACTGCCTCGATGACCATGCCCTTCTCCACCGCCTTGCACATGTCATAGACGGTCAGGGCGGCGACGGAGGCCGCCGTCAGTGCTTCCATCTCGACACCGGTCTTGCCGGTGACTTGGCAGGTAGCCGTCAGTTGCAGGCCGTCGCCGGACTCCAGCGGCACGATGTCCACTTCCACCGAGGTGATCGGCAGCGGGTGGCACATCGGGATGAGGTCGTGCGTGCGCTTGGCGGCCATGATGCCGGCGATCCGTGCAGTGGCCAGCACGTCGCCCTTGGGGATGGAGCCCTCGACGATGCGTGCCAGGGTGTCCGGTCGCATGCGCACCGTGGCCCGGGCGACGGCGCGTCGGCGGCTGTCGGACTTGTCGCCGACGTCGACCATGCGCGCTTCGCCGCGCGCGTTGAGGTGGGTCAGTTCACTCATGGGAAGGTGAGTCCTGGGCCGTTGTCACGGGGTCCGCAGACTAATGCATCTGCGTTCCCTTTGGGATAAGCGGCCATTAGCATAGGCGCCCCGCCGCCGAGCCGCCGCCATCCTGATGGACAACTTCGATCCGCGCATCACCGTCGCCACGGTCGTCGTCCGGGACGGCCGCTACCTGCTGGTGGAGGAAAGCCCGCACGGCACAGCGGTGCTCAACCAGCCGGCCGGGCACGTCGAGGCGAACGAGTCGCTGGCCGAGGCGGCGGTGCGCGAGACGCTGGAAGAAACCGGCTACCAGGTGGAACCGACCGCGCTGGTCGGGGTGTATGTCTGGACAGCACCGGCCAATGGCGCCACCTACTTCCGCTTCTGTTTCGCGGCGGACATCGTGGCGCAGGTCGACGGCTACCGCACCGACCCGGACATCGACGCCCACCACTGGTACAGCCTGGACGAACTGAGGGAGCGCTTGCCGATGCACCGCAGCCCGCTGGTGCTGCGTTGCGTGGAGGACCACGCCGCCGGCAAGCGCTTCCCGCTGGACATGATCTTCGACGCCGACGCCATGGCCCGCGCAGCCGGGACCGGTCGCGCATGACGACGCAGCGAGTGATCGTCGGCATGTCGGGCGGCGTGGATTCGTCGGTGGCGGCCGCCCTGCTGATTGAACAGGGTTACCGCGTCGAAGGCCTGTTCATGAAGAACTGGGACGAGGATGACGGCACCGAATACTGCACGGCAAAAACCGACCTGGCCGATGCGCAGGCGGTGTGCGACCGCCTGGACATCCCGCTGCACACGGCGAATTTTGCCGCCGAGTACTGGGACAACGTCTTCGAACACTTCCTGGCCGAATACCGCGCCGGCCGTACGCCGAACCCGGACGTGCTGTGCAACCGCGAGATCAAGTTCCGGGCCTTTCTCGACTACGCGCTGCAACTGGGCGCCGACCTGATTGCCACCGGCCATTACGCACGCACCCGTGACGTCGATGGCCACACCTGGCTGTTGCGCGGGCGCGACCCGAACAAGGACCAGACCTATTTCCTGCACGCGGTCGGCGAGCGCGAGTTCGCCCGCACGTTGTTCCCGGTCGGCGAGCTGCCCAAGAGCGAAGTGCGTGCCATCGCGGCGAAGCACCGCTTCGTCAACCACGCAAAAAAGGATTCCACCGGCATCTGCTTCATCGGCGAGCGCAAGTTCGCCGACTTCCTGAAGCAATATTTGCCGGCACAACCGGGCGCCATGGTGCTGCCGGACGGCAAGGAGATCGGCGGACACCACGGCCTGATGTACTACACGCTGGGCCAGCGCCAGGGCCTCGGCATCGGCGGTACGAAGGACGGCAGTGACGACCCCTGGTACGTCGTCGGCAAGGACGTGGCGCGCAACCGGCTGGTGGTCGCCCAGGGCGATCATCCACTGCTTTATTCCTCCGCCCTGTCCGTGAACACGGCCTGGTGGATCGACGGCGCCGGCCCGATGCTGCCGTACCGCTGTACAGCCAAGACTCGCTATCGCCAGCCGGACCAGGCCTGCAGCGTCGAGACCCTGCCCGGCGGCGGCCTCCACGTTTGTTTTGACGACGCACAACGCGCCGTGACGCCCGGCCAGTCCGTCGTCTTCTACGACGGCGAGCGCTGCCTGGGCGGCGGCGTCATCGAGACGACCGAACC
>JBKHWN010000133.1:0-8086 GCA_046566505.1 Gammaproteobacteria bacterium
TCACGCATCGCGGCTTTCTCCCGCGCTGCGCGCGTCTGTTGTTACGGCGCTGCGCGCACCTTCGACATGGTCGACGTCGACGCGGTCGCGCAACCAGAGCCAGAGCGCGAGCGCCGGCAGGATCGACAGCGTGGTGAAGATGAAGAATCCGGAGTAGCTCATCGCGGTCACCATGTAGCCGGAGAAGCCGCCGATGAGCTTGCCGGGCAGCGTCACCAGCGAACTGAACAGCGCGTACTGCGTCGCCGTGTAGCGCCGGTTGACCAGTGCCGACAGCCAGGCCACCGCAGCCGTGCCGAGGAAGCCGCCGGACAGGTTCTCGCCGGCGATCACCAGGGTGAACACGGTGAGGTCGCCGGGGAATACGGTGAGCAGCAGGTACAGCAGGTTGCTGGCGGCGCCGACGATCACCGCGAACAGCAGCGTGCGCCGGATGCCGAAGCGCACCACCGCGCCGCCGCCGAGGAAGGCGCCGGCAATGCCGATCCAGACGCCGAAGATTTTCGACACGGCGCCGATTTCGGTCTTGGAGAAACCGCTGTCGAGGTAGAACGGTACTGCCATCACGCCGAGCATCTGGTCGGGGATTTTCAGCAGGCCGATGAACAACAGCAGCGCGATGCCGAGCGCGCCGGCGAAGCGCGTGAAGAAATCGCGGAACGGGCCGACGACGCCGTCGACCATTGTCTCGCGCAGCGACGCCCGGCGCGGTGCTTCGTTTTGCGGCTCGCGCGCCAGCACGGTCGACAGCATCACGCCGAGCGTCGCCATCGCCATCAACTGGTAGACCTGCGTCCAGGCGAGGTGGTCGGCGAGGAACAGCGCCAGCGCACCGGAAACCAGCAGCGCCAGCCGGTAGCCGAGCGTGTAGGTGGCAGCCAGCGCGCCCTGCATTTCCGGCGGCGCGATCTCGATGCGGTAGGCGTCGACCACCACGTCCTGCGTGGCGCCGGCGAACGCGGCAAGTACGGTGATGCCGACGAACAGCATGATGTCGCCGGCCGGCGTGATGTTTGCCATGCCCAGCAGCGCGGCGAGCAGCACGGCCTGCGCCGCCAGCAGCCAGCCGCGGCGCTGGCCGAGGTGGCCGAACAGCGGCAACCGCAGACGATCCACCGCCGGCGCCCAGAGGAACTTCAGCGAATAAGACAGGCCGACCAGACTCATCAGGCCGATGCCCTCCAGCGACACGCCGCTTTCCTTCAGCCAGGCCGACAGCGTGCCGCCGACCAGCAGGAACGGCAGCCCGGAGGCGAAGCCGAAGAACAGCATGGTCAGCGCCGCGGGCTGCGTGAACGCCTGGCGCAGGGACGGGCGCGTGTCGGTCATGGCGCGGACGGGCCGGGCAGCGAAGGGGTCGACAGGGTAGCCCCGTCCAGTGCCGCCAGCCAGCGGGCGTCACGGCCGTAGATGTCGCGGCGGAAGTTCAGCGAACCGTCGGTCTCCGGCCAGGCCGTCCAGTAGGCAAGCAGGATCGGCACGCGCTGCCTGAGCACGACGTTTTCGGTGACGCCACCCTCGATGACGGCGGCGATGCGCGCGTCATCCCATGCCGGCTCGTTGATCAGCAGCCGCGCCAGCGTCAGCGGGTCCTCGATGCGCACGCAGCCGGAACTGAAGGTGCGGTCGTCGCGATCGAACAGCCGTTTTGACGGCGTGTCATGCAGGTACACCGCATGGTTGTTGGGGAACATGAACTTGACGCGGCCCAGCGCGTTGGCTGGCCCGGGATCCTGGCGCAGCGTGTAGGGAATATGGCCGCTGCGGAACGCTGACCAGTCGACCGCGTGCGGATCGACGACATGTCCGTTGCGGTCGATGACCTTCAGCCCGCGTTTGCTGATCAGTGCCGGGTCCTTGCGCGCGTCCGGCAGGATGTCCTTCTGGATAATCCCGGGCGGCACCGTCCAGTCCGGGTTCCACTGCAGGTAGGAAATTTCCGAGCGGAACAGAGGCGTTTCCCGGTAACGCTGGCCGACAACGGCGCGGGCGCTCCAGGAGACGCGCCCGTTCTCGATCAGGTACACCTGGAAGCCGGCGATGTTCACCACCACAAAGCGCGGCGGCAGCGCGCGCAGCAGCACGCGGGCACGATCGAGGTTGACGCGCAGGGTGTCGATGCGTGCCTCGACGGGCGTGTTCAGTTGCTCCAGCGTGTCGCGGCCGATGGCGCCATCGGCGGTGAGTCCGTGTCGCGTCTGGAAACGCTGCACGGCGGCGAGCAGCACATTGTCGTAGATGTCCGCCATGGTTTCCGGCGCGGCCTGCGCCGACAGGTCGCCGCTGCCGACCAGGCGTTCGCGCAGCAGCGGGATGCGCGCATCCTGCATGCCCGGCTTGAGCGTTTCGCCGGCGGGCAGCGTCGGCCAGCCGCCACGTGCCGCGATCATGCGCAGACGCACGAGTTCCGTGCGCAGCATGCGGTAGATCGGGTGGTCGGGCAGTTGCGCGGCGAGCCGTGCCTGCAGTTCGGGGTGGACGAGCGCGTCGAGCGTCGCAGCGGCATCGTGGCCGGCATCGGGTGCCTCGACGTTCCAGGTTTTCTCCTGCTGCGCGGGGTCGACCTTGCCGAAGGCGTAGTGGTGCGCCAGCAGCGCCAGGGCATAGCTGCAGATAAGTTCGGCGTCGGCCTGCGCGAACACGTTGGGGCGGGGCGCGGCCAGTTCCGTTTGCAGCGCGAGGATCGCGTCGAGGTGGTAGTCCTGCGGATTCAGGCCGTCGAGCGTGCTGGCGCGGATGGCGCGCACCAGGGCGTCGCGGGTCGCAGCGTCCGTCCAGGCCGGCCTGAAGGCGCGGCGGGTATAGAACTCGCGCAGCGTTGCGCCCTCGTCCAGCAGGATGCCGCGCACCTGCAACCGTTCGCCACCGGCCATGACCGCGATGCGCGACTCGATCAGCATTTCGATGCCGGCCTGTGCGGTGGGAGCCAAGTCGTTGCCTGTGGCAACCGGTCCGGCCGCCGAGGTGCAGGCGCCGAGCAGGCTGCCGATCAGTGCCAGCAGCAGGGGAAATCGCCATTCCCTTTGACGAGGCGTCGATCGCCGACGGGCTGCGTTGTTCAGTTCCACCAGGGGCCCCTGACGCGGTTGTTGGTGATGAGGACGCCTTCTGCGGCCAGCCGCTGCCGCTGTTCACGCCCGCCGTTGCTGTCGTCCCCCATCGCCAGTTGGCCGTTGCTGCGCAGCACGCGCCACCAGGGCGTCGTCGTGCGATCCGGCAATTCACGCAGCACGCGGCAGACGAAACGCTGGTAGCCCGGCAGGCCCGCGCGCCGGGCCACTTCCCCGTAACTGGTGACGTGGCCCGGGGGTATCGCCTGCAGGGTGGCCAGGATCGCGGCGCGCTTCTCGTCCATGCGGGACTCGGGTGGCCGGCGTTGCCGGGGGCGACATTATGGCGGACGATCAACGCCCTTCGCAGTACGGATTGACCGGCCATGGAAACCGAACGACTCGCGCAACTTGCTGCGGAACTCGCGCCGCACGCAGCCGCCTTCCTGCGCCGCCGGCCGCAGGCGGTGCTCGCCACGCAGTCGCTGGATCATCCCGGCCATCCCTCGCTCTCTGCAGTGCCGTTTGCGCTGGCGCCGGAGGGCTGGCTGGTCGGCCTGTTCTCGCATCTTGCGCCGCATCACCCGAACCTGCGCGCCGATGGCCGCTGTGCGCTGCTCATCGCCGAGGACAACGATGGCGACATCCTGACCGGCGAGCGGCTGGAACTCACCTGCGAGGCCCGCCTGCTGCACGACGCGGCGGAAATCGAGCCGGCGCGAGAAACCTACATCCGTTGCTACCCGCGTGCCGATGCCTGGTTCCGCCAGCTCAACTTCGAATTCTTCCGTCTCGACGTGATCGCCGCGCGCTACAACGGCGGCTTCGGCAAGGCGGCGGTGCTGGCACCGGAGGCGCTGCAACTGGTCTCGCCGCTTGGCCGTGCGGCGACCAACCGCGTGCTCGACCACATGAACGAGGATCATGCCGATACCTGCGCCCACTACTGGCGGCAAGCCTTCGGCGAGGCACCGGAGGGTGACGTCCGCATGGCCGGTATCGACCGCCTCGGCATGCACCTGCGCTGCGGCCGGCAACTGCGCTGGCTGCCGTTTCCCGAACCGCTGGCGTCGGCGGCGGATGCACGCCGGGTGCTGGTGGCGATGGCGCAGGACACTCATCAAGAGGAGGGCAGGGCATGAAGGTGCTGGTCCTGGGCGGTGCCGGGTATATCGGCAGCCACATGGTTGCCGACCTGCGCGCGCGTGGTGTCGATGTCGTCGTTTTCGACAATCTCTCGACCGGCCATGCCGTGCTCGCCGGCAACGCACCGCTGGTGTGCCTTGACGTACTGGATGCCGATGCCCTGCGTGCCGGCTTTGCCAGCCATGGGCCCTTCGACGCGGTGATCCACTTTTGCGCTCGCTCGCTGGTCGGCGAATCCGTGCGCGAACCGGGGCTGTACTACCGCAACAACCTGGTCGGCACGCTCAACCTGCTGGACGTGATGCGGGAGACCGGCCACCGCCGGCTGGTGTTCTCCTCGACCGCAGCGGTGTACGGCATCCCGCAGTGCACACCGATCCCCGAGGATCACCCGACGCATCCGATCAACCCCTACGGCCACAGCAAGTTGATGGTCGAGCAGGTGCTGTCCGACCACGCGGCGGCGTTCGGCATCGCCAGCGTGGCATTGCGCTATTTCAACGCGGCCGGAGCCCACCCGGACGGCGGGATTGGCGAGTGGCACGAGCCGGAAACGCATCTCGTGCCGAATGCGCTGCGCGCGGCCTTTGGCGGCGATCAACTGCAACTTTTCGGTGACGACTACCCGACACCGGATGGCACCTGTGTGCGCGACTACGTTCACGTCTGCGATCTGGCTGATGCGCACTGGCGCGCAATGGGCTACCTCGAACGCCACGACGGGGCGCATGTCTTCAACCTGGGCAACGGGCAGGGATTTTCGGTGCGGGAAGTGATCGACAGCGCGGCGCGCGTCCTGGGCCGGCCGGTGCCGTTCACCATCCGGCCGCGGCGGATCGGTGATCCGCCGGTGCTGGTTGCCGACGCGTCACGGGCCCGCGAGTTGCTGGGCTGGAAGCCGGCATGGACATCCCTGGACGGGATCATCGCGTCGGCGGTGCCGTTTTTCCGGCAGGTTCGCCACCATGCTATCGTCGCCAACAACTAACCCACCTGGCCCGACCGCCATTTCCCCCATGAATTCCGTTACGCAGACTGCCATCGACGATGCTGCCCTGCTCGCCGCAATCGACGAGGGTTTCTCCGGTGCCCCGGTGGTCATTCTTTTCGGGTCGGTCGCACGCGGAACGGCCCGTGCCGACAGCGATATCGACATCGCTGTCGATGCAGGAAGACCGTTGACCGTGGACGAGCGCGTGGCCACCGTCGAGGCGCTGGCGTTGCTGACCGGGCGTCCCGTGGATCTCGTCGACCTGCACACGGCAGGTGAGCCGCTGCTTGGCCAGATCCTGCGGCATGGCCGCCGGTTGCGCGCCAGTGATATGCAGTGGGGCGATCTTTACGCACGGCACATCTACGAATGCACGGATTTTCTGCCTTACCGCAACCGGATTCTGGAAGAACGGAGGGCGGCATGGATCGGGAAGTGATCGCGCAGAAACTGGAATCCCTGCGCCGCTGCGTCGATCGGGTGCAGATGCGGTGCCCGGAAGATCCGGCGCGGCTGGCTGTCGACCAGGATGCCCAGGACATCGTTGTGTTGAACCTGACGCGCGCCGTGCAACTTTGCGTCGACATCAGCGCGCACATCGTCTCCCGTCTCGGGGTGCCGCCGCCCGACACCATGGGCCAGGGTTTCGATGAATTGGCCCGTGCCGGCGTCATCACGCCGGATCTGGCCTTGCGGATGAAGAAATCGGTGGGGTTCAGGAATATCGCGGTACACAACTACCGCGAGATCGACTGGGCCACCGTGCACGCCATTGCCTTCCGCCACCTCGACGATTTCCGGGCGTTTGCGCGGGCCGTCATCACGACTCCGCTGTAGCCGCCTGCCTTCCGTGGTGAGCCGGCCATGCCGGCGATGATTCCTTGCGCCCCCTTGAAACCCCCTCGACCACCCCTATCTACGGACCCGTCCGGGCGGCCCGTCAGGCCAGTCCCGGTGACGGGCGCAATCGGTCGTTGACTCGCAGGGATCCGTCCCTATGATTGGCACTCCCGACGGGAGAGTGCTAGGCAGTCCCCGGCCGAGAGTGCCAACCCGTTGAATCTCCAACCAGAATTGCCAAGGAGACTTGTGAAATGAAGATCCGTCCTTTGCACGACCGCGTGGTCGTCAAGCGCGTTGAGGAAGAAACCAAGACCGCCGGCGGCATCCTGCTGCCGGGCAAGGCCGCCGAGAAGCCGAGCATGGGCGAAGTCGTGGCGGTCGGTCCGGGCAAGGCCCTGGACAACGGCACGGTCCGCGCCATGGGCATCAAGGCCGGTGACAAGGTGCTGTTCGGCCAGTACGCCGGCGCCACCGTGAAGGTCGACGGCGACGAGCTGCTCGTGCTGACCGAGACCGAGATTTTCGGCGTCATCGAGAAGTGATCCGCGCCCCGCGCCGATCCGCTTTCATCCACAGAATTCGCAGAGGTAATTGAGTCATGGCAGCAAAAGACGTGAAGTTCGGCGACAGCGGCCGGGTCCGCATGCTGAAAGGCGTGAACACCCTGGCTGACGCGGTAAAAGTCACCCTGGGCCCGAAAGGCCGCAACGTGGTCATCGACAAATCCTTCGGCGCTCCGCTGATCACCAAGGACGGCGTGACCGTCGCCAAGGAGATCGAGCTGAAGGACAAGTTCGAGAACATGGGCGCGCAACTGGTCAAGGAAGTCGCTTCCAAGGCCAACGACGAAGCCGGTGACGGCACCACCACGGCCACGGTCCTCGCGCAGGCGATCGTCAACGAAGGCCTGAAGTCCGTTGCCGCCGGCATGAACCCGATGGACCTGAAGCGCGGCATCGACAAGGCGACCGTCGCCGTCGTCGAGGAAGTGAAGAAGCTGTCCAAGCCGTGCACCGACTCCAAGGCGATTGCCCAGGTCGGCACCATTTCCGCCAACAGCGATGCGTCGGTCGGCGAGATCATCGCCACCGCGATGGCGAAGGTCGGCAAGGAAGGCGTGATCACGGTCGAGGAAGGTTCGGGCCTGGAGAACGAACTCGACGTGGTCGAGGGCATGCAGTTCGACCGCGGCTACCTGTCGCCGTACTTCATCAACAACGCCGAGGCGATGGCCGCCGAGCTGGACAGCCCGTTCATCCTGCTCGTCGACAAGAAGATCTCCAACATCCGTGAAATGCTGCCGGTGCTGGAAGCGGTGGCCAAGTCCGGCAAGCCGCTGCTGATCGTCGCCGAAGACGTGGAAGGCGAAGCGCTGGCGACCCTGGTGGTCAACACCATCCGGGGCATCCTGAAGGTCGTGGCCGTCAAGGCGCCGGGCTTCGGCGACCGCCGCAAGGCCATGCTGGAAGACATCGCCATCCTGACCGGCGGCAAGGTGATTTCGGAAGAAGTCGGCCTGACGCTCGAGAAGGTGTCGCTGGCTGACCTCGGCCAGGCAAAGCGCATCGAAGTCGGCAAGGAAAACACCACGATCATCGATGGCGCCGGCGCTGCCGCCGACATCGAGGCGCGCGTCAAGCAGGTCCGCGTCCAGATCGAGGAAGCCACCAGCGACTACGACCGCGAGAAGCTGCAGGAGCGCGTGGCCAAGCTGGCCGGCGGTGTCGCGGTGATCAAGGTCGGCGCGGCCACCGAAGTCGAGATGAAGGAAAAGAAGGCGCGCGTGGAAGACGCGCTGCACGCCACCCGCGCTGCCGTCGAAGAAGGCATCGTGGCCGGCGGCGGCGTGGCCCTGCTGCGCGCCCGCCAGGCGGCCGGCGACATCAAGGGTGACAACCCGGATCAGGACGCCGGCATCAAGCTGGTGCTCAAGGCGGTCGAGTCGCCGCTGCGCGAAATCGTGGCGAACGCCGGTGGCGAGCCGAGCGTGGTCGTCAATGCCGTGCTGGGCGGCAAGGGCAACTACGGCTTCAACGCCGCCAACGACACGTATGGC
>JBKHWN010000134.1:0-12738 GCA_046566505.1 Gammaproteobacteria bacterium
TCCTGCATGGACGGCAGGAACCCCATGATCAGGCGCAGTGCACCGAAATAGTTGAGCTGCATCGTGCGTTCGAAGTCGTGAAAACGGTCGTACGCGTGCGATACCGCACGGCGGATGGAGCGTCCGGCGTTGTTGACCAGCACGTCGACGTGGCCGTGGTCACGCAGGACTTCGGCGACCAGGCGGTCGCAGTCCTCGAGGTTGCTCACATCGCAGGGATAGAAAGACGCTTTGCCGTCGCGCGCCTCGATTTCCTGCAGCGTCGCCTCCAGCTTTTCCCGGGTGCGGGCGACGAGGATGACGTGCGCGCCGGCATCGGCCAGCCTGAGTGCCGTGGCATGGCCGATGCCGCTGGTGGCGCCGGTGACGACAACGATGCGTCCCTGCATGTGGTCGGCGAGCGAACGTGCCGAGAACAGGTCCGGGTCGAGGTGCCGCTCCCAGTAGTCCCAGAGGCGCCAGGCGTAGTTGTCCAGCGGCGGGCATTCGATGCCGCTGCCCTTGAGGGCCTTCGCGGCATCGCGGTTGTCGAACCGGGTCGGGTAGTTCAGGAAACGGAACGCCTGCGCGGGTATCGCCAGGTCGCCGAGGATCTGCCGGCGGATGCGCTTGACCGGCGGCAATTCGCCGATCCCCGAGCGCAGCGACGCGGGGACGAAGGCAAACATGCGCGTGTCGATGCGCATGGTGAGCTCGGGCGCATGCGCGGCGCGCGCGAAGATGTTGATCAGTTCGCCGACGCGGTGGTGCTCGGGATCGGTGAGGTGGAATGCCTGGCCGTCGAGGCCGTCCTGGTGCGCGAGGTAGTCCATGGCGTCGGCGACATAGTCGACCGGGACGACGTTCATTTTTCCGCCTTCGATGCCGATAGTCGGCATCCATTGCGGGATGGTCCTGCGCAACTTCTGCAGGAACTTGAAGAAGTAGTAGGGCCCGTCGATCTTGTCCATCTCGCCGGTTTTTGAGTGGCCGACGACCATGGCCGGTCGGTAGACACGCCAGGGGATGGTGCATTCCGTGCGCACGATGCGCTCCGCCTCGTGCTTGGTGCGCAGGTAGGGGTCGTCCAGGTGTTCGGCTTCCTCGAACATGTCTTCCCGGAAGATGCCCTGGTACAGGCCGGCAGCGGCGATGGAGCTGACGTGGTGGAAGCGTCCGGCGTGGATTGCCACCGCGAACCGCACGGCTTCGCGGGTGCCCTCCAGATTGGCGTGGACCTGGCTGGCCTCGTCAGCGGTGATGTCGTAGATCGCCGCCAGGTGGAAGACGTGCGCGATACGCCCGTCGAGTTGCCGTCGGTCCTTTTCGCTGATGCCCAGCAGCGGCTTGGTCAGGTCGCCGCGTACCGGCTTGATACGGCCGGTGGTATCGCCGGTTTTCTCGCGCAGTGCGGCGAGTTTTGCGTCCGAGCCCTCGCGTAGCAGGACGTAGATGTCCCCGGGGCGTTTCAGCAGGTTGGCAACCAGGAAACGGCCGATGAATCCGGTGGCCCCGGTAACGAAACTGTCCATGGCAGCGAGCTCCCTGTGTCTGCATGAGTCCTGTGCGAAACGCTATCGTGCGACGTCATTGCCGGCCTGTCAGCCGATGTGCCGTCGGGCGGTTCAGGATGGCGACGGCAGGCGGCTGTCCGGTGTTGTGCCTACTGTACGCGCACCAGTACCAGCAACTGCCTCGCCGCGAGCCGCAGGGACTCGCCATGTTCCGCTTCCAGGGCGGCCCGCTCCCGGTCCAGCCGTTGCCGCCCGGCGGCCGTCAGCGTGTCGCGCGCGGCCCCGAGGGGTTGGTCGGCCAGGGCTGCCGCCATCAGGGAGAAGGCCGCCAGCTGGTGCCGGGTGTCGCAGTTCATGGCAAAACCCTGTAGCAGGGTGTGCAGGCGCAGGCTGCCTTCGCTGAGGTCCACCTGCCCGTCGAGCATGGCCTGGGCAATGACGCGCAGCGACAGCCGCAGGTCGGCGGCCTGTTGTTCGTGGGCGCGTTGTTGCCCTGCCTGTGCCTGCTTCCGCAGGCGCACCTGCTGTCGAAGGCGGAAGGCGTAGAGTCCGAGCGCCCCGGTGACCACCAGTGCGGTGGCCAGCAGGAGCAGGGCAGGAATCGTTTCCAAGGTGCTGTCGCTCCTCGTCCGGCATGGCCGATGGTGGCGGGATCCGGCCCAGGGCCGGTGCTGACAAAAACGCCGCGCATTGCGCGGCGTTTCGTCTGGCAGGGCGGGTGGCGGCGACCGTCAGTCGACGGCAGTCACGTCTTCTGCCTGCGGGCCTTTCTCGCCCTGGGTAACGGAGAATTCGACTTTCTGGCCGTCGACGAGCGTACGGAAGCCGTTGCCACGAATGGCGCGGAAGTGGACGAACACATCGCTGCCGTCACCACGGCTGATGAATCCGTAACCCTTGCTTTCGTTGAACCATTTGACGGTTCCGTTTTCACGATTGGACATGACGCAATGTTTCCTGGAAAAAAGCCCGGGCGATGGCGGGGCGGCTGGGCCGCGCCCGGAACGGCCTGTGCTGTGGCGGATCCTGAACCCCGGCCGGTTGACCGGGGGCGGCAGTATAGGAGCCGCACGGAGGCGGGGCCAGTCCGTATCTTCCGGGTCGGTCAGCTGTAGCCGGGCAGCGGCGGGACCGGGCAGTCGAGCGCCTCGCCTATGGCGCGGACCAGTTCCACCTCGGCCACCTGCAGGCGGCCATCGTGGCTGATGCAGTCTATGCAGGCATCGAGCAACGGCTTCTTCAGCAGGGGCGACAGCCCCGCGAGTTCGGTCAGCGAGTCGTGCAGCACGGCGGGTCCCAGCGACGAGGCGGGCAGCAGTGCCGGCGTGCCGACACCAAAGCCCCGCATGACGCGGGCATGCAGATCGACACGGGTAGCGGCATCGCTGCCGGATGCGTGGCAAAGCATGGACATCACACCGTTGATGGCACCGCCGACGTTCCCGTACGACCGGTGCCGTACCGGGTGCAGCGCGCCGGCACCCGGCGACAGGTGCTTGCCCATCAATGCTTGAGTCAGGTATTCGCGGACGCTCAGGTGGCGGTCGACATGCGTCAGTTCCCGCAACACGTCGAGGAAGGCGGATTTTTGCGGCGGTGACATCTCGCGCAGCGCAGGAATCGCCATGTCATGGCAGGGCAGGTGCAACCGGGTGCCGAGGCGACGGATGTCCGGCAGGCTCGCCCGCAAACGGGAGGCGGTCTTTTCGCTGTCGCCCCGGGCGACGCAGGCCAGGGCGCCGGCTTCGTGCCGGGCGTCGGTGCCGGCGATGATGATGCCGTAGGTGACGATGCGGGCGCCGGCGGGCGTGCGCAGCATGTCGCGTATCGATTCGGGGATGCTCTCGTGCAGGCGGATGGCCTGCGCGAGATTGCCGGGAGTTGGCTGGCCGATGCTGGCGGACAGCGCGGCAACCGCCATGGCGCCCGCGGTACCGTTTGCTCTTCCCCCCGGTACCTGCGGGCCGGCGGCGCCGGGACCCGCAGGTGATGTGCCGGTTCCGGGTGCCGCCGCGCCGGCGAAGGCTGCCGTTGCCTCCGGGGTGGCGGGCGCGCGGCCGGCGGTCATCGCGGCACTGCGTTTCCTGGCCCGGTCGCGTACCAGCAGGGTGGGGTCGATCAGCGAGATCCGCTGCTCCAGCGGCGGGTGCGTGGCCAGCAGGCCGGCGAGTCCCATGCGCACCGGCAGCGAAAAGCACATGTGGCTCATGTCCTCCGCGTACTGCGAAGCCAGCAGCGAGCCCTGCTGTGCGTTATGGATCTTGAGCAGCGCTTCGCCGATGGCCTGCGGGTTGCGCGTGAACTGCACGCTGGAGGCATCGGCCAGCAACTCGCGCTGGCGCGAGATGGCCGCCTTGATGAGGCGCCCGAAAAACAGCCCCACATAGCCGATCACCATCAGGGCCAGGCCCAGCACCAGGATGGCGCCGGCACCCTTGTTCCGGCTGCTGCTGCGACGATTGCCGCGCAGCAGGAACTCGCCAACCCGGCCGATCATCAGGATGCCGGCGAGGATCGCGTACAACTGCACGTTCATCCGCATGTCGCCGTTCAGGATGTGGCTGAACTCGTGGCCGATGACGCCCTGCATTTCATCGCGGCTGAAGGCGTCGAGCGCGCCCTCGGTGACCACCAGCACGGCCTGCGTGGGTTCGAAGCCGGCGACAAAGGCGTTGATGCCCCGCTCCTCGCGCATGACGTAGACGGTCGGCACCGGCGTCCCCGACGCGATGGCCATTTCCTCGACGATGTTGAGCAGCGTGCGTTCGCGCAGGTCGGTGGTGTCCGGTGACACGCGCTGTGCGCCCACGGTATCGGCAATGACATGACCGCCTTCACGCAACTGCATGTAGCGCAGCAGCGAACCGAAGCCGATCAGGCCCAGCGTGGCCAGCGACACGAGCCCGGCCAGGGGGTGCGTGATCCACCCGGCCGGGTCGATCGGCGCCGGCCCGACAGTCCCGAAGCTGTAGATGAGGAACACCGCGATGTTGACGGCGATGACCGTCAGCACGACGGCGCAGACGAAATAAAACAACAGCAGGCCGGTGCGCTTGCGCGCCATGTCCTGGTGCTGGAAGAAGTCCATCGCCACGGTGAACCGGCCCGCGTGCGAAGCCTCGTTACTGGAAGGAAACCTTCACGGCCTTGCGCGCTTCCGGTTCCTCGACATTGAACAGTTCGGCCTCCCGGAAATTGAACATGCCGGAGAAGAAGTTGTTCGGGAACTGCTCGCGGTAGGTGTTGTAGTTCATCACCGAGTCGTTGTATGCCTGCCGGGCGAAGCCGACCTTGTTCTCGGTGGAGGTCAGCTCTTCCATCAGCGAGGCCATGGTCTGGTTGGCCTTGAGGTCGGGGTAGTTCTCGGACAGGGCGAAGAAGTTGGCCAGCGCACCGTTCAGCATGCCCTCGGCGCGCCCGAGTTGCTGTACGCCCTCACCGGGATTGGCGTTGACCGCCTTCTGGGCGGCGACCGCCTGCCCCCGGGCCTGTATCACGCGCTCCAGCGTGTCCTTCTCGTGCGCCATGTAGGCTTTGGCCGTCTCCACCAGGTTCGGGATCAGGTCGTGGCGACGCTGGAGCTGGACATCGATCTGCGCCCAGGCGTTCTTGAAGCGGTTCTTGAGCGCGACCAGCTTGTTGTAGATGCCGACCGCGGCCGCGACCAGCAGCACGATGACCACGAGCAGGATGATTCCGGCCACAGGACGACTCCCTCATTGCAGTTTGGACGTGCCGGTGAATCTAGCGGAAGAGGGGGGGCGGGTACAGGCGGGCCTGTGGCCGGCAACGGTCGGGGCGGCCCGGTTCGTCGCCGGCGGATCTCTGGCGGCGGGTCTGGCCTGGCGCCGCTGTGCTACTCTCTGCGCCCATTTTCCGGCCACCCTCCGGCAAGGCCGCCGCCAGACGGAGTCATCCACGCCATGCGCGAACCTGAATACCTCTATCGCGTGACCTTCCTCAACCAGGGACAGGTCTACGAGGTCTACGTCAAGAACATCTACCAGAGCGATATCTACGGCTTCGTCGAGGTCGAGCACTTCGTGTTCGGCGACAAGGCGCAGGTCGTGGTCGATCCCGGCGAAGAGAAACTGAAGACCGAGTTCCAGGACGTGGTCTGCAGTTTCATCCCCATGCATTCGGTGATCCGCATCGACCAGGTCGAGAAGCAGGGCATCCCGAAGATTTCCGAACCCAAGGGCAACGGCAATGTGTCGCCGTTCCCGGTCTCCTTCATCCCGCCGAACGACCGCAATCGCGGCAAATAGCCAGTCGTTGCGCCTGCGGCCGCCGGCGCCCTGGATACCCTGCCCCCCCGTTCGGGGCCTGCCGGCGCACAACGGACGGCTTTACTTTCTGCGGGCTGAGGTCACGCCTGACCGGCGATGACCGGGCTTACACCCAATCACCCGCGGGGATCTCCACCATGTCTTTTCGATTTTTGCTGCGACCGCTGTGTGCGGCATCCATGCTCCTGCCATTGGCCATCGGTTTGTCCGGCTGCGGTTCCGACTCTGCGGCTGCACCAGCCACCACGCTGAGCGTTACGCCGTCACTGGGCCTTGTACGCAACGCGACCGTGGTCGTGAAAGACGCTGCGGGCGCCACTGTCGGCAACGGGAGCATCGACAGTACCGGCACCGTTTCCATTGCCGCTACCGGAACGGGGCCGTTCCTGGTCGAGGTGCAGGGCGACGCCGATGCTGAATACTTTGACGAAAATTCCGGAGCTTTCGAACCGTTCCGCGCCCCGCAGATGATTCGCGCGATCGTGCCGAGCGGGACGACCAGCATCGGCGTCACGGGCCTCACCGACATCGCACATGCTCTCTGGGCGGCCGGCGGGGTGCCTCTTTCCGATGCCAACATCAATCTGGCCAACAGTGCCGTGCTGCAATGGTTCGCGCCCGGCGCACCCGCCGGCGTGAGCAGCATCCTGACACCGCCGACCGTTCTTGATGCGGCCCTGGCCGCAGGAGTACTCACCAACAGCGCCGGGGATTTTTACGCTGCGATTCTCGCCGGTCTGGCAGACACCGGCAGCGGTGCCGCTACGCCGGCGCTGACCGCCATCGAGCAACTCCGCCGTGATGCAGCCGATGGCAGTATCGACGGCAACGAAGGCAGTACTGCCATTACCGGTCTCGTATACAACGCGGGCACCTTCGCCAGCGACTTTCAGTCTGCTGTCAGTGCAGTGATAAGCACTTTCGGTGACACGGCGCTGCAGGCCATTACCTACTCGGTTTCCGCGCTGGTTGTGCCGACATGGATCACTGATGGCAGTGGTGGTGGCGGGGGTACGAGCAACTGCACCAACCCGGCGGCATCCAGCTGGTTTGCCACCCGTGGCGGAACCTACCCCATGGCAGTCACCAGCAGTGCGAATGAGCTCGCGGCAGAGTTTGATGGCTCATCCGGGTACGACATCGTTGTCGATGCTGCGGGTAACATCAGTGTTTCCGGAGACACGACGGCATACACGTTCTCGGCCACAGAAATAACCCTGCTGGAAGAGTGTGCGTTGACCGTCGGCGGCACGCCGTACGAGGCGTACGCCATTTATGTGGATGCTGCCAGCGGTTACACGGCGTTGTTCCAGAACCAGTATGACGATGATGGATTCAGTTTCAGCATATACGAGCCGTATGCGCCGGGCGCCAGCATCAACGATCTCGCCAGCGTGTACTTCGCTCCGCAATGAGCGACACCATGATCGGTGGCGTTGATCTGGCGGCCTGATTTTTCCGCGCCAGAAAGTCTTCGGCAGAAAAAACGGCGGACATTGTCCGCCGTTTTTTTATCCTGTTAATGCCTGTCGCGTCCTGACCGGGATTCTTCTCAGCGTACGATGCCAAGTTGTACGGCTTTTATTGCCGCTTCCGCGCGGGAGTTGACAGCAAGCTTCTGGTAAATGCTCTTCAGGTGGCCGGCAGCGGTATTCTGGCTCATGCCCAGCGTCTCGGCGACATCGCGTGCCGTGTACCCGCGTGCAGTCAGGGTGAGCACTTCAGTCTCTCGTGGCGACAGTATGGAATGGCGTGGCGCCGGCGGACGGAAAAAATGCAGGATTCGACGGGCGATGGTTGCTGACAGTGGTGGGCGCCCTTCGTTGATGCCGCGCAGCAGGTCGATGAGCACTGGTTGCTGCTCGTCTTTCAGCAGGTAACCGGTTGCGCCGGCGCGCAGTGCCTCAAAGAGGTGCTCGTCGTCGTCAAAGATCGTCGTGACTACCACCTGGGTGCAGCTTCCGGCGAGTTCGTGTACGAGTTCGATACCGCTACCGTCGGGCAGCCCGAGGTCGATCAGGGCGATGTCCCAGCGGCGCTCGCGCAACCTGCTGCGCCCCTCGGCCACTGACGAGGCGCCCTCGATCCGTGCGTCGTCAAACGCGGCCAGTACCGTGTCGCGCAATGCTCGCGCAACCTCGGTGATGTCTTCGACGATCAGGACGTGCTGCATGGATGCCACCAGGCCGATTGACCAGCACGACGGCCGGCAGGGATGATGCCTCCGCCAACGGGCAGCCCTGCCCGCCGCGTCCGGCAATCCTCCATGCCCGAACAGGGATAGACAACCCCCCGGGAAGGGGAGAAGGACACACTTGCCTGCGAGGATTCCTGCATGATCCTGTCCCCACGTACGTTGACTGCCGGCAGCGTCACGCTGACGCTGGCGGTCTGTACGCTGGTCATTGCCCTGGCACTGAATGTGCCGGTAACCGGGACCCGTCTGGCTGTGTTGCCGGAGCGGGTTGATGCGCTTGGGGTCGGCGCATCGACAACGAAGGGCCTGGCCGCCGGGGACGTGGTTACCGCGTTCGTCGCCGGGAATGAGCGCATCCCGGCAGCACCGGTGCTGCTGGTGGAAGACCCTGACGCCATCGAGACCTTCGCGGACTACAACACCTTCATGGCGCAGCAGCGCTGGCTTGCGCAGTCGCTCGCGCAGGGTGTCCTGAAAGTCGAGCATGAAGACGGCCGGCAGGTGGCGCTTCTTGCCCGTGAGCGCACGTTTGCCGATCTGCCGGCGATGTTCTGGCTGCAACTGTTGTTCGGTGTCGGCGGGATGCTGACCGGGGCGCTGGTGATGGCTGGCCGGCCGGCGGACAACGCAACGCGCCTCTATGCGCTGACCGGGCTCGGGTTCCTGGTTTTTGCGCCTGCGGCTGCCGTGTACAGCACGCGTGAATTGATTCTCGATGGCGACATTTTCCGGCTGCTGTCCCTCGCCAATCATTTTGGCGCGCTGCTGTTCACCGCGTCACTGACGGCACTGCTCTGGACCTATCCGGTGCGTCTGCGCGGAGTACCGATGGTTGCTGTCTGCTACGTCGCGGCTGCAGCGGCGTGGGCTTGCGATATCGCACAGGTCGGCGATTCCAATACGCTGAGCCCGATCACCGTGTTGGCGATCTTCCTCATGAGCTTTGTCTTCGCCGGGATGCAGTGGTTCAAGACACGAAAGAGTCCGGCAGAGCGCGCTGCCCTGCGCTGGTTCTTGTTATCCATCTATCTGGCCACCGGGCTGTTTGCCGGCGTGATCCTGGTGCCGAATGCGATTGGTGTGCCGCCACCGGCGTCGCAGGGCGTGATGTTCGGTGCTTTCCTGATCATGTACTGGGGGCTCGCGCTCGGCGTCGTGCGCTATCGACTGTTTGATCTGGCGCAATGGTGGCGCGCGATCTGGTGGTGGTTTCTCGGGGGGCTGTCCGTCGTTGTTGTCGACGTGCTGCTGGTTTCCACGCTGGCCCTTTCAGAGGCGGTAGCCCTGACGCTGGCCGTGGCGATCGTCGGCTGGATCTACTTCCCGCTGCGGCAGTGGATCTGGTCCCGGTTCGGGGTGCAGCGCGACCGGAACCTGGGGGAGTGGTTGCCCGACGTGCTGCCGCTGCTGATGGAGTCGCGGACGGGTTCTTCCAGTGAAGAGGCAATCCGGGGGTGCTGGCCCCATGCTCTCGACGCAGTGTTCCGTCCGCTGGCCACCGAGGCGGTGACGGGCAATCTGGCTGAGGCCGGCATACGCGAGGACGGGCTTGCCCTGGCCGTACCCGACATGCACGGTGGCGATTCCTTTTTCCTGCTGCGTCACGCCGCCCAGGGCGATCGGTTGTTCACGCGGCGCGATATCGCAACGATCGCGTCGTTGCGGGAACTCTTCGAGCTATCCATAGACAGCCTGCGGGCGCGCGACGCCGGTGCACGTGTGGAGCGCGAGCGTATCCGGCGCGACATCCATGATGATCTGGGGGCCAAGTTGCTGACGCTGCTGCATACCACCCCGGAGGAATGCCAGCCGCTGGTGCGGGAGGCGCTCGACGACCTGCGCTCGCTGGTGCGGGCGCTGGAGCAGGGCGAGGTTCGCTTGTGCGACGCGGTTGATGGCTGGCAGGCGGAAGCGCGCAGGCGCTGCAGCGATGCATCGGTGGCGTTGCAATGGCAGTCGCCGGATATTCCCGAATTGCTTTCGTTGGGTGCGCGCGCCCATGCCAACCTGACGCGTGTCCTGCGTGAGGCGGTGAGCAATGCCTTGCGCCACGCGCAGCCTTCGACGTTACGAATTGGCGTCGGTCTCACCAGCACGATGCTTTCGCTGGAGGTTGCCAACAACGGCAAGATCCTGTCACTGCCGGAATGGTCTACGGGGCGAGGTCGCCAGATCATGCAGGGGCGTATCAGCGAACTGGGCGGGTCGGTGCGCTGGCAGGTGGATGAAGGTGAATGCCGGTTGCTGGTCGCCATCCCGCTTGCCGAGGCCATCCGGGACGGCGATAGTCCCGCGCGGTGATGGCGATGCCGGTGATCAGCAGGACCTGAACAAGCGTTTCGCGGAAGACATCGCGCGGGATCAGGTCCAGCACCAGCAGGATGGTCATTCCCGCCAGTGCCACGATGCCGATCACGGCGAGCCGCCTGAGCGCACCCGATGCGCCGCCGTGGCCCTGGTCTTGCTGCGAGTCCAGTCTGAAGGCTGCGTCTATCGTGCTGATCGGCCGGTTCAATTTGAGCCGTGGCCGGTGACCGGCTAAGGTCGCCATGCATCACGACTTTCATAAACCAGGGAGAAAGACACCATGACCAGGGAAGCCAAGTGCCCCTACGCCGCCATGCTCGGAGCGCGCACCTCCGCCGCCGACCAGTCCAACCGTGACTGGTGGCCCAACCGCCTCAACCTGGCGATCCTGCGCCAGCACTCCGCCAAGTCCGACCCGATGGGCGACGGGTTCAACTACCGTGAGGAGTTCAAAAAACTCGACCTCGCCGCCGTGAAGAAGGACCTCACCGCGCTGATGACCGACTCGAAGGAGTGGTGGCCGGCGGACTGGGGCCACTACGGCGGCCTGATGATCCGCCTGTCGTGGCACGCGGCGGGCACCTACCGCATCGCCGACGGCCGCGGCGGCGCGGGCACCGGCAACCAGCGCTTCGCGCCGCTCAACTCCTGGCCTGACAACGCCAACCTCGACAAGGCGCGCCGCCTCTTGTGGCCGATCAAGAAGAAGTACGGCAACAGGCTTTCCTGGGCCGACCTCATCGCCTACGCCGGCACCATGGCCTACGAGTCGATGGGCCTCAAGACCTTCGGCTTCGGTTTCGGCCGCGAGGACATCTGGCATCCCGAGAAGGACATCTACTGGGGCGCCGAGAAGCAATGGCTCGCGCCTACCGGCAGCGAGGGCAGCCGCTACTCCGGCGATCGCGAACTGGAAAACCCGCTCGCCGCGGTGATGATGGGCCTGATCTACGTCAACCCGGAAGGCGTCGACGGCAAGCCCGACCCGCTGAAGACGGCGCGCGACGTGCGCGTGACCTTCGCCCGCATGGCGATGAACGACGAAGAGACCGTGGCGCTCACCGCCGGCGGCCACACCGTCGGCAAGGCGCACGGTAACGGCAGCGCCGCGAATCTGGGCCCCGCGCCCGAGGGTGCGGACGTCGAGGAGCAGGGCCTCGGCTGGATGAACCACGCCACGCGCGGCGTCGGCCGCGATTCGGTGACCAGCGGCCTCGAAGGCGCGTGGACCACGCACCCCACGCAGTGGGACAACGGCTACTTCAAGCTGCTGCTGGGCTACGACTGGGAACTGAAGAAGAGCCCGGCCGGCGCCTGGCAGTGGGAACCGGTCAACATCAAGGAAGAGGACAAGCCGGTGGATGCCGAGAATCCCGCGGTGCGCCACAACCCGATCATGACCGACGCCGACATGGCGATGAAGATGGACCCCGAGTACCGCAAGATCTCGGAACGCTTCTACAAGGACCCGACCTACTTCTCGGAAGTCTTCGCGCGCGCCTGGTTCAAGCTCACCCACCGCGACATGGGCCCGAAGGCGCGCTACTTCGGCCCGGACGTGCCGAAGGACGACCTGATCTGGCAGGACCCGGTGCCCGCCGGCCGCAGCGACTACGACGTCGCCGCGGTGAAGGCGAAGATCGCGGCGAGCGGCCTTTCGGTCGGCGAGATGGTGGCGACGGCGTGGGACAGCGCGCGCACCTTCCGCGGCTCCGACATGCGCGGCGGCGCCAACGGCGCACGCATCCGCCTCGCGCCGCAGAAGGACTGGGCCGGCAACGAGCCCGCGCGCCTCGCCAAGGTGCTGGCGGTGGTTGAAAAGATCGCCGCCGAGACCGGCGCGAGCGTGGCGGACGTGATCGTGCTCGCCGGCAACGTCGGCGTCGAGCAGGCGGCGAAGGCGGCGGGCGTGAACGTGAGCGTGCCCTTCACGCCGGGCCGCGGCGACGCCAGCCAGGCCATGACGGATGTGGAGTCCTTCGCGGTGCTCGAACCGCTCGCCGACGGTTACCGCAACTGGCAGAAGCAGGACTATGCCGTCATGCCTGAGGAATTGCTGCTCGACCGCACGCAACTCATGGGTCTGACCGCGCCCGAGATGACGGTGCTGGTGGGCGGCATGCGCGTGATCGGCACCAACCACGGCGGCACGCAGCACGGCGTGTTCACCGACCGCGCCGGCGCGCTGACGAACGACTTTTTCGTCAACCTCACCGACATGTCCAACGTGTGGAAGCCGACGGGCAAGAACCTCTACGAACTGCGCGACCGCAAGACCGGCGCGGTGAAGTGGACGGCGACCCGCGTCGACCTGGTGTTCGGCTCCAACTCGATCCTGCGCGCCTACGCCGAAGTCTATGCGCAGGACGACAGTAAGGAGAAGTTCGTGCACGACTTCGTCGCCGCGTGGACGAAGGTGATGAACGCGGATCGCTTCGACCTGAAGGGCTGA
>JBKHWN010000135.1:0-4785 GCA_046566505.1 Gammaproteobacteria bacterium
GCAAGGACTCGGCGCTGCGGAACGTAATGATCCCGGAGAAGGAGATATGCATGCCCATGGCGAGCGCGGCCTCGGCCGTGGCCATGTCCTCGGTGAAGCAGTGCATGATGCCGCCGACCGTCGATACATGCTCCTCATCCAGGATGCGCAGCGTATCGGCCTTCGCCTCGCGGGTGTGGACGATTACCGGCTTGCCGGTCTGCCGGGCCGCGCGCAGGTGCACGCGGAAACGCTCGCGCTGCCATTCGGTATCGCCCTTGCACCAGTGGTAGTCGAGCCCGGTCTCGCCGATGGCAATGCACTTCGGGTGCGCGGCCAGTGCCACCAGCCGCGCCACGGTCGGCTCCTCGCCCTCCTCTTCGGAGGGATGGACGCCCACCGAGAAGTACACGTCGGCATGCTGCTCGGCGATCTGCCGAACATCCGCTTCGTGTTCCAGGTCGATGTTGACGTTCAGCATCGTGCCGACACCGGCCTGCCGTGCAGCCGCAAGCGCCTGCGCCAGGTCGCCGCCGTAGGGCGCCAGGTCCAGGCGATCCAGATGACAGTGGGAGTCGATGACCATGGGACGGGACGGGACGGGTAGCTGCCGACGGCAACCTGATGATCACATCGTGTGCGTCGGCCGGTCGGACTGCAGGGCGCCCGCGAGGTAGGTCTCGATCTTGCTGCGCGCCGTGTTGTCCTGCGCGTTGAACTGGATGCCGATGCCCGCCGCACGGTTGCCCGCCGCGCCCTTGGGCGTGATCCAGATGACCTTGCCGGCGACCGGGATCCGGTCCGCCTCCTCCATCAGGCTCAGCAGGACGAACACCTCGTCACCCAGCTTGTAGGGCTTGGGCGTGGGAATGAAGAGGCCGCCGTTCGTCACGAACGGCATGTAGGCCGCATAGAGAACGGCCTTGTCCTTGATGGTCAACGACAGGATGCCGCCCTTGCCGGGCCCTGCTGGCATACGGGGACTGTTCATGGTGTACGGCCAACCTCCAGACGCCCGCGACCGGGCCGGTGTGACCCGCGCAACAACACTTCCTCCCAGAGCAAGGGCCGGTTGAGACCACTGTTGGACTGGAACTGTTGGCGCAGGCGCGACAGATCATCGCCGAGCAAGAATAGCGGCTGCATCGGCCGGGATTCAACAAGCCGCCGCAGCAGGGCTGCCATGTCCGGGTTGGCCAGCGCAGTCTCCTGCGCGCCCGCCGACAGTCGCGCGGCATCCGCCAGAAAACCGGAAAGCCAGTCCATGGCCAATGCTTCGGGCGCCCTGGCCAGTGCCTCTGCACAGCGCACGGCCGACTCCTCGCCACACAACGTGTCAACCAACAGCTTGGCCAACGTGCGCCGCATTGCCGGCCAGTCGCCGTCGGTCGCGTGCAACTCCAGCGCGCGCAGCGGTGCACCTGCTGCGTTCAGCAATTCCTCTGCGCGCGCATCACCACCGACCTGCGGCGCCAGCCAGGCCAGGGCCTCCCGACGCCCGGCCGGCGGCAGCGCCAGCGGCTGGCAGCGCGAGCGCACCGTCGCCGGCAACAAGGCCGGCGCATCGGTGACCAGCAACAGCAACGTGCCCTGTCCCGGCTCCTCCAGCGTCTTCAGCAGCGCGTTCGCGGCGTTGGTATTCATCGCCTGCGCCGGTGCCAGCACGACGACACGGCGCCCGCTGAACTGCGCCGTCTGCGCAGCGAAGCCGATGAGTTTCCGTATCTCGTCGATGCGTATCTCGCGGCTGGGCTTGCGCTTCTTGCCGGAGGATTCGCTGTCCGTACCCGCATCGACATCCGCGCGCATCGCCTCGGGGACCACGAGCAGCAGGTCCGGATGAGAGCCGGCGGCAACCAGCTGGCACGACTTGCACCGACCGCAGGCGCGACTGCCCGCAGGGGCCGTACAGAGCAGGAAGGCCGCGAAGGCTTCGGCAAAACGCCGCTTGCCGGTGCCGGTAGCCCCGTGCAGCAACAGGGCATGCGGCAGATTGCCGTCGATGCGTGCCGCCAGCGTCATCCACGCCTGCGCATGCCACGGGCAGGCCTCATCCGCCACGGCGGCTGCTCCCGGCCAGCAACACGTCCAGGTGCGCCGCCAGCTGCGCCTGGACCGCCGCCAGCGGCTGACCGGCGTCCACGACGCAATAGCGCCCCGGCTGCTCGCTCGCCCGTGACAGGTAGGCCCCGCGAACCCGCGCAAAGAATTCAAGTTGCTCCTGCTCGAAACGATCGACCACCGCCGAACGCGCCCGGGCTCGGGCCAGACCCTCGGCAGGATCGATGTCGAGGACGAACACGCAATCCGGTCTCAGCGCGCCCAGCACGTATTGCTCCAGCCAGGCGATCGCCTCGACCGGAACACCGCGGCCCGCGCCCTGGTAGGCGTAGGTGGCATCGGTAAAGCGGTCACAGAGCACCCAATCGCCGCGCGCCAGTGCCGGTTCGATCAGTGCCTGCACATGCTGGGCCCGTGCCGCGAACATCAGCAGCAACTCGGCCTGCTGTGCGACCGGCTCGTCCCGCGGCGCCATCAGCACCTGACGGATCTCCTCAGCCATCGGCGTGCCGCCCGGCTCGCGCGTGGTCAACAGCGAAACGCCCGCGGCCCGCAGATGGTCGGCGAGGAACGCGAGGTTGGTGCTCTTGCCCACGCCCTCGATGCCTTCGAGGGTAATCAGGCGTCCACGGGCCACGCTCATCTCCGCATCAGGGTTTCTTCGGGGCCGAATGATAGTCGCCACGGCGCTGCAACTGGTAACGCCGCACGGCGTCATTGTGCTCGCCGAGCGTGGCGGAAAAATGGTGCGTGCCATCACCGCGTCCGACGAAATAGAGCGCCACGCCTTCCGCGGGATGTGCCGCCGCCTCGATGGCCGCGGCGCCCGGCATGGCGATGGGCGTCGGCGGCAGGCCGCCGATGACATAGGTGTTCCAGGGCGTCGGCTGCTGCAGGTGAGCACGCGTCAGGTTGCCGCGGTACTCGTCACCCAGCCCGTAGATCACGGTCGGGTCGGTCTGCAGGCGCATGCCGATCTTCATCCGCCGGACGAACACGCCGGCGATATCGGGACGCTCATGCGCCTGCCCGGTTTCCTTCTCGATGATCGACGCCATGACCAGCATCTCGTACGGCGTCTTGTAGGGCAGATTGTCCACCCGTTTCGACCAGGCCTGGTCGAGACGCTGGCGCTGCGCCGTCAGCGCGCGGTGCAGCAGGTCGAGGTCGGAATCGGCGCCCGATGCGAAAAAATAGGTGTCCGGCGCAAACCAGCCCTCAGGGTGCTGGCCCTCGGCGCCCAGACGCGCCATCACTGCCGCATCGTCAAGTGCCGCCGCCTCCTGGCGCAGCCGCTCCTCCGCCGCCAGCGCCGCCCGCAACTGCCGGAAACGCCAGCCCTCGATGATGGTGAATCCGTGCTGCAGGACCTGACCGGACAACAGCTGATCGATTGCCCCTCGTGCATCCAGCCCGGCCGCCAACTCGTAGTCACCGACATGCAGGCTGCCGCCGCGCCAGCGTGCCCACAGCCGCAACAGGCGCGGTTGGTGCAGATGGCCGGCGACGGAAAGCCGGTCGATAACGCGACCGACACTGTCACCGGGCTGCACGGACACAACCAGCACACCTTCATCCGGGACCAGCAAGGGTTGCGCCAGCACCCGCCATGCAAACACGCCGGCAGCACCCGCGAGAAGCAACGAGGCAAACAGGCAAGACAGGACAACGCGGCGCATCAGGCCTCCCACAACCGGTCGACTTCCCGTTGCAGCCGCCTCGTCACCGGACCGGGTACCCAGCAACGCTCACCCACGCAGGATACCGGCCAGATGCCGACGTTGCTGTTGCACACGAAAACCTCGTCGGCAGCGTCGAGTTCAGCGCGCGACAGGTCGCGCTCGACCACGCGCCACTGCAGCATCCCGGCCCTGTCGATCAGCCAGGCACGCATGACGCCTGCCACTCCGCAACGCTGCAGCGCCGGCGTCACCAGCTCGCCGTCCTTCACGACGAACAGATTGGTCATGGTGCCCTCCACCACACGCCCCTCGACATCGCAGAGCAATCCTTCGGCAAAAGCCGGATCGTCCCACTCGCCGCGCGCCAGCACCTGCTCCAGCCGGTTCAGGTGCTTGAGGCCGGCCAGCACGGGATTGATGCCCAGCCGCATGGCGCAGTCGAACAGCCGGATGCCTTCGTCCGCCCGGCCCGCAGGAAACGCGGCCACAGGAAAGGCAAGCAGCATGCGCCGTGCAACGGCATTGTCGACAGGGAAATAGCCACGGCCGGCACTGCCGCGCGTGACGATGATCTTCAGCGTGAAGTCGGCAACACCCTCGTCGGCGATTGCCCGCAGGAAATGCACCAGCTCCCTCTGCAACACCGGGCCATCCAGCACCAGCCGCAGGCGATGCGCGCCGTGCTGCAACCGCGCCAGGTGCAATTCCAGCAACGGCACCCGCCCGCCAACGACCCGCATGGTTTCGAACAGGCCGTCGCCGTAGGCAAGTCCGCGATCATCAAGAGGCAGGCCGGATACGCGCTGCCCGTCGACGATCGCCGCCAGCAGCATGGTCAGACCTTTCGGAAGATCAGCGTGCCGTTGGTGCCACCGAATCCGAACGAATTCGAGAGCGCCGCATCGATGCGCATGCTGCGTGCCGTGTTGGGCACGAAATCCAGGTCGCAGTCGGTATCAGGGTTCTGCAGGTTGATGGTCGGTGGCGCGACCTGGTCACGGATGGCCAGGATGCAGATGATGGCCTCGGTCGCCCCGGCCGCGCCCAGCAGGTGCCCGTGCAT
>JBKHWN010000136.1:0-9485 GCA_046566505.1 Gammaproteobacteria bacterium
TTCGCCGCGCTCGGCACGGCACTGCGGGACGCCGGCATTGCGCCGCCCGCGCTGGCTGCGGCGTTGCGCTCGGTGCGCGTGGAACTCGTGCTGACCGCACACCCCACGGAGGTCACCCGGCGCACGCTGATGCACAAGTACGACGCCATTGCCGGCTGCCTCGCCGCGCTGGACCGCGCACCGGCAGACGCGGGCCCGGTGCGGGAGGAATTGCTGCGGCTGGTTGCCGGTGCGTGGCATACCGACGAAATCCGGCACACGCAACCGACGCCGGTCGACGAGGCAAAGTGGGGCTTCGCCACCATCGAGCAGACCCTGTGGCATGCAGTCCCGCAGTTCCTGCGGGAGCTTGACCACTGGATGCGGGAGCAGACCGGCGAGCCGCTGCCGCTGGATGCGGCGCCGGTGCGGTTTGCCAGCTGGATGGGCGGTGATCGCGACGGCAATCCGCGGGTCACCCATGCCGTTACCCGCGAGGTGGTCCTGCTGGCCCGCTGGCAGGCTGCGGAGTTGTTCCTGCGCGATGTGGAGCTGTTGTTGTCCGATCTTTCCATGCACGAGGCGGACGACGCGCTGCTGGCGCGCACCGGGCGGGTCGCCGAACCCTACCGGGCGTTGCTCAAGCCGCTGCGCGAACGCCTGCGCAACACGCGGGCCTGGGCCGAAGCGCAACTCGACGGCCGCGAACCGCCGGTGTTGCCGATCATCGAGTCCGACGCAGACTTGCGTGAGCCGCTGCAACTGGCGTGGAACTCGCTGGTGAATTGCGGCCTGCGCCGCATCGCCGACGGCCCGCTGGCCGATACCCTGCGTCGTGTCGCGGCATTCGGCGCGATGCTGGTTCGGCTGGACATCCGCCAGGAATCTTCCCGGCATGCCGACGCGCTGGCGGCGATCACCGGCTGGCTGGGCATCGGCGACTACAACGCCTGGGACGAGGCAGCGCGGCAGGCCTTCCTGATCGCCGAACTCGACAGCCACCGCCCGCTGTTCGGTGACGATTTCCTCGTTTCGGCGGCCTGTTCCGACGAAGTGCGCGAAACGCTGGCCACGTTCCGGGGCGTGGCGCAGGCGCCCGACGGCGCGCTCGGTGGTTACGTGATCTCGATGGCACATGCCGCATCGGATGTGCTGGCGGTGCTCTTGCTGCAGAAAACCTGCGGTGTGCAGCGGCCGCTGCCGGTGGTGCCGCTGTTCGAGACGCTGGAAGACCTGGAACATGCCGCCGGCATCATCGATGTGTTGCTGTCCATGCCGGCTTACAGCGCACGCATCGGTGGCTACCAGCAGGTGATGATCGGCTATTCCGACTCGGCCAAGGATGCCGGCTATCTCGCGGCGAGCTGGGCGCAGTACCGCGCGCAGGAGGCGCTGACGGCGGTCTGCGCACGGCATGGCGTGCACCTGGAGTTGTTCCACGGGCGCGGCGGTTCCATCAGTCGCGGTGGTACGCCGACGCGGCAGGCGCTGCTGTCCCAGCCACCCGGGTCCGTCAACGGCCGCCTGCGCGTCACCGAGCAGGGCGAGATGATCCGCTTCAAGTTCGGCCTGCTCGGCGTCGCCGTGGAAAACCTTGAGTTGTACGTAGCCTCGACGCTGGAGGCCACGCTGTTGCCGCCGGTCGCGCCGGCACCACACTGGCGCGCGCTGATGGATGGGCTGACGGCCGTCTCGGTTGGTGGTTACCGCGAGATCGTGCGTGACGAGCCGCGTTTCGTCGAATACCTGCGCACGGTGACCCCGGAGCCGGAACTGGCGACGCTGGCGCTGGGCTCGCGGCCGGCCAGGCGGCGCGCCGGCGGCGGGCTGGAGTCATTGCGCGCGATTCCCTGGGTGTTCGCCTGGACGCAGATCCGGCTGATGCTGCCGGCCTGGCTGGGCACTGGGACGGCGCTCGCGTGGCTGCGCGAGTCGCCGCCACGACAGGAGGCGTTTGCCGACATGTTGGCGCAGTGGCCGTATTTCCAGGCGGTGATCGACATGCTGGAAATGGTGCTGGCGAAGGCCGAGCCGGACATCGCCGCGCATTACGAATCGCGGCTGGCCGGCGATTCGTTGCGTCCGCTCGGTGAGTCGCTGCGGGCGCGTTATGCGGCAACCGTGCGCGACCTGCTGGCGCTGACCGGCCGGCAGGCGCTGCTGGAGAACAACCCGGTGATGCAGTGGTCGATCGCGGTGCGCAATCCTTACACCGACCCGTTGCACCTTTTGCAGGCGGAACTGATACGCCGCCATCGCGCCGGCGGTGCCGGCCCGGCGATCGACCAGGCGTTGAAGGTGACCATCGCCGGGATTGCGGCGGGGATGCGGAACACGGGGTAGGGGGAAAGCCCCTCTCCCCAACCCCTCTCCCACAAGTGGGAGAGGGGCAAAAAGCGGGATGTGGTCGCAGTCCTTCAGCCAGTAGGCGGGAATAGACGAGGGTAGACGAGGGTAGACGAGGGTAGACGAGGGTAGACGAGGGTAGACGAGGGTAGACGAGGGTAGACGAGGGTAGACGAGGGTAGACGAGGGTAGACGAGGGTAGACGGTAAGGAGCGGCTGGGGCAGGCGGCCGTAGCCCCTCTCCCCGGCGGGGAGAGGGGTTGGGGAGAGGGGGCTCAGCCAGGCCGACTCAGCGGTCGGTCTGGCTCAGCGAAACACCACGTTCTCGCCCAGCGGGGCGCGGCCGACGCGGGTGCGGTTGGCGGGCACGGATTCGTCCTCGTAGCCGAACGAAATGCCGAGCACGATGCCGATGTCATCCGGCAGGCCGAACACCTCGCGCACGTCATCCGGGTAGTAGCGCATCGATCCCTGCGCGCAGGAACCGATCCCGTGCGCCGTCATCACCAGCATCAGTGTCTGGATGTAGATGCCCACGTCGAGCGCGACGGTGATGCCGAACTGTTTCTGCATGCCGATGAAGACCACGTGCGGCGCGTCGAACAACTCGAAGTTGCGCATGGTCGCCTTCATGCGGCCCATGTGGTCGTCCCGCTTGATGCCCATTTCGTTGTAGAGCGCCGCAGCGCAGTCGACCTGCCGCGTCCGGTAAAGCCCCTCGAATTTCGGCAGGTGCTCGTGGTCCGGCATGATCGGCTTGCCCTTCGAGATGTTCTCGACCATGCGACGGCGCAGTTCGTCGCGCGTGGCACCGGAGGCCACGTAGGAATACCAGGGCTGGATGTTGCAGTTGCTCGGCGCCTGTTGGGCCAGCGCGAAGACCTTCTCCAGGATGTCCTGCGGCACCGCCGTCGGCAGGAAGCCGCGGACGGAACGACGCTGGGTGATCGCCTGTTCCAGGCTCATGGTGGCGGGGGTGGTGGACGGCGCGGGACTGGTCATCGTGTCGGTTCTCGGGTTCGTTGTCGCGGGCACCGGGCCCGCGCATGCAATGCGGGGCGGTTACAGTACCGGCCCGCGACCCGCGAGTCACCCGGGCGCCTGCCGGTCGTCCTTCCCGCACCGGTGCTGTCCGCCACGGCCTGACGTCCAGCCCCGGGGTCGCCTAAAGTACGGCCACCGTCACTTCCCGATCCCCTCATCACAGGAGCATTGCCATGGGCCCGCTATCCGGATTCCGCATCATCGAACTGTCGGGCATCGGCCCTGGCCCCTTCTGCGGAATGATGCTCGCCGACATGGGCGCCGACGTGGTCCGCATCGACCGCCCCGGCGGCAACCCGTCCAGCGAGGGCGGCCACGACATCCTCTTTCGCAATCGCCGCGCGGTGGCGGTCAATCTCAAGCACCCGGACGGCGTGAAAACCGTGCTGAAGCTCTGCGAAAAAGCGGATGCGATCTTCGAAGGCTATCGTCCCGGCGTCGCCGAGCGGCTGGGTGTCGGCCCGGCGCAGTGCATGGCGGTCAACCCCAAACTGGTCTACGGCCGCATGACCGGCTGGGGCCAGACCGGCCCGCTGGCGCAGGTGGCCGGCCACGACATCAACTACATCGCGCTGACCGGCGCGCTGCACGCGATCGGCCGTGCCGGTGAAAAACCGATGCCGCCGCTCAACCTGGTCGGTGATTTCGGCGGCGGCGGCATGTTGCTGGCCTTCGGCATGGTCTGCGCGCTGCTGGAAGCGCAGCGCAGCGGCAAGGGCCAGGTGGTCGACGCCGCCATGGTCGACGGCGCCGCCGCGCTGATGGCGATGTTCTACGGCATGAAGGCCACCGGCCTGCACCGCCCCGAGCGCGGCACCAACATGCTGGACACCGGCGCGCACTTCTACGACGTGTACGAAACGAAGGACGGCAAGTACGTGTCGATCGGCTCCATCGAGCCGCAATTCTACGCGCTGCTGCGCGAAAAGGCCGGGCTGCCGGATGACCCGTTCGCCGCACAGTTCAACATCGGCCAGTGGCCGGCGATGAAGGAGAAAATCGCGGAAATCTTCCGGACGAAAACGCGCGCTGAATGGTGTGCATTGATGGAAGGCACGGATGTGTGTTTCGCGCCGGTGCTGAGTCTCGACGAGGCGCCGAAACACCAGCACGCCATCGCGCGACACGCCTTCCAGGAGATCAAGGGCGTCACCCACCCGTCGCCGGCACCGCGTTTCTCCCGCACCCACACGCATTCCGAAGTGCCGAAGCCGATGACACGCGTCGGTACCGACACCAGGGCGGTGCTGGCCGATTACGGGTTCGAGTCTGCCGAGATCGACGCGCTGCTGAAGGCCGGCGCGGTGGCGGCGCTTTGATCGCTCCGTGACGAGCCCGTGACGCACTGACCCAGGAAAACACCATGGCACGCCAGCACCTGACGAAGTACCTCCTCAATCCCGAAGACGAGGGCATGCACCCGGACGAGGGGAAGACGAACTTCAACGAGAGCATGTACTTCAACCTGATCGACCCGGCGCAGCGCGTCGGCGGCTGGTTCCGCGTCGGCAACCGCCCGAACGAGAAGCACGCCGAGATGTCCGCCTGCGTCTACCTGCCGGACGGGCGCATCGGCTTCATGCACCGCAAGCCGGAAATCGCGGGCAACACCGCCTTCGATGCTGCCGGCCTGCGCTTCGACATCCTCGAACCGTACCGTCGCCAGAAACTCGCCTACAGCGGCCAGTTGTGCCTGATGCAGAACCCGCAGGACATGGCCAATCCCTCGCGCGCGTTCAAGGAAAACCCGTCGGTGGATTGCGAAGTCGCGATCGACTACGAAGGCGTCTCGCCGATGCACGGCGGCCTGCGGGTGATGGCCGACGGTTCGCCGATGCCCGACGTCGGTTTCGCGAAGGGCCACTACGAGCAGCACATCGCCGGCACGGGGCACATCACCGTCGACGGCGTGCGCTGCGACGTGCGCGGCTTCGGCCTGCGCGACCATTCCTGGGGGCCGCGCAACTGGTCGGCGATTCCCTGGTACCGCTGGCTGCCGATGAACTTCGGGCGCGACTTCGCGATGATGGTCTCCATCGTGTGCCTGCCCAACGGCTTCGGGATGCCGACCGGCATGGTGTTGCGCGACGGCGAGTACAGCAACATCGAGTGGGCGACGATCGACATCGGCTGGGACGGGCACCATTGCCAGAAGACGCTGAAGATCCACGTGAAGACCGAGGACGAGCGCACGTACGACGTCGAGGGCCGCGTGCTCTCGCTGATCCCGCTGCGCCATCGCCGCACCGGCAAGGACGGCAAGGAGTTCCTCACGCGCATCGCCGAGGGCTTCACCGAGTACACCTGCAACACCAACGGCCTGACCGGCTACGGCATTTCCGAATGCCTCGACCAGGTCGACGACTCCGGCATGCCGTTGAGCCTGGTGGCGAAGGCATAGAGGGCAACGACATGATCCGGGATCCCGCGCGCGTGCCCTTGCCGGCGCACGACCTGCCGCCCGATGGCGTCCGCGAACTGGTGCTGGGCGGCGGCTGTTTCTGGTGCGTGGAGGCGGTGTTCGAACGGTTTGAGGGCGTGCTGGACGTCGAGTCCGGCTATGCGGGCGGCACGGCGGATACGGCGACCTACGCGCGGGTCTGCGACGGCACGACCGACCACGCCGAGGTGGTGCGCATCCGTTACGACAGCGCGCAGGTTTCGTTTGGCGAGCTGTTGCGGGTGTTCTTCACCGTGGCGCACGACCCGACGCAGCGCGACCGGCAGGGGAACGATGTCGGCCGGCAGTACCGCTCGGTGGTGTTTGCCGGCAGCGAGCGCGAGGAAACCCTCGCCGCCGGTTACATCGCGCAGCTCGATGCGGCGGGCGTTTTCGCGCGGCCGATCGCCACGCGGGTCGAACGCCTGCGGGCCTTCCATCCGGCGGAGCGGTACCACCAGGACTATGCGCGGCTGAATCCCGGGCAGCCGTACATCGCGGCCGTCGCGCGGCCGAAGGTCGAGGCGCTGGCCTGCGCCTTCCCGGCGCGGTTCCGGCAGACCCCGGATACCGGCACAGGTGATGACGCCGGCCGGGCTAAGTAGTAGCCCCGCGTTGGCACTTTCCGTCCAGTTCCGGCGCGTCCAGACCGCTTTTTCGTGGGGGTATACACGTTGTTGCCTGCCGGCATTGGCCCGCCACCCGGGAAGGGCTAGGATGCCGGCTCTGACTTGTGGGTCACGCCCCGTTCCTGTCGACAGGGGCGCGTGACCACCGTGAACCGAGGAGCCCGCCATGAACGCCAAGCAGCCGTTGCCCGCCCGCAAACTGGAGACCGCCGCCGAGCGCTGGTCCCGCTTCAAGCCCATCGTCACCGGCGAGGACTACCTGAACTCGCTGCGCGGGCGGCCGCTGAAACTGTTCCTGTTCGGCAAGGAAGAACCGAACCCGGTGGACAACCCGTTGATCCGCCCGTCGATGAACGCGCTGCGCCAGACCTACGACCTGGCCATCGAGGATCCGGCGCTCGCTACCGCGCATTCGCCGCTGATCAACGCACGCGTGAACCGTTTCCTGCACATCGTCGAGTCGCCGGAAGACCTGGTGCTCAAGAACAAGATGCAGCGGCGCATGGGCCAGCTCACCGGCACCTGCTTCCAGCGCTGCGCGGGGCTGGACACGCTCAGCGTGATGCACTCCATCACCTACGACATCGACCAGAAGCACGGCACGCCGTACCACAAGCGTTACATCGACTTCCTGAAGAAGGCGCAGGCCAACAACATCATCGTCGGCGCCGGCATGACCGACCCCAAGGGCGACCGCAGCAAGCGTCCGCACGAACAGGCGGACCCGGACCTGTTCCTGCGCATCACCGGCCGCAACGAGCAGGGCATCTTCGTCACCGGCGCCAAGGCGCACATGACCGGCGGCCTGAACTCGCACTGGATCTTCGTGATGCCGACCATGAACCTCGGCCCGGAAGACAAAGATTGGGCGGTGGTCGGCGCGGTGCCGGCGGATGCCGAGGGCATCACCTACATCTACGGCCGCCAGAGCTGCGACACGCGCGCGCTGGAAGGCGGCAACATCGACGTCGGCAACGCCGAGTACGGCGGCCAGGAAACGCTCACCGTGTTCGACCACGTGTTCATCCCCAACGAGCACGTGTTCATGGATGGCGAATACGAATTCGCGCAGGAGATGGTCGCGCGCTTCACCTCGTACCACCGCGCGTCCTACGTCTGCAAGACCGGCCTGGGCGACGTGATGGTCGGCGCCGCGGCGGCCATCGCCGAATACAACGGCGTCGAGAAGGTCTCGCACATCAAGGACAAGCTGGTCGAGATGACGCACCTGAACGAGACGATCTACTCGTCGGGCATCGCGTCCTCGTATTCCGCGCAGAAGCTGCCGTCCGGCATCTTCATGAACGACTCCATGCTGGCGAACGTGTGCAAGCACAACGTCACCCGCTTCCCGTACGAGATCGCGCGCCTGGCGCAGGACATCGCCGGTGGCATCATGGTGACACTGCCCAGCGAGCAGGATTTCAACCACGAGGAAACCGGGCCGATCCTCGAGAAGTACATGAAGGGCCGCAGTGACGTGCCGACCGAAACGCGCGTCCGCATGCTGCGCCTGATCGAGAACATGACGCTGGGCCGCAACGCCGTGGGCTACCTGACCGAGTCGATGCACGGCGCCGGTTCGCCGCAGGCGCAGCGCATCCAGATCCAGCGCCAGATGAACGTCGAGCAGAAAAAGTGGTACGCGCGGCGGCTGGCGGGGATCAAGCAGGAGTAAGCAAGAGCCCCTCACCCCGGCCCTCTCCCGCGGGGCGGGAGAGGGGGAAGAGCCGCTCGATCCATCCCTCTCCCGCTGGCGGGAGAGGGAGCCCGAAGGGCGGGAGAGGGAGCTCGAGAGGGGAAGGGCGCATTGCTCCCCTCTCCCTCCGGGAGAGGGGCCGGGGGAGAGGGCCTCTCAACCCCGCCCTCAATTTCCACCACCACCGAACAAAGGAGCCAGACATGACCCACGCCTACATCGTTGACGCCGTCCGCACGCCGGGTGGCCGCCGCAATGGCCGCCTGTCGAAAATGCATCCGGCCGATCTCGGCGCGTTGGTGATCGACGCGCTGCTCGACCGCACGAAGATCGACCCGGCCAGCGTCGACGACGTCATCTACGGCTGCGTCAGCCAGATCGGCCCGCAGACATTCAACGTCGCGCGCACGTCCATCCTCGCCTCGCGCCTGCCGGATTCCGTGCCTGGTGTATCGATTGACCGCCAGTGCGGCTCGTCGCAGCAGTCGGTGCATTTCGCGGCGCAGGCCATCATGTCCGGCACCCAGGACGTGGTCATTGCCGGCGGCGTGGAAGTGATGAGCCAGGTGCCCATCCTTTCCGCCAAGGACGTCGCGCAGAAGGCCGGCATGGGCAGCCCGTTCGATGCCGTCGGCATCCAGAAGCGCTATCCCGGTTGCGAGTTCAACCAGTTCGACGGCGCCGAGAAGATGGCGAAGAAGTACGGCGTCACCCGCGAGGAGCTGGATCACTTCGCCTGGCAGAGCCACATGAAGGGCAAGGCCGCCTACGAGGCCGGTCGCTTCGAAGATGAGCTGGTGAAGTTCGACGTCGAGCTGGAGCTCGAAGGCGTGAAGAAAATCGTCCGCCACGAAATGGACGAGGGCCTGCGCTTCAACGCCACGCTGGAAGCCACCGCCGCGCTGCAGCCGCTGGTGCCCGGTGGCGTGATCACCGCGGGCACGGCCAGCCAGATCTGCGACGGCGCGGCCGCCGTGCTGATCATGAGCGAGCGTGCGATGAAGGCCGCGGGCCTGAAACCGCTGGCGCGCATCCACGCGCTGAGCGTTGTCGGATCCGACCCGACCATGGTGCTTGAAGGCCCGATCCCGGCCACGCAGAAAATCCTCAAGCAGAGCGGCCTGAAGATTTCCGACATGGATATCTACGAGGTGAACGAGGCGTTCGGTTCCGTGCCGCTGGCCTGGGCGAAGGCCGTTGGTGCCGACGTCAACAAGCTCAACGTCAACGGCGGCGCCCAGGCGCTCGGCCACCCGCTCGGTGCCACCGGTGCCAAGCTGATCGGCACGCTGGCGTACGAACTGCGCCGTCGCCAGGGCAAGTACGGCCTGCTGACGATCTGCGAAGG
>JBKHWN010000137.1:0-4821 GCA_046566505.1 Gammaproteobacteria bacterium
ACGCGTTGCCAGAGGCTGCCGTGTTCGCCTTCCTGCAGGACGGCCCACTGCATGGCCGGGAACCAGTCCTCGTGCAGCGCGGTGGCGACGTCCGGGGGAATCCGGCGGTCGCCCAGCGACTGGTTGAGCATGCGGGCGGAAACCTGGCGTGCGCGCCGCGTGCGCATCAGGCCGGCCTCGGCGTCCAGCAGCCGGCGTTCCAGTTTTTCGGTGCGCGCCCGTTCGGTGGCCAGCCAGGCCGGGATGCCGGCGGCCAGTGCCGGCCAGTTGCCGCCGTTACTGATGGCGTTTTCCAGCCAGCGCGCCATCTGCTCGTGGGTGGCGGCGAGGCCGGGTTCCGGTTGCCAGCCGCAGGCGATGCCGTACAGCGAGGCGAGGACGGCCCGTGCCGGATGCTGCGGGTTGGTGATCCAGCCGTCGACGGGCAGCGCGGCTGCCGCCAGCACGCCGCGCACCGGGATGATGAGGCCGGCGAGCTTCGGGTCGAAGGCCGGCCGCGAGAGCAGGACGGAAACGATGCTTTCGGTGGTGGCGAGCACACCGTGCTGGATGGGGCTGAGCGACTCGTCGTCCCCGAGCCGTACGGCTGCCCAGTCGGCGAGCGCGATGTCGGCCGGCACCGGCGCGGCGAGCCGGCGGGCCAGTTCGGCATCGGCCAGCGGTTTGCGTGCGTCGGTTTCATGCGCGTAGACACCGCTCAGCAGACGCGTGAAAGCGGCGGCGTCTCCGTTCAGGCCGGGGGCCAGATTCATGGGCGGGGGTTCCGGGAAGCTGTTGGCAACATGCGGGGCCCCACCATGGCGGCCGGTGTCAACGATTCACCCGGTTGTCGATCAAGTCCTGCACCACCGACGGGTCGGCCAGCGTGCTGGTGTCGCCCAGGCTGTCGATCTCGTTGGCGGCGATCTTGCGCAGGATGCGGCGCATGATTTTCCCGGAGCGGGTCTTGGGCAGCCCCGGCGCGAACTGGAGGATGTCCGGACGCGCGATGGCGCCGATTTCCTTGGCCACGAACGCGGCCAGCTCCTTGCGCAGCTCGTCGCTTGCCGTTTCACCGGCCATCAGCGTGACGTAGCAGTAGATGCCCTGGCCCTTGATGTCGTGCGGGTAGCCGACCACGGCGGCCTCGGCGACGGCGGTGTGCAGCACCAGCGCGCTTTCCACTTCGGCGGTGCCGAGGCGGTGGCCGGAGATGTTGAGCACGTCGTCGACGCGGCCGGTGATCCACCAGTAGCCGTCCTCGTCGCGGCGCGCACCGTCGCCGGTGAAGTACTTGCCCTGGTAGGTGGAGAAATAGGTCTGCACGCAGCGGTCGTGGTCGCCGTACACGCTGCGGATCTGGCCCGGCCAGCTCGCGGTGATCACGAGGTTGCCGCTGGCGGCACCGGTGAGCACCTGGCCGTTCTCGTCGACCAGCTCGGGCACCACGCCGAAAAACGGCAGCGTGGCCGAGCCAGGCTTGAGATCCATGGCGCCGGGAAGCGGCGCGATCATGATGGCGCCGGTTTCCGTCTGCCACCAGGTGTCCACGATCGGGCAGCGGTGGTCGCCGACCACGCGGTGGTACCACTCCCAGGCTTCCGGGTTGATCGGCTCGCCGACCGAGCCGAGCAGGCGCAGCGAGGAGCGTTTCGTTTTCTGCACCGGCGCATCGCCAAGTGCCATCAGCGCGCGCAGCGCGGTCGGCGCGGTGTAGAAGATGTTGACCTGGTGCTTGTCGATCACGTCCCAGAAACGCGAGGCATTCGGGTAGGTCGGGATGCCTTCGAACATCAGCGTGATGGCACCGTTGGCCAGCGGGCCGTAGACGATGTACGAGTGGCCGGTCACCCAGCCGACGTCGGCGGTGCACCAGTAGATGTCGCCGTCGTGGTAGTCGAAAACGTACTTGTGGGTCATTGCCGCCTGCAGCAGGTAGCCGGCGGTGGTATGCAGCACGCCCTTGGGTTTGCCGGTGGAGCCGGAGGTGTAGAGGATGAACAGCGGGTCCTCGGCGGCCATCGGTTCCGGTTCGCACTGTGGCGAGGCGGCTTGCGTGGCGTCGTGGTACCAGAGGTCGCGCTTGTCGAACCAGTCGATGTCGCCGCCGGTGCGCCGGACCACCAGCACGGTGTGCACGTCCAGGCACTGGTCGAGCGCGATGTCGGTGTTGCGCTTGAGCGGGATGCGCTTGCCGCCGCGCACGCCCTCGTCGGCGGTGATCACCACGCGGCAGTCGGAATCGAGGATGCGGTCCTTGAGCGATTCCGGCGAGAAGCCGCCGAACACCACCGAGTGCACGGCGCCGATCCGCGTGCAGGCGAGCATGGCCACGGCGGCTTCCGGCACCATCGGCATGTAGATGCAGACGCGGTCGCCTTTCTGCACGCCGCGCGACTTGAGCACGTTGGCGAGACGGCAGACTTTCTCGTGCAGCTGGCGGTAGGTGATCTTCGCGTCGTCGGTCGGTTCGTCGCCTTCCCAGATGATCGCGACCTGGTCGCCGCGCGTGGCCAGGTGGCGGTCGAGGCAGTTGTGGCTGACGTTCAGCTCGGCGCCGGCGAACCAGCGGATGTCGACCTTGTTGAAGTCGGCGCTGGCCACGGTGTGCCACTTGCGGAAGAACGTGAGGAATTCGTCGGCGCGCGCGGCCCAGAAAGCGTCTGGCTGCGTGACCGACTGGCGGTACCAGTCCTCGTACTGCTCCCGGGTCATCAGCGTGCTGCGCTTGAACTGTTCCGGGACAGGGTAGACATGGACTTCGCTCATGGCGGGGCTCCTGCAGTACGTCGTGGCCGTGGCCGGCGGGTGGGCTGCTACTTTCCCCGATCCGGGGTGCCCGGCTCAAGCGCCCCATGGGCCACGCCGAGCGCCGTGTCCTGTGGCGAGCCGGCCACGCCGGCGACGAGTCGCAACGGAAGCGCATGGGCGGCGTCCGCGGGGTCAGCGGAAATCCCGCGAGGGGGCCGCGAAACCGGACAGCGCGGCGCTCACATCCTCGACGGTGCCGGCCATCACGTGCACCACGCCGTCCTTTGCCTCCACCGTGCCCTTGACCAGCAGGATGCGCGCGTCGAGCAGGGCGCGCCGGCAGCGTTCCTGCACGTTTTTCCACACCACCAGGTTCACGTTGCCGGTTTCGTCTTCCAGCGTGACGAACAGCACGCCGCTGGCGGTACCCGGCCGCTGGCGGTTGGTGACGACGCCGGCAACGCGCACGAAGCGCCCGGATGACAGCGTGGCCAGTTCGGCGGCGCGCCGGCAGCGGTTGAACGGTGGCGTTGGGCGCAGCAGGGCCAGCGGATGACGGCCGAGCGTGAGGCCGGTCGCCGCGTAGTCGGCGAGCAGGTTTTCGCGCTCGCCGGCCGGCAGCAGGAACAGGCCGTCGGCCAGGTGTGCCGGGTCGGCCTGTTCCTGCGCGGCATAGAGCGGCCGCGTATTTTCGATGGCACCGGCTTCCCAGTGCGCCTGCCGGCGATGGCCGCTGAAGCCGGCGGTGGCGTTGGCGGCGATCAGCGCGTCCAGTTCGTCGCGGGCCAGCGCGGCGCGTGCCTTCAGGTCCTGCAGGTTGCCGAAGGGCCGTTGTGCGCGGGCGAGCATGAGCCGCTGCGCGGCGGCGCTGCCGAAGCCGTCGACCAGCCGCAGGCCGAGGCGTAGCGCCGGGGAGTCTGCGCCCGCGTCCTGCTGGAGCGTGCAGTCCCAGTCGCTGTGCAGCACGTCGGTCTGGTGTATCCGCACGTCGTGGCGTTGTGCGTCCTGCACCAGTTGCGACGGCGAGTAGAAACCCATCGGCAGGCTGTTGAGCAGGCCGCAGAGGAACGCTGCCGGATGGTGGCGCTTGAGCCAGGCGCTGACGTACACCAGCAGCGCGAAGCTGGCGGCGTGCGACTCGGGGAAACCGTATTCGCCGAAGCCCTCGATCTGGCGGAACAGGCGCTCGGCGAAGTCCGGCGTGTAGCCGCGGGCGAGCATGCCGTCGATGAGTTTGCCGCGGAATTTTTCCAGCTCGCCGCTGCGTTTCCAGGCGGCCATCGCGCGGCGCAGTTGATCGGCCTCGCCGGCGGAAAAGCCGGCGGCGACCATCGCCAGCTTGATCACCTGCTCCTGGAAGATGGGCACGCCAAGCGTGCGTTCGAGCACGTCCTTCACCGCTACGCTCGGATAGTCGACCGGCTCCTCGCCGGCGCGCCGGCGCAGGTAGGGGTGGACCATGCCGCCCTGGATCGGGCCGGGGCGCACGATGGCGACCTGCACCACCAGGTCGTAGAACGTGCGCGGCTTCAGGCGCGGCAGCATGGCCATCTGTGCGCGCGATTCCACCTGGAACACGCCGACGCTGTCGCCGTGCCGCAGCATCGCGTAGGTGGCGGCATCCTCCGGCGGGATGTCGGCCATCGTCAGCGGCCGGGTGGCGTCGCGGTCGTGTGGTTGCCCCGTGGCGAGCGGGCCATGCCCGAGACCGGCGTTGACCAGCGCCAGCGTCTTGCGGATCGCGGTCAGCATGCCCAGTGCGAGGATGTCGATCTTGAGCAGGCCCATGGCTTCGAGGTCGTCCTTGCCCCACTGGATGATGGTGCGCCCGGGCATGGCCGCGTTTTCCACCGGCACCAGCGTCGCCACCGGCGCGCGGGTGATGACGAAGCCGCCGACATGCTGCGACAGGTGGCGCGGCACGCCGAGCAGTTGCGGCAGCAGGGCGTCGAACAGTGCCAGCCGGCGGCTTTCGGGCGGGCGTTCGCCCTTGAGCAGCCGCGTGATGTCGGCCTCCGGCAGTCTGAGCGCCTTGCCGATGTCGCGTGTGGCGCTGCGTCGCCGGTAGCAGATCAGCGCAGCGGCCAGTGC
>JBKHWN010000138.1:0-5578 GCA_046566505.1 Gammaproteobacteria bacterium
ATCATGGCCTTCCGCAAGCAGAAGGAGGATCGGGCCCGCGAACTGACGCAGCAGGCTGCGGCCAGTCCGGCCGCCGTCACCGGAGGCAGCCAGGCAACGGAACCCCTGTCGCCGCTGGCCCGCGACCCCTACCGCGTCAGGCAGCCCGAATCCCTCGAGGAAGCCCTGGAGCGCGCCCGCTACATCAAGCACACCGACCACACCGAGTTGGTCCGTTTCCAACGCACGACCTCGCAGAGTTTCCCGCTGGAGGCGCTGGACAGCCCGGAGTTGTCCACGGCGGAACTGCCCGGGATGCTGGCGGACCCGGCGACCGGCCAGCTCGCCATCTACGAGGACCAGGCCGCAGAAGGCCAGGCGGAGAAAAGCGCCAACGAGTCAGCCGATGGCGAGGATGCACGCCAGACGAAGGCCGATGCCGACAGTTTTGCCATCACCAGCGCAGGACCGGAGTCAGCCGGCAGCAACTGGGCCATCGATGCCGACGGGCAGCGCTACTACCTGCAGATCGGCGACCGGACCAACCGGTACAACTTTTCGTACGGATCCGGTGACTACGAGATCAACTACCTGTACATGGACCTCGCGGTCGAGCACAAGAAATAGGGCCATCGCTACCGGCGATGCCTTGCCGTGCGCTGCCGCGCCGCGGCAAACAGGAATACCCCCGCCGCCACCGACACATTGAGGCTGTCCACCCAGCCGGCCATCGGCAGCATCAGCAACCGGTCGCAGTGCTCGCGGGTGAGCCGGCGCATGCCGGCACCCTCCGCGCCCAGCACCAGCGCCAGCGGGCCGGTCAGGTCCGCCGCGTACAGTGACTCCGCCTTGGCATCCAGCGCGGCGCCGGCGATCCAGACGTTGTTTTCCTTGAGCAACTCCAGCGCCCGCACGAGGTTGACCACCTCGAAGATGCGCACGGTTTCCGCCGCACCACAGGCCGTCTTGGCCACCACCGGCGTGATGCCGGCCGCCTTGTCGCGGGTGACGACCACCGCGTCGACGCCGAACGCATCCGCCGAGCGCAGCACGGCACCGAAATTGTGCGGATCGGTGACGCCGTCAAGCACCAGCACCAGCGGCGGGTGATCCAGCCCGGCAATGAAATCGCCGAGTTCGTTCTCGCCATCCAGTCGCCGGTCACGGCAGCGCGCTGCAACGCCCTGGTGCTGTCCACCGGCCGACACCTTCACCAACTCATCCTTGCCTGCCAGCCGCACATGCACGCCGCCACGCGCTGCCAGGGTGCGGATCTGCACAACGCGCTCATCCTCCCGGCCGGGCTGCAGGATGACTTCCAGCGCCCGTGAGGCGTCCTGCTCCAGGATCGACTGCACGGCATGCAGCCCGTAGTACCACTGGACTGCCATCAGCGACGCTTCCTCTTGCCACGCTCTGCCGCCGGCTTGCCGGCACCGGTGCCCGGCGCCTTTCCAGCCACACCGCCCTCACCGCCGCGACTGCCCTCACCGCGACTGCCGCCACCCGCCGGCCTCTTCGCGGCGCCCGGATGCGGCTTGCGCGCGGCCTCCTGCGCCAGTTTTTCCTTCGCCGACGGTTCGCGCCCGCCACTGCGGCGCGGCTCGCCCGCGCCCTTGCCGGCCACCAGCAGCAGGTCGATCTTGCGGTCCTCGACATTCACGGCCGCGACCTTCACCCGCAAGGTATCGCCCAGTGCGATGACCTTGCCGCTGCGCTCACCATTCAGCCGGTGCCGCGGTGCGTCGAAGTGCCAGTAATCGTTTTCCAGCGTGGAAATGTGGATCAGGCCTTCGATATAGATATCGGCAAGATTCACGAACAACCCGAAACCGGTCACGGCGCTGACCACGCCGGAGAACTCGCCGCCGATGTGCTGGCGCATGTACTCGCACTTCAGCCGCTGGACGACGTCACGCGTCGCCTCGTCCGCGCGCCGCTCGGTCATCGAGCAATGCTCACCCAGCGTCCGCATCTCGTCGGTGTTGAACGGCAACCACTCGGCACGCTCGATCACCGGCGCGCCCTTGCGCTGTGCCGCGCCCTGCGTCTTTCCTTCGCGGATCAGCACGCGCAGCGCGCGGTGCACCATCAGGTCCGGGTAACGGCGGATGGGCGAGGTGAAGTGCGTGTAGGCGTCATACCCCAGCCCGAAGTGGCCGCGGTTTTCTTCCTGGTACATCGCCTGCTTCATCGAGCGCAGCATGACGGTCTGGATGACATTGGCATCCGCGCGACCGACAACCTGCGCGAGCACCCGCTGGTAATCCGCCGGCTCCACGGCCAGCGCGCCCTTGCCCTTCGGCTTGCGGTTGCCGAACAACGACAAGCCCAGGCCGCGCAGGTAATCGGTGAGCGTCTCCAGTTTTTCGGGCGTCGGCCCTTCGTGGTTACGGTAGAGGGTCGGCGTCTTCGAGCGGATCAGCAGCTTCGCCGTGCAGGTATTGGCCGCCAGCATGCACTCCTCGATCAACTTGTGCGCGTCATTGCGCACCACCGGCACGATCTGCTCGATCTTGCGCTGGTCGTTGAAGCGGATTTTTGTCTCCACGGTATCGAAGTCGATCGCGCCACGCGCCTCGCGCGCCTTCTTCAGCGCGTCGTACAGCGAATGCAGGTTGCGCAGGTTGCCTTCAAGCGCACCGATCTCCTTGCGCACCACGGCCGCATCGCGGCTATCGGGGCGCTCCAGGATGGCTGCCACCTTGTTGTAGGTCAGCCGCGCATGCGAGCGCATCACTGCCTCGTGGAAGCGATAGTGCGTAATGCGGCCTTCCGGCGAAATCGTCATGTCGCAGGCCAGGCAGAAACGATCGACATGCGGGTTCAGCGAGCACAGCCCGTTGGACAGCGCCTCCGGCAGCATCGGCACGACGCGATCCGGGAAATACACCGAAGTGCCGCGCTCGTGCGCCTCGCGATCAAGCGCACTGCCCGGCCGCACATAGTGCGACACGTCGGCAATGGCGACGATCAGATGCCAGCCGCCGTTGTCGCGCATCTCGCAATAGACCGCATCATCGAAATCACGCGCGTCTTCACCGTCGATGGTCATCAACGGCACGTTGCGCAGGTCGAGCCGGTAGTGGTACTCACCGGCCTCCGGCTCGGGCGCGAGCATCGCCGCCTCGCGTTCGACATCCTCCGGGAACCGGTGCGGAATGCTGTAACTGCGGATGGCGATTTCCGTTTCCATCCCCGCCTCGCGGGTATCGCCCAGCACTTCGACCAGGCGCACGCGGCCGTGCACCCGCGCGCCGGGCCAGTCGACGATTTCCGCCAGCGCGAATTCGCCCGCCTTTACGCTGACGCCCGGATGCTCTTCGACCATGAACACGGTCGGGATGCGCTTGTTGTCCGGCTGGAAGAACTCGACGCCGCCGTCATGCACCACCCGGCCGACCAGCGTGCGCAGCGTGCGCTGGATGATGCTGACCACTTCGCCTTCACGGCGACCGCGCGGGTCGAGCCCGATGACGCGGGCCAGCACCCGGTCGCCGTCGAGCAGCGTGCGCATCTGGCGGGCCGAGAGGAACAGGTCGCCCACGCCTTCGTCCGGCACCAGGAAGCCGAAGCCGTCCTTGTGGCCGACGACGCGGCCGGGGATCAGGTCCATGGCGCTGGGCAGGCCGTAGGCGCCTCGCCGGTTGCAGACCAACTGGCCGGCACGCTCCATGGCCTGCAGGCGGCGGGTGACGCCCTCCACCTGCTCGGGATCGTCGCCGAGCCGGAACCCGGCGAGCATTTCCTCGGCGGTTGCCGGTTTGCCGAGTGCCGTCAGCCATTGAAGGATGAAGGCGCGGCTGGGGATGGGTTTTTCGTACTTGCGGGTCTCGGCCCCGTAGGCGGGGTCGGATTCAGGTGTCCAGATCAAGTAAAGCTCCGTGATGGCCGGGCGGTCTTCGCCCGGTGATGTTGCAGACGCCGGCTATGGTACGGGGCCGGCGCGGCCGGCGATACCGGGGGATTCCCGCCGCTGCCGACGGAGGGGATACCCCCGCTTGCCGTGGCGCGCCGCTCGCCGGCCTGGCCGGACCGCAAGGCGCCGCGACCCGCCGTCCGGTCAGGGCTTGATCGCCACCTTCAACACGCCGTCGCGCTGGTGCGAGAACAGGTCGTACGCGGCCACTATGTCGTCGAGCCGGAACTGGTGCGTCACCATCACGCCCAGGTCGAGCCGGCTGGCGGCCAGCACGTTCATCAGGCGCCGCATGCGCTCCTTGCCACCGGGGCAGAGCGCGGTGACGATGCGGTGGTCGCCCAGCCCGGCGGCGAACGCGTCGAGCGGAATCTTCAGGTCCGAGGAATAGACACCCAGGCTCGACAGCGTGCCACCGGGCCTGATCACCCGCAGCGCGTTCTCGAAGGTGCTCTGCAGGCCCAGCGCCTCGATGGCCGAGTCGGCGCCACGCCCGCCGGTCAGTTTCATCACTTCGTCCACCACGTCGCAGCGGGTGTGGTTGAGCGTGATGTCCGCGCCGAGTTTCTTCGCGATGTCCAGCCGGTGGTCATTGCCATCGACGCCGATGATGGTGGTGGCGCCCAGCAGGCGCGCGCCGGCCGTGGCGCACAGCCCGATCGGCCCCTGCGCGAACACGACCACAGTGTCGCCGATGCGGATGTTGGCGTTTTCCGCGCCCTTGAATCCGGTGGACATGATGTCCGGGCACATCAGCACCTGCTCGTCGGTGAGCCCGTCGGGGATGGGCGCCAGATTGGCCTGCGCGTCCGGCACCAGAACATACTCGGCCTGCGTGCCGTCGATGATGTTGCCGAAGCGCCATCCCGCAGTCGCCTTGTAGCCGTGGCAACCACAGCGGCCGCTGGCCACCAGGTAACTGCCGTCCTGGCTGGGCGCGCCGTCCTGCGCGGCGTAACTGTTGAAGTTCGGACAAATGGCGCCGGCGATTACCCGCTGGCCCTCGCGGTAGCCCTGCACGGCGCTGCCGAGTTTCTCGATCACGCCCACCGGCTCATGGCCGACCGTGAGACCCGGAGCCACCGGGTATTCGCCCTTGAGGATGTGCACATCGGTGCCGCAGATCGTGGTGGTGGTGATGCGTACCAGGGCGTCGTTCGGGCCGATGTCGGGGATCGGCTTGTCCGCCAGTTCGATGCGTCCGGGCTCGACGAATACGGCGGCTTTCATCATGGCAGGCATGGTCCTTGTCCTCTGGTTGTCGATAATTCCGTGAAGGTAACGCGGGGCAGTGTCGCTTGCGTGTCAACCCGCCCGGGGGTTGCGCTGCGTCAACATCGCGCACCGCTGCCGGGGCAGCGCACGCGTGGGCAGGCCGGCAGCGGCAGCAAGCCGGCTCCGGCGGTCGGGAACCTGCCGCCGACGCACGTTGACACCCCCAACCAACCTCTGCCACCGGGGCTTCCCTTTTCACCCTCGCCCCCCTAGAATGCGCCGCCTCCGCCGAGGTGGTGAAATTGGTAGACACGCCAGCTTCAGGTGCTGGTGAGCGAAAGCTCGTGAAGGTTCAAGTCCTTTCCTCGGCACCATGTGACAGTTTCAGGGGTTCTCACCGGACCTCAGGAAACACCAAAAAGCCCAGCAATGCTGGGCTTTTTGCTTTCTGGGGTTCTCATAGGA
>JBKHWN010000139.1:0-3848 GCA_046566505.1 Gammaproteobacteria bacterium
AAGCACTGGAAGTCGCACCGGGCGGTCAACTCGATCTTGACGCTCCTGGGGATCGGCGGCTTCGCGACGCGGTAGTCGTCGGTGATCAGCGTGATCTTGTCGATGCGCTCGGTGATCCGGTTGCGCATAGCGGCCTGCGTGTCGGCGTTCATGGCGGGGAGCCTGTCGTTATTGTTGTGGTGGCCATTGTCCGCGTCTTGTTGCCGGCGGGCACTTGATTCAGGTCAAGGCCGGCGGGAGCCGGGGTACGGATTTGTACGCGGGGCTTGGCGGCGCGGAAGCCCGTCGGCAACCGGGCATGGACGATGGACCGCCGGTCGTTGATGACAGGTACTCAGTCGATGACCGTTCCCGCGTTCAATCGCGACTGGAAGGCATGTGTCCAGGACACTGCAAAGGGTGCGGCACCGTCCAGGCCGAGCTCCAGCAGGCGCTCGCCCATCGGATGCCGGTTGCGGCCCACCTTCAGGCGCAGCGAGCCCGGCGTGGCGAGCCGGGCCGGGCCGCGGGCATTGACGGTGGCGCGCACCAGTTGGCCGTCGTGGAAGGACAGCAGCGTGAGACCCACGGGGCCGACCGGAACCGAGGGACCCACCCGGCCGGCGAGTTCCATGATCGGTTCCTGGGTGCCGGGTGCCAGTACCGAGCAGGCGAAATCACGCCGTTCGAGCCGGAACGGGATATCGGTGACGAATTTCGGGTAGCCCCAGATTTCCCGGCCGGCGGCGTTGGCGGTCGTGGTGGTCACCGGCAGGTCCAGGATGTGGAATGCGACGTGTCGGGATTCCGGATCCTTCATGGTCGACAGCAGGTCGCCCCAGCCGCTCAGCCTCAGTTGTTCGCCGTCGCGGCAGACCGCGACTGCCACGCCGACTTCGTTGTAGCTGCCGACCGTGCTGTGCCGGTACTCGTAGCAGGCGATACCGGCCAGCGCGCGCTGGCCGATGGTCAGCGCCGGCACCAGGCCGGTGCCGGCCAGCAGGCGCTCGACCCTTGAGCGTTCCGGCAGGAAAAATGCCTGCAGCACCGAGGTGTCGTAATAAAAGATCGGCAGGTCCACCGGTCCCTGCGTGGACTGGAAGGTGGTGCGCGGGACCTGGAAGAACGGGTCGTTGAGCGTCTGTCCCGTGGTTCCTTCCGCCGCGGTCCTTTCCATGGTCGTCATGACGGCGCTCCGTTTTTCGTGGGTCGACGTGCCTCTGTCGGTGCGTGCCAGTCGATGCTGCATCGTGTACCCGGCGGGATGAACCAGCGCATCGGGCGAGGGCAACAACCATGCGATATCGGGCACAATGCCGTCTGATTCCAATCAAGTTTTCCGTGCGCCCGGGTGGCATCCTGCGCGCCGTCGTCGCGAGGTGGGCCATGCCGTTCCGGTTTTTTCCCTTCGAGCCACAGCGCGTCCTGCTTGAGCGTCTGCTGCGCGAGGCCTATCCCGATGCGCTGCGCGATGGCGCCTTCGAGCCGCTGCGTGGTCGCTGGCTGCGCATCGAGGTGAACGGCGGGCCGGGCTGGAACGTCACCATGGGCACCGATGCGCCGATCGTCGTCGCCGGGCCGGTGCGCTGGGACGTGCGCGTGGCGGCGTCACTTGATGACTACGTGCTGCTTGCCAACCAGCAGGCCGATCCGGACACGCTGTTCTTCCAGCGCCGGCTGGTGATCGAAGGCGACACCGAACTCGGGCTGGTGGTGAAGAACCTGATCTTCGGCAACGAACTGCAGGGCGTGCCGGCGCACATCGCGCACCTGATGGGTTCGCTGCGCGGATTTTTCCTCGGTGAAGCGGAATTGCGGGTGCCGGCACTCACCTTGCCGCCGTTGCCGCGCGCAGTGGCGCGTTGCCTGCCGGGTCGCCGGCGGCTTGATGCCGGCAAACTCGGGCAGGCGCGGGGCGCCTGACTTCCCGGCACTCGCCGTGGCTGTCGCCGGCGAGTGAACACCACCGCCGGCCCCGCCAGCAGATCGTCAGTTATTCAGGCCGGTACCTGCAGCATGCCCGCCTCGCCGAACCAGTAGCCGTTGCAGGCATCCTCGTCGATCACCGGCAGCGTCGTACTGCGCTCGCCGTGTGCCTGCGCCACCAGCCGGTCGATCAGCGGCCAGTCGTCGGGCGTCGACGGGCTGATGCGCATCAGGTCGATGCCGCGGCGCGTCATGTCGTCGACTTCCGGGAACAGGTTGCAGGGCACGGCCGACTGCGTCTGGATGCCGTTGATACGAAACAGCGCGGTGCCTTCGCGCGTGGCCAGCGGCAGGCCGTCGACGGTGTCGCCGCAGCGGAAGGCGCACTGGTCCTTGGGCAGGTTGTAGGCGCGCGCGGTGAAGCAACGCGCGGAATGCGCCAGCGGCAACCGTCCCCAGGAAAACACTTCGGTTTCGACGGCGAGGTTTTCCTGGCGTGCGGCGGCAACCACGTCGGCAATTGCTGTCCGTGACAGCTCCACCGGCGCCACCCAGCGCCGGGCACCGCTGCGCGCGAGATGGCCGAGAGTGTTGCTGTTGTAGACATTGAGCGCCGGCCCGGCCACGAACGGCAGGCCGGCTTCCCGCGCCGCGTGCACGGCGCCGAAGTCGTTGGCTTCGATATGGACGTTGCCAGCTGCCGCCAGTTCGCGCACCTGCCGGCGCACGGTGCCCAGTTCGCTTTCCGCCTCGATCAGGGTGAGCGAGGAGAGAACCACCTCCTTGCCGCTGTCGCGCGCGAGGTCGTGTGCCAGCGCCAGCCAGTCGTCGGTGCGCAGTGATCGACGCTTCGAGCAGACCGTTTCCCCGACGTAGACGACATCCACCGCGCTCTCGGCGGCGCGCGCATAGAACGCCATCAGTTGCTCGCGGTTCCAGTAGTAGAGCACGGGGCCCAGCGACACTTTCATCGGTCTTTCTCCGCTGGTGCGCGTACGCGGCCAGCCATGACGGGTATCGGTCGTCGCGCCGGCGAAAGTTCCGCCGGCGCCGTGTTGTTCACTGCCAGGCGCGGTGCCAGGCGCCGAGGGTGGTCTGCGCGCCCTCGGACAACCCGGCCAGCGTGCTGTCCCAGCCTGGCTGCACGCGGTAGCCGGCCGGATCGCGCAGCGCGCTGTCGATCGCCGCCCGCCAGGTGCGGGTGACCTGCCCGACGTAGGCCGGCGCGCGCTGGCGGCCCTCGATCTTCATCGCGCGCACGCCCGCCGCGATCAGCTGCGGCAGCAGGTCAAGCGTGTTCAGGCTCACCGGTTCTTCGAGTGCGTGGAACACGCGGCCCTCGACTTCGAAGCGGCCCTTGCACAGCGTCGGGTAGCCGGCCTTTTCCGTTTTCGCGTAGCGGTCCATCAGCAGGCCGGACAATCGCGACTCGAGGTATTCGCCTTTCTGCTCCCAGGTGACCGCGCGCGCCGGCGAGCAGGCGCCGCAGGTATTCGGGCTCTCGCCGGTCAGGTAGGAGCTCAGGTAGCAGCGGCCCTCCGCCATGATGCACAGCGAGCCGAAGCCGAAGACCTCGATCTCGCACGGTGCCTTCGCGGTCAAGGCTTCCACTTGCGCCAGCGACAGCACGCGCGGCAACACCGCGCGCTTGATGCCGAACTGCTCGACGTAATAACGCAGCGCGTCGACGTTGGTCGCCGAGGCCTGGACCGACAGGTGGCGGGTCAGGTCAGGGTGTTTTTCGCGCGCGTAGTCGAGCACGGCGGGATCGCACGCGATCAGCGCGTCGACTCCGGCCCGGGCGGCGGTTTCCACCGCCTGGCGCCAGCGCGGCAGCGCGGCCTGCTGCGGGTAGGTGTTCAGCGCGAACAGGATGCGCACGCCCTTGCGGTGCGCGTAGTCGATCGCCTGGCCGATGTTGGCGGCGGTGAAGTTCAGGCCGG
>JBKHWN010000140.1:0-19069 GCA_046566505.1 Gammaproteobacteria bacterium
CCCGACAACAGCAGGATCGCCAGTGCGGCTACCGTTGCCCTGCGCATACGCTGCATGAGGCTCACGCTTTTATTGTTATGTGTTACGGACCGGCTACTTTTAAAGCAAAGCACGCCGGGGGGCAACCCGCAGACGCCGCAGCCCGCTTCATCTCAAGCCCTGTGATTGCCAAAACCTGGGCGCACGAAGCCCCCAGTCCATCAGATCGGCACTTCGTCAACCGTGTCGGCAAGGGTGTCGATCGACGTGTCCACCTTCTCCAGCGCCGCATCCGCCGTGTTGCCGACAACCGGCACGACGGAAACGACCGCGCCGACGACCGAAATCCCCGCGCCCACGACCCGCATCGGCATGGTGACCAGTTTGGTCAGGAAGCAGCCGCTGAGCAGTGAAACGGCAAGCGCGACCACCGCGACACGGAACAGGTTCTTGTTCATGGAAAAACTCCTTCTTGACGACACGGAATGCGGCCGGCAGCGGCCCGGCCATTGAAGCCGCTAGGCCCTGCTCAGTCAAACACGACGCCCAGCCGGCGGCCGACTTCCTCGTAGGCCTCGATGACGTTGCCCAGGTCCTGTCGGAAGCGATCCTTGTCCATCTTGTTGCGGGTGGCCTTGTCCCAGATCCGGCAGCCATCCGGGGAAAACTCGTCGCCCAGCACCAGACGGCCCTCGAAGGTGCCGAACTCCAGTTTGTAGTCGACCAGCAGCATGCCTGCATCGTCGAACAATTTGCTCAGCACATCATTCACGCGGTAGGTGAGCGCCTTCATCTCCGCCAATTGAGCCGCCGTGGCCCAGCCGAAGGCCAGTGCGTGCGATTCATTCACCATCGGGTCACCGAGCTTGTCGCTTTTGAGGAACAGCTCGAATGTCGGCGGGTTGATGGCCAGCCCCTCCGCGAGGCCGTAGCGACGGCAAATGGACCCGGCCGTGTAATTGCGCACGACGCACTCCAGCGGAACCATCTGCAGGCTCTTGACCAGGGACTCGGTATCCGACAGCAGGCGCTCGAAATGCGTCGGTATGCCGGCAGCCTGCAACTTTTCCATGATGAAGGCGTTGAACCGGTTGTTGACCATGCCCTTGCGATCAAGCTGGGCAAGCTTCTTGCCGTCGAAGGCCGACGTGTCGTTGCGGTAAACCATCACGACCCGTGACGGATCATCGGTGGCGAACACGCTCTTGGCCTTGCCGACGTAAAGTTCTGCGCGTTTTTCCATTGTCATGCTCCCCTGGTGCCGCCGTGCCGTTACTTCAGCAGGCCGTCTCTGAGTTTTTCCATCAGCGGTGCCGCCAATTCCTTCGCCGCCATGGCGTTCTCATCGACCTGCAGGGCCACCTGGATACCGTTGGCGGTGTAGTTCAGTTTCAGTTGGTAAGGATCGCCACCGGCGGCACGCTTGCCGTCGATGGCGAGGTAGTAGATGGCGAGCCCGCGGTCGAGATCCTCGACCTTCACCTCGGCGAGGTCCTTGAGCGCATCGCCGATACCCTGCCAGGCCCAGTCGAAATCCAGTTCCAGCATCAGTACCGGATGGCCGTTGCCGTCTTCCGTCAACAGGACCTTTGCCGGGGGAACCGGCTGGCCGGCACCGCTGCCCTCTGCAGCTTCCGCGTCGTCCGGCACGATGCGCGGCGGCGGCGGGATGACAGTCTTCACGTCCTCTCCGGCCGCCAGCTGCCGGCGCAGGTCCGGATCCGGCACCGGCCAGGCCTCGCGGGCAGCGATGACCGGTACACCGTCCGGATAGACCAGTGGCCGGCCCGGGTCGGCCTGGAGGTAGTCGTTGCCGCGATCGCGAAACGGGCCGTGCGACCCGCAGGCGGCAAGGGCCAGGCAAAGCGGCAGCAAAATCAGCGTGCGCATCAGGCAGCCACCAGCCCGGTACGCACCAGGGCCGCACGCAACACCGGACGCTGCGTCTCGGAAAGCGGCGTCAACGGCAGGCGGATACCGGCGCCGATGCGCCCCATCTCGTGCAGCGCCCACTTCACCGGGATGGGGTTGGCCTCGACGAACAGCACCTGGTGCAGTTCCGCGATGCCGGCATTCAGTGCCTGCGCCTTCGTTGCATCCCCCGCGAGCGCGGAAGCGCATATCGCGTGCATCTGCGCCGGCGCGACATTGGCGGTCACCGAGATATCCCCGTGCCCGCCCAGCAGGATAAGTTCGACCGCCGTGGCGTCGTCGCCCGAATACACGGCGAAATCGCTGCCGGCGCGCGCGAGTATGTCCCTGGCCCGGGACAACTCGCCCGTCGCCTCCTTGACGCCAACGATGTTCGGCACGGAGGCAAGGCGAACGATGGTGTCGGGCTTCATGTCGCAGGCGGTGCGGCCCGGGACGTTGTAGAGGATCTGCGGCAACGCGACGGCCTCGGCAATGGCCTTGTGGTGCAGGTAGAGCCCTTCCTGCGTCGGCTTGTTGTAGTAGGGCGTGACCAGCAACGCCGCGTCACAGCCAACCTCTTTTGCCGCCTGGGTCAACTCGATGGCTTCCCGCGTCGAATTGGCGCCGGTGCCGCCGATCACCGGGATGCGCCCCCTGGCGCGTTCGGCGATGAAACGCATGACGCCGACGTGCTCTTCCATGTCGAGGGTCGCCGACTCGCCGGTGGTGCCGACGGCGACGATGCCGTCGGTGCCGCTGGCAACGTGCCAGTCGACCAGTGCTGCCAGCGCATCATGGTCAATGCCGCCGTCGTCCAGCATGGGGGTAACGAGAGCAACGATGCTGCCCTTGATCATGGTGTCTCCGCGGGGAGGTCGGTAACGACGGCCTGGCGCCGTGAAAGGGCGTAATGGTACGGGGACGGGCGCGGGATTTCGATAGCGATGATGGCCCCGCAGCCACCGGCAGTACCTCTTGCCTGCCCGTGCCCGGACGCCGACACTCGCCGCTCGCCCCTGCCCAGGAGACTGCGTCATGACGACCGAATACCTCGTACTGTCCGCCATCGGTGAAGACCGGCCAGGCATTGTCGACCGCCTGGCGCACGCTGCCGCGGCGCACGACTGCAACATCGAGGACAGCCGCATGACGGTGCTCGGCGGCGAATTCGCGGTGCTCATGCTGGTCTCCGGGACCGCTGCCGCCATCGCCGACCTGGAGAAGACCGCACCGGAGGTCGGGCAGCAACTGGGGCTGATGCTGCTGAGCAAGCGGACCCGCCCGAAGCCGCCACAACCAGCGGCGCGCCCGTACCGCATCGAGGTCACCGCGCTGGACCAGCCCGGCCTGGTGCATGAACTGGCCAGCTTCTTCTCCAGCCGCCACCTCAATATCGAGGCGCTGGATACCGACACCTATGCGGCGCCCCATACCGGCTCGCAGATGTTCGCCCTGCACATGACGGTCAACATTCCGTCGACCGTGCAGGTCGCCGCGCTGCGCGAGGAATTCCTCGACCACTGCGACGCGCGCAACCTCGATGCCGCGATCGAACCGGCCCGCGACTGACGCGGGCCACGCCCGGAACCCAAGGGAGAGCCACTCATGACCGTCAACCTCGGCGAGAAAATCCCGGATTTCACCGTGCCGGCCACCGGCGACAAACTGATCGACTGGTCGCGCCTGCGCGGCTGGAACGTCGTGATCTACTTCTACCCGAAGGACGACACACCCGGCTGCACGCTCGAAGGCCAGGATTTCCGCGACCACTACGAATCGTTCAAGAAGAGCAAGACCCTGGTCATCGGCGTGTCGCGTGACTCGCTGAAGTCGCACGACCGCTTCCAGTGCAAGTACGGCCTGCCCTTCCCGCTGGCCAGCGACGAGGACGAGTCGCTGTGCACCCTGTTCGGCGTCGTCAAGATGAAGAACATGTACGGCAAGCAGGTGCGCGGCATCGAGCGCAGCACGTTCCTGATCGACCGTGACGGCGTGCTCCGGCGTGAGTGGCGGGGCGTGAAGGTCGACGGGCACGTCGCGGAAGTATTGGCGGCCACGCAGGCGCTGTGACCTGTTGCCGGCAGCCAGTGCTGGCACCCCATGCGTGCGTCACAACTTCAGGTCGTGGCGCACGCCTTCGATTTGCTGCATGCGCACGCGCAGCGGTGCCGTGCGCGGAAAATCACTGCCGGCCTTGTCGATGCCGAGCTTGAGTTGTTCCAGCGCCGGATCGATCTGGTTGCGCAGGAACAGGTACTCGGCGCGCGCAGCATGCACGCCGACGACATCGCCTGATTCGCCGCGCGCACGCGCCAGCAGGCTCCATATTTGCGGGTCCTCGTTGCGCAGCAGCGACTGCCGTTCCAGGAGTGCGACCGCCTTGGCTGCCCGGCCATCACGCAGCAGCGCCTGCGCGGCGAGCACGGCCAGCGGGAAATTGTCCGGCGCCAGCGCGAGGCCCTCGGTGAGAACGTTGACGGCAGCACCGGCCTCGCCCCGGGCAAGCAGGATTTCGCCCTCGGTCACGATCCAGGCAATGCGGTCCGGCGATGCACGCCGCAGCGGTGCGAGCGTTGCCAGTGCGTCGTCATGGCGCTCGGCACGCAACAACGCCAGCGCAAGGCCGTAGCGCACCACATCCTGCGCTGCGGCCGGCGCATCCTTCAGCGCTGCGGTGTAGCGGCTGACTGCAAGCGCCGCGTCACGGGCAAACGCGACTTGCAAGCGCACGCGGGCGAGATCGAAGTCCAGCGACGCCCCGCGTCGTGACGAAGCCAGTTGCCGGGCACGGTTGCGTGAATCGCTGATCCGGCTGTCGGTGACCGGGTGCGTGCGCAGGAACTCCGGATAGCGGTCCGGATCCAGTGGCGCCGCACGCTGCAGGTTCTCGAAAAACGCGGGCATCGCCTCCGGGTCGAAACCGGCGCGCGCCAGCGTCTGCATGCCGATGCGGTCAGCCTCGCGCTCGTTGTCGCGCGAGAACGCCAGTTGCGACTGCACGAGGCCGGCCTGCGTACCGATGATCGCCGCCGCACCGGCATCGCCGCCCACGGTCGCCGCCACCAGAATACTGGCCAGCAGCGCTGTCAGCGCCAGCGGCTGCTGCCGGCGTGCCTGGTCCACGCCGCGCGCGTAATGCCGCTGCGACAGGTGCGCCAGCTCGTGCGCGACAACCGAAGCCGCCTCGTCCTCGCGATCGGCGTTCAGCAACAGGCCGGCGTTGATCCCCATCACGCCGCCGGGCACGGCAAAAGCGTTGATCTCGGCGCTGTTGAGCATCACCACGCTGAGCCGCGGTTCGACGAGGTCGCTGTGCGAAGCGAGCCGCCAGGCGAGGTGCTCGACGTAATCGTTGACCAGCGGATCGTAGTAGAGGCTGGTCCGGGCGCGCAGTTCGCGCAGCCAGGCCGCGCCCAGGCGACGCTCGACCTCGGGGGAGACCATGCCGGAAGCGGCGTCACCCAGAGTAGGCAGGGCAGCGGGATCGGTCTCCGCAGGTGCCGCAAGTGACGCGGGCGACACCAACGTCATCGTCAGGATGACGGCGGCAAACAGCCGGGTGATTGATCGGGACAAACTGCTGTGCCTCGTGGTCGGGGCAACGCCGGTCGACGGGACAACCTGCCCGCTGGCGTCGTACGGCGGGCTGGTTATGCTGTGCGCCCGAGTAGACCACGCCACCGATGATTCGTGCCATGACCGACCCGACACCACCGCCACACATCGATGAACGACTGGACTGCACCGGGCTGCGTTGCCCGCTGCCGCTGCTGCGCACCAAGCAGCAACTGCACCGACTGGTGGCCGGCGCCGTGCTGGAGGTGGTCGCCACCGACGCCGGCGCCGAGCGCGACATCCCGGCCTGGCTGCGCCAGAGCACGCACCGGCTGCTGGGTGCTACGATCCGCGACGGCCAATACATCTTCTGGATTGCACGGGGTACCGACCAACCATGAGCGACAGCACATTGCCGATCCTGGGCGACATTGTTCTTGCCGTGCTCGCCATCAGCGTGATCGGCGCATTGACCCTGTACCTGTTCTGGTACCTCGAACGTCGGCACGGTGAGCAGAAGGCCATGCCCGGCGCCACGCCCGGCGCACTGAACCCGCTGCTGGCGCCGCCGGCGATCACGCTGGAAGCGCTGGCTTTCGCCGTACTGGTACTGACCTACCCGCTGCGACTGATCCACGACCTGACGCCTTACCGCGCCCAGGTGCGCGGCCGCACGCCGATCCTGCTGGTCCACGGCTGGGGCGCGAACAGCGCCTGCTTCCTCGCCGTGCAGCTGTGGCTGAAGTGGCGTGGCTACCCGAATGTCTACGCAGTGAGCTACACGCCGCCGATCATCGACGCCCGAAAACTGGCCGCGCAACTGGCGCGCCACATCGACAACGCGCGGGCTGCGACCGGCGCGGACAAGGTACACATCGTCGCCCACAGCATGGGCGGGCTGCTGACGCGCTACGCGATCAAGAACCTGGAGTGCGCCGACAAGATCGACAAGGTCGTCACGCTGGGCTCGCCGCATCGGGGCAGCCGTCTCGCAGACCGGCTACCGGGCGCCGGCAACGTGCCGCAGATGCGTTACCAGTCGGCATTCCTGCGCGAACTCGCCGACGGCGGACTCACCCCAGGCGACCACGTCAGCTATTACTCGATCTATTCCGAGTTCGACAATTTCGTGCTGCCCAACCATTCCTCGGTGCTCGACGGCGGCGCACGGAACATCCATGTTCCCTGGCACGGCCACGTGGCGCTGCTGTACAGCCCGACGGTGTTCGCGCTGGTCGAGGACTGCCTCGGCGAAGCAGGCAACGGCGAAGCCAGCACAGCCTGAAAAAAGGGCCGGCAAACACGCTCAGCGGTAGGTGATCAACTCCCGGTGCGCGCCCTCGAAGTGGGCGTGCTCATTGACCGTAGACAGGTAGATCCCCCGCTCTCCGTAGATCACCTTGGTCACCCCGGCGTTGGCCAGCGTGTGGTTCAGCCGGAAGGCGTGCTCGTCGGGAATCTTCAGCAGGTGCTGGCAGATCGCCGTGATGGTGCCGCCGGAGGTGAACACCAGCGCGGTTTTCGACGGCCCGAGTTCACGCACCGTGTCGTTCAGCGCCAGCACGCAACGCGACTGGAATGCCGGCCAGCTTTCGGCGTATTCGTGGTCGAACTCGCCGCCCAGCCAACGCGCGACTGCCTGCTCGAATACCTGCTGGAACGCGCGGCGCGGGTTCAGTGTGCGCGCCAGGTCCGCCATCATGAACAGGCGGTTGCCGTAGGCCGGCTTGAAACGCTGCACCACTTCCTCGTGATCGAACTCGTTGAAACCGGCGTTGATGCGCACGTCATGGGCCTGGCCGTAAGTCGAGAGGCAGTGCTCGGCCGTCTGCCGGTGACGATGCATCGCCCCGGCATACGCGGCATCAAGTTGCGTGACGCGCGCCCGCAACGCCGTGCCGAGCACCAGCGCCTGCTCGACGCCGGTTTCCGACAGCTTGTCGTAGTCCGCCTTGCCGAACGAGGCCTGCCCGTGGCGCACCAGGTAGATGGCGCCCATCTCAGCGGCCCGCCTGCCGGCGTTGCGCGCGGATCAGTGCCCGGCAACGCAGACCCAGGTAGTTCGCCATCAGCCAGAAATTCCTGAACGCGGGATTGCGCGACTGCCCGTGGTGGTAGCGGTAATAGATCTGCTGCAGGATCACCGCCAGCCGGAACAGGCCGTAGACCTCGTAGAACGCCCAGTTCGCCGGTGACAGGCCGGTCTTGCCGAGGTAGTAATCGACGAACTCGGCGCGCGTCAGCATGCCCGGCAGGTAACTCGGCTGGCGGGCCAGCATCTTCATCAGCCGGCTGTCGTCGGCCTGTATCCAGTAGGCCAGCGTGTTGCCGAGATCCATCAGCGGATCGCCGAGCGTGGCCATCTCCCAGTCCAGCACGCCGATGATGCGCGTCGGGTCATCGACGGCCAGCACGACGTTGTCGAGCCGCCAGTCGTTGTGGATCAGGCAGGTGGCGCAATCGTCTGGCACGTGCTGCTTGAGCCAGTCGCGCACGTCACGGAAGGCGAGGACATTCCAGGTGAGCGCCTTTTCGTAGCGGTCGCTCCAGCCGTCGATCTGCCGCCGGGTGTAGCCGGCGCCCTTGCCCAGCGATTCCAGCCCCGCCGCCTTCACGTCGACGCGATGCAGTTCGATGAACTTGTCGATGAAGTTCAGGCACAACTGCCGCGCCTGCGCCGGGCTCAATTCGACACCCCGGGGAAAATTGCGTCGCGGGATGATGCCGTCGATGCGGTCCATCACGTAGAACTCGCAGCCGAGCACGGTTTCGTCGCTGCACAGGCCAACGATATCCGGCACCTGCGGGAACACCGGCTTCAGTGCCGACTGCACGCGGAACTCGCGGCCCATGTCGTGCGCCGACTTCGCCTTGGTGCCCGCCGGCGGCCGGCGCAGGATCAGGTCGCGGTTGGCGTACTGCAGGCGATAGGTCCAGTTGGAAGCGCCGCCGGCATACTGCGTCACGACCGGCAGGCCAGCCGACAGGTCGGCGATCCGCGTGCGCAACCAGCGGTCGACGGCCACGGCGTCCAGTTCCTCGCCGGGCCGGACTTCACCGCCACGATCGGTAACGCTGCTTGCTGCTGCGGTCACGATTTCTTTCCCGATGACAACATGCGTTCGGCTTCGAGGATGACGCCCTTGCCGAACCACTCGAATGGCAGCACCCGCTTGACGTAGTAGAACCGGCGCTCACGCGGGTGGGTGATGACGCGGAACTCGCCCTTCTCCACCGCCGTGAACACCTGGGCGGCGATTTCCTCGGCGCCCACCTTCGCCTTGTTGACCAGATGCCGCGTAACGTTGGCCATGTCGGCGCTGGCAGCGCGCGAAGTATTGGCGAGGTTGGTGCGAAAGAATGCCGGGCACACCACGCTGGTGCCGATGCCGTGCGGTTGCAGTTCGGCGTACAGCGTCTCCGACAGTGCCACGACCGCCGCCTTGGTCGCGTTGTAGGCGCTCATGTGTGGCGGATGGATGAGTCCGGCGACCGAGGCAACGTTGACGAACCAGCCGGCGCCCTGCTGCTTGAACAGCGGCGTGAACACACGGCAACCGCGCGCGACGCCGAGCAGGTTGATGTCGACGATCCACTGCCAGTCTTCCTCGCTGGTGTCGTCGATGCTGCCGGACACCGCCACGCCAGCGTTGTTGACGACGATGTCGACGCCGCCGAAGCGCTGCTGAACAGCATCGCGCGCAGCGATGACGTCGGCTTCCTTCGTCACGTCGCAACGCAGGAAGAATGCCTCGCTGCCCAGTGCCTTGAGTTCGGCCAGCACGGCCTCGCCGCCCTGCTCGTTCAGGTCACCGATGGCGACCTTCCAGCCCGCCTGCGCGTAGCGCAATGCCAGCGCGCGCCCGAGACCGGAGCCGCCGCCGGTGATGAAGATCCGCTTGCCGCGCAATGCCGGCTTGCTCATTTGCCATACCCTCGTTTCATCAGTTCGATACGGGCGATCAGCCCCTTGTGCACTTCGTCCGGCCCGTCCGCCAGGCGCAGGACGCGGCCCATGGCGAAGATAGCGGCCAGCGGCGTGTCGCGCGAGACCCCGGCGCCACCGTGGATCTGGATCGCCATGTCGGCGACTTTCTGCAGCACGTTGGGCGCGACCACCTTGATCGCGGAAATCTCCGTCATGGCGCCCAATGCGCCGACCTTGTCGATCTTCCACGCCGCGTGCAGCGTGAGCAGGCGCGCCTGGTCGATGGCGATGCGCGCCTCGGCGACGCGTTCGCGGTTACCGCCGAGATTCAGCAGCGGCTTGCCGAAACCGACGCGCTTCATGCCGCGGTCGATCATCAGTTCCAGCGCCAGTTCGGCGGCGCCGATGCAGCGCATGCAGTGGTGGATGCGGCCCGGCCCGAGGCGGCCCTGGGCGATCTCGAAGCCGCGGCCCGGCCCGGCGATGATGTTGCTCACCGGCACGCGCACGTTATCGAAGTGGATCTCGCCGTGGCCGTGCGGCTCGTCGTACTCGCCAAACACCGGCACCATGCGCTTGACGGTGATCCCCGGCGTGTCCAGCGGCACCAGCACCATCGAGTGCTGGCTGTGGCGGCCCTTCGACGGATCCGGCGTGTGCGCCATGAAGATCGCGATCTTCGCCAGCGGGTCGCCAAGGCCCGACGTCCACCATTTCTTGCCGTTGAGCACGACCTCATTGCCGTCGACCACGGCCGTGGCTTGCATGTTCGTTGCGTCGGAGGAGGCCACGTCCGGCTCGGTCATGCAGAACACCGAGCGGATCCTGCCGTCCAGCAGCGGCAACAACCATTGCTGCTTCTGGGCTTCGGAGCCGTACTTCCACAACACTTCCATGTTGCCGGAGTCCGGCGCGTTGCAGTTGAAGACGGTCGCCGCCAGCAGGCTGCGGCCGGTCTGCTCGGCGATCGGCGCGTACTCGATCACCGACAGGCCGGCGCCGAGATCCGGATCCGGCAGGAACATGTTCCAAAGGCCCTCGGCCTTCGCCTTCGCCTTGAGTTCCTCCAGCACCGGCGGATGCGCCCACTTCGTCCAGTCGCCGCCCCAGTGCTGCTCGTGGATGCCGCGCCAGTAATCGGCCTCGATCGGCTCGATGTGCGTCTTCATGAACGCCTTGACCCGCTCCAGCGTTTCGCGGGAACGCGCACTCATCTCGAAATCCATGACCTGTCTCCTGCCTGCATATGAAGGGGTAAGCCGCCCGGCCCGCCCGGGTAAAAACGGATGCCGGGCCGATTCTGTGCTTGACGTGGCAATGAGCCAAGTGATGATTCGTCATTGCCAACCATGAGGATCATTCATGAACAAACCGGACAACGGCGGCGGCAGCGCCCGCCTGGACCGTCTGGACCTCAACCTGTTCCGCGTCTTCGACTGCGTGTACCGCGAGCGCAACCTGACGCGGGCGGCGGCGGTGCTGCACCTGAGCCAGTCGGCGGTCAGCCACGCGCTGGCGCGCCTGCGCCGGCAACTGGGCGACCCGCTGTTCGTGCGCGAGGGCGCCGGGGTGGTGCCCACCCCGCTGGCCGAGCGGCTGGCAAACGACATCGGCGAGGCGCTGGCCCTGCTGCGGCAAACCCTGCAGCGCAGCCACGGCTTCGACCCGGTGCGCGACCTGGCGCGGGTGACGGTGGCGATGAGCGACACGCTGGAGCCGGCGGTGCTGCCGGCTGTGGTCACCCACCTGCGCGGACAGAACCCGCAGGTGGAGGTGCTGGGCGTGCGACTGGAGCGCGCGTCGCTGCGCACGGACCTCGCCGCCGGGCGCATCGACCTCGCGGTGGACGTGGCGCAGCCGACACCGGAAGACGTGCACCACCGCCTGCTGTGGCGCGACGAGTTCTGCGTGCTGGCCGCGCGCCGGCGGCGGCTGGATGCACGCGCCTACCTCGCGGCGCGGCATGTCACCGTGTCGTCACGCCGCAGCGGGCCGACGGTGGAGGACATCGTGCTCAACCGGCTGGGCTTCCAGCGCGTGGTCGCCGTGCGCTGCCAGAGTTACGAAAGCGCGGCGCAGATCGCCGCCGACAGCGACCTGCTGCTCACCCTGCCCCGCCGCTATGCCCTGCGGCACCGCGCGGCGCTGGAAAAACTGCACCTGCTGGTACTGCCACTGGATGTGCCACCACTCGAGCTGCACCTGTACTGGCACCGGCAGGCGGACAACGACCCGGGCAACCGCTGGCTGCGCGATCAGTTGCTGGCGCTGTCCGGGCAGCCCTGACCCGGATCACTTGCCGAAACGGCCGACCGCGTCCGGGTGCGTGATGTGGCCATGCTTGACGAACCAGGCGATGGCATCGGCCAGCGTCTCGTCCAGCGGGCGGGTAACCAGGCCCAGCTCGCGGCGGGCCTTGTCGGCGGTGCAGACCAGGCCGCCGCGCGCCTGGCGCAGTTCGGCTGGCGTCACGAACGGCGGTTGCTTGCGGATGTCGGCGATGAGCTTGAACAGCGCTGCCATCGGCCACAGCAGCGTGGGCGGCACTTCGAGCACCGTGCGCGGCGGCTTGCCGCAAAGAGTCAACACGCGCGTCAGCACGTCGCGGTGCATGTAGTTCTCGCCGGCGAGCAGGTAGCTTTCGCCGGTCTTGCCTTTTTCCAGCGCCAGGATGTGCCCGTGCGCGCAATCGCGGACGTCGATCAGGTTCATGCGCGTGCGCATCGCGACCGGGATCGGCGAATTGAATGCCTCGACGATGATGCGGCCGGTCGGCGTCGGACCAACGTCGCCGGGACCGAAAGGCCCGACCGGGTTGACCATCACCACGTCCAGGCCACGCCGCGCGAAATCCTCGGCGACCCGGTGCGATGCGATCTTGCTCTCCGCATAGGGATGGCCCTTCATGGCGAACGGCGACTTCTCGTCGCACACCACGTCCAGCCCGTGGCCGCAGTAGCAGACCGCGGAACTGGTGTGCACCACGCGCTTCACACCCAGGCGCTGGCAGGCGTCGAGCATGTTGCGGGTGCCCTCGACGTTGACGCGGTGCATCAGCGACATGTCCGGCAGCCAGATCGCGTAGATCGCCGCCAGGTGGAACACCACGTCGCAGCCGGACACGGCGGCATCCACCTGCTCCTGCCGGGTGACGTCGCCGGCCACCAGCTCTATGCCGGCCACCCCGTCGAGGTTGACCAGGTTTTCGCGCGGCAGGTGCATCACGCGCATCGCCGCCTGCGGATAGCGCTCGCGCAGTTGCTTGACGAGGCTGGAGCCGATGAAGCCGGCACCGCCGGTGACGAGGATGCGCTGGGGATTGATTGCCGCGGTCATGGGGGGCCTGCCGGGGGTCGTGGACGGGATCGGGCCCGGAGGATACGACGAATCCGCGCGGACGGGATACACGCTGTATCCCGTCCGGGACAAAAAATGACTATCCGGTCACTTGCGCGCGTCGCGGGCCGCCATCTCGCGCCCGAAGGCCAGCATCCGCTGCAGCGGCACCATGGCCTGCGCGCCGGTCGCCGGGTCGACATGGACTTCGTTCTGCGCGGCCCAGGCCGGGTCTTCCAGCGCGCGGCACAGTGCTTCCAGCCCGTTCATAGCCATCCACGGGCAGTGCGCGCAGGAGCGGCAGGTGGCGCCGCTGCCGGCGGTCGGCGCCTCGATGAATTCCTTCTCCGGACAGAGCTGCTGCATCTTGTAGAAGATGCCGCGGTCGGTGGCGACGATGAACCGGTGGTTGGGCAGCACCTGTGCGGCCTTGATCAGTTGCGAGGTGGAACCGACCACGTCCGCCAGTTCGACCACCGCCTCCGGCGACTCCGGGTGCACCAGCACGGCGGCATCCGGGTAGACCGTCTTCAGCTCGGCCAGCTGCTGCGCCTTGAACTCCTCGTGAACGATGCAGCTCGCATCCCAGAGCAGCACGTCGGCACCGGTCTGCTTCTGCACGTAGGCACCGAGGTAACGGTCCGGCGCCCAGAGGATTTTTTCACCGCGCTCGTCCAGGTGCGCAACGAGGTCGACGGCGATCGACGAGGTCACCACCCAGTCGGCGCGCGCCTTCACCGCTGCCGAGGTGTTGGCGTAGACAACGACCGTACGATCGGGATGCCGGTCGCAGAACTCGGTGAATTTTTCCGCCGGGCAACCGAGGTCCAGCGAACAGGTTGCCTCCAGCGTCGGCATCAGCACGCGCTTGTCCGGCGACAGGATCTTCGCGGTCTCGCCCATGAACTTCACGCCGGCCACCACCAGCGTCTTCGCCGGGTGGTCGTGACCGAAGCGGGCCATTTCCAGCGAGTCGGACACGCAGCCGCCGGTTTCCTCGGCCAGCGCCTGCACGTCGTGGTCGGTGTAGTAGTGCGCGACCAGCACCGCGCCCTGCGCCTTGAGCTGCGCCTTGATGCGCGCGCGAAAATCGTCCTTCTGCGCCGGACTCAGCGCCGGCGGATCGTTCTCGTGGGCAAGGTGGTCGCGGACGAAGTCGATGGTGCTGGGCATGGCGGCATCTGGTGGATAGTCCGGGGGGCGGAGGATAACAGTTGCCGGCAACCGGCGGACGCCTACGCGGCGCGGACCTGACCGGGCGCTGCTTCAGGCGCCCCGCCACTGCCCGCGCGCCAGCAGCACCTGCGCGGTGCCGATCGCCCGCTCGCGGAAACCGCCTTCGCAGTAGCACAGGTAGTAGTCCCACATGCGGACGAAGGTGTCGTCGTACCCCAGGGCGCGGACCTGCGGGAGGTTGGCGAAGAAACGGCGCCGCCAGTCGTGCAGGGTGCGCGCATAGTGCCGGCCGATGTCTTCGAGGTGCACGATGTTGAGGTCGCTGGTGCGCGCCACGCTGCCGGCAAGCGCCGACACCGAAGGTAAAAAACCGCCCGGGAAAATATAGCGCTGGATGAAGTCGACGCTGCGCAGCGCACTTTCGTAGCGCTGGTCGGTGATGGTGATCGCCTGGACCAGCGCCAGGCCGTCCGGCTTGAGCAACGTCGCGAGTTTGTCGAAATAGGTGTCCATGTACTGGTGGCCGACCGCCTCGATCATTTCGATCGACACCAGCTTGTCGTACTGGCCGGAAAGCTGACGGTAATCGTCGCGCAGGAAGGTGATGCGGTCGGCAACACCGGCATCCTGCGCACGCTGCACCGCCACTTCGTATTGCGCCTGCGACAGCGTGGTCGTCGTCACGCGGCAGCCGTAGTGCTGTGCCGCATGCACCGCCAGCCCGCCCCAGCCGGTACCGATTTCCAGCAGGTGGTCACCGGGCTTCAGTTCCAGTTTCCGGCAGACGACGTCGAGCTTGTGCACCGCCGCTTCGTCCAGCGTGCTGTCGGCATGCGGATAGATCGCGCTCGAATACATCATGGTCGGGTCGAGGAACAGCCGGAACATCTCGTTGCCGAGGTCGTAATGCGCGGCGATGTTCCGGCGCGCCTGCTGTTCGGTATTTCGGTTCAGCCAGTGCAGGCCGCGCAACGCGGGCTTCGCCAGCTGCGACAGCGGGCCGTCGAGCGCCTGCAACGTCATCAAGTTCGCGCAAAAAATGCGGACGACAGCGGTCAGGTCCGGCGACGTCCAGTAGCCCTTCATGTACGCCTCGCCGGCACCGAGCGCACCGTTGGCCAGCACGTCCAGCCACAGATTCGGGTGGCGCACCTCGACGATGCCGTGCAGGTCCGGCCGTGCGTGGCCGTCGCCGAAATGCTCTTCCCGGCCATCCTCGCGCACCGTCAGCAGGCCCTGTGACAGGCCGGCGAAAGTCTGTTGCATGGCGGCGCGCGCCAGCCGGGTGCGCCAGTTCGGGCTGCCCTGCCGGTCGGCCTGGATGCCGCCCGGCATGCCTTCTCGTGAAGAAACGGCGGTGCGTGTGTTCATGGCAATCTCCGTGTTGCACGATCGTTGAACTGTGAAAAGTGTCCTGCCGGTCAACCCGGATGCGGCACGAACGGAATGCGTTTCAGCAGCAGCCGCAGCGCCTCCCAGTAAATGCCGGCAACCACCTTCAGCGACAGCCAGGGATAACGCAGCAGCACCGCGTTCATCGCCGACGACGTGATTTCCCGTCGCCGCAGCGACAGCGTCGCGTCAAACACCCGGTCTCCGCCACGCAGCAGGTCCATGTGGAAATTGAGCCGGTCGTCGGGCGTGTTGAAGCGGAAGCCGTAGCACAGGTCCATGGGCATGAACGGCGATACATGGAATGCCTTTTCCACGCCCGCCTCGTGCTGCTCGTTGCTGTCCACCGGCAGCAGGTAGAGATGGCGCTCGTTCCAGGGCGTGTTGTGCACTTCCAGCAGCAGGCAGCGCAGCGTGACGCCGTCCGGCGCGTAGCAATAGAAAATGCTGATGGGGTTGAAGGAAAGCCCCCAGTACCGCAGGTGGGTGAGCACTCGTACCGGCCCGATTTCGCCCGTGACGCCGCGCTCACTTACAGCAGCGATGACTGCCTCGCGCAAGGTGCCGGCGGTTCCCGGCAGGAAATCCTCGCGACGAAAGCAAGCCGGCGCCCAGCGCCGCGCCGACCAGAACGGGCTTTGGGCACAAACGCGCTCTGTCTCGTCCAGGTCGAGAAACACCATGAACAGCCGGTAGGAAAACGCATGACTGCGGACGGCATGCCGACGATGGCGCACCTCGCCCTCGTACAGCGCGCTGGTCATCGGCGCCATCGCGTTCACGGCCGCGTTCACGGCCGCGTTCATGGCCGGGTTGGCAACCCGGTTTACCGCCGCGTTCACAACCGCTCCCCGAACTTCGCCGCCACCGACAGCGCGCTCACCACGCCATCCTCGTGGAACCCGTTGTGCCAGTAGGCACCGCAGTAATGGGTATGGTGCATGCCGCAGATGTCGTTCTTGCGGGCGCGGGCCTTCATGCCGTCCAGCGTGTAGACGGGGTGGTGGTAGGTATAGCGGCCCAGCACGCGCGCCGGATCGATAGGCTGGCCCGGGTTGAGCGTGATGCAGAATGTTTCCGGCGCGGCCAGCGACTGCAGGATGTTCATGTTGTAGGAAAGCTGCACGCGATCACCGGCCACCTTCGGCAGCCGGTAGTTCCAGCTCGACCAGGTCTTGCGCAGTGCCGGCAGCATGGTGGTGTCGGTGTGCAGCACGACATCGTTTTCCTGGTAAGGGATCGCTCCCAGCACGCGTCGCTCGTCAGCCGTTGCACCGTCACCAAGAATCGCGAGTACCTGGTCGCTGTGGCAGGCAAAGACGATGCTGTCGAATCGCTCGGTGCCATGGCGTTCGGTCAGCACATTCACGCCATCGGCATCGCGCTGCACGGCAGCCACCGGCGTCTGCAGCCGGATCCGGTCCCGGAAGCCCCGGGTCAACGGCTCGACGTAGGCTCTCGACCCGCCCTCGATCACATACCACTGCGGGCGGTTGCTGATGCTCAGCAGTCCGTGGTTGTTGAAAAACCGGATAAAGAAGTGTGCCGGGAAATCGAGCATGTCATCGACGCCGCAGGACCAGATCGCCGCACCCATGGGCAGGATGTAGTAATCGCGGAACATCGCCGAGTAGCGGTTCATCTCCAGGTATTCGCCCAGCGTGAAGTCGCCATGACGCGAATCAAGCAACGCCGGCGCATCCCGGTTGAAGCGCAGGATGTCACGCAGCATGCGGATGAACGACGGACTCAGCAGGTTGCGCCGCTGGGCAAAGACCTGGTCCAGGTTGCCGCCGGCCCAGGCCAGGCCGGTGCGTTCACACTCGACCGAGAAGCCCATTTGCGAGGGCCTGCGCGCGACGCCAATCTGCCCGAGCAGTTGCAGGAAGTTCGGGTAGGTCCGGTCGTTGCAGACGATGAATCCGGTGTCGACGGCCCACGATTTTCCCTGCACCTCGACATCGACCGTATGCGTGTGCCCGCCGACCCAGTCCGCAGCCTCGAAAACGGTGACGTCGTGGCGCCGGGACAACAGGTATGCCGCCGTCATGCCGGAAATGCCGGAGCCGATGATGGCGATGTGCTGGCGTGCATGGTTCATACGCTTTCCCTCCCTGGAAAAATCACGGGCGAACCAGCTTCTGGTACAGCCGGTTGCGCAGTGGCACGGGCATCAGCCGCAGCGCCTTCAAGGTACGGCTGAACCCCGGGGGGAAGGCAATCTCGAGCCGACCTGCGGCCAGCCCCTGTAGCAGGTAGTCCACCGCCTGCTCGACGGTGATGCGCATCGGCATCGGGAAATCATTGCGGTCGGTCAGCGGGGTTTCCACGAAACCCGGCGCGACGACCGTCACCCGGAAATTCTCGGCCGTGAGGTCCACCCGCAGGCTGTCGAGGAAATAGTGCAGTGCGGCCTTGGACGCGCCGTAGGCCTCGGCGCGCGGCAGGCCGGTCCAAGCGGCGGTGCTGCCGATACCGACGATGTGCCGTGTGTCGCCGGCGCGCAGCAAGGGCAGTGCCGCCTCCACGCTGTACACGGCACCGAACAAGTTGGCGTTGAAAACCCGCTCGAAGAGCGCGCCATCAAATGCCTTGACGTCGACGTACTCGCAGGTGCCGGCGTTGGCGACCAGCACGTCGAGCCGCCCGGCACGTTCGCGGATGACTGTTGCCGCCGCGAGTACGGCGGAACGGTCGCCGACATCACAGGGCAGCGCCTCGACAGCACTCACCCTGTGCAGTTCGGCCAGCGCATCCGCGTTGCGCGCGCTGCCGAACACCCAGGCGCCCTGCGCCGCAAGGCGCACCGCCAGTTCCCGACCGATGCCCGAGGAAGCGCCGGTGATCCACACCACCTTGCCGCGCCAGTCGTCCATCACACACGCTCCCTGACGAAACGGACGACGCGACCCAGCAACGGGACGTGCTCGTACAACAGTGCTCCGGCGTCGAAATAATCCCGGTGCAGCGCGATGCGGCCGGTGTCGCCGTAAACCAGCCGGGAACAGCCCTCCAGCGACACCGGCTTGCCACCGCGCAGGCGCGCATGGCGGTAGGTCATGGTCCAGTACAGCACCAGATCGTCATCGCCGACGGTTTCGCCACTGAAATCAAAGCGGATGGACTGCACGCCGGCGTACATCCGCGCGTAATAGGCGCGCAGCGCCGCATGGCCCTCGATGCGATGGAAAGGGTCCACGAACAGGACACCCGGCTCGTACAACTCGTCGACCAGATGCGTCGTTTCCCGGTTCATCGCGTTGAAGATGTCCCGGATACGGGAAACTGGAATGCGCTCTTTTGTGATTCGATCATCCATGCTGTTGTCTCCTGTTTTCGGTTGCGGCGGCGCTGAAGGCGGCGAGCACGCGGGCCTTGGCCTGCGCGTGGTCGATGATCGGCGGCGGATATCCGGGCGCAGCGAACAGGCCGGCACGCTGCGGTGCGTGGACGTGCTTGACGGGCAGATCGCGCAGTGCCGGCAGCCAGTGGCGAACGAAATCGCCTTCGGCATCAAAACGCTCGCCCTGGCGCACCGGACTGAACAGGCGGAAATACGGCGCGGCGTCGGTGCCGGTGGATGCGCTCCACTGCCAGCCACCGTTGTTCGCGGCGAAATCCCAGTCGACGAGATGACGCGCGAAAAATGCCTCGCCCAGTCGCCAGTCGATCAGCAGGTCCTTGCTCAGGAACATCGCGGCCACCATGCGCAGGCGGTTGTGCATCCAGCCGGTGGCGAGCAACTGGCGCATGGCGGCGTCGACCAGCGGGTAGCCGGTGCGCCCCTCG
>JBKHWN010000141.1:0-4933 GCA_046566505.1 Gammaproteobacteria bacterium
CCGTTCATCAACCGCACTTCTTCCTTCCAGATTTCTCCGCCGGGGCCTTGCTTGCCGCAGCCAGCCAACAACAGCGCCAGCAATGCCAGGCACAGGGCTTTCGTCATCGTCTTGTCCTTCATGGCAGCAGTCCTTTTGTCGACGTAAGGTGGGTCTCGTCTTGCGTGTTGGTCCGGAGTGGTTTTCGCGATACCGGAGCGTCTTCGGTTGTCGACGCGCTCATCGTTCGCGCCCCGCACTGGAAGCCGTGCCGCGCACCGGATCGAGCAGGTACTGCAGCGGCGTTCGTGTACCGACATCGATTTCAGCAGTCACCCGCATCCCGGCGGAGAGCAACTGCCGGTCGATCTCGCCGTCGCCGGTACGCTCGATTGAGACCAGGGCCCTGTAGGTCAGTGCGGCGGCGTTGTCCGTGCGGCCGGCACCGGATTCGCCAGCGCCGGCATCCGGGCTGATGTGCTGCACGGTGCCGCCCAACATGCCGTATTTCTGGAAGCGGTACGCAGCCACCTTGAGTTGCACCGGCAGGCCGGGGCGCAGTTCGCCGATGTCCTCGTTGCGGATCGCCACCTCGGCCACCAGCCGCTCGGCATCCGGCACCAGCGAGAGCATGACCGTGCCGGGCGCCACCACCGTGCCCGGGGTGTGCGTGGCCAGGTCGTTCACGATGCCGGCCTGCGGCGCACGCAATTCCAGCCCGGCATTGCGGTGCTGTTGCTTGGTGGCCTGCTGTTCCAGTTGGCGGACCTCCGAAAGCAGCGCGGTGCGTTCGCGCTCCAGGTCCGCGCGGTAACGCGTGCTGGCGTTGGAGAGTTCGCGCTCGGCCTGTCGCTCCGCCGCCATCAGGGCAGAAACCCGCGCGTGCTGCACCTGCAGGCTCTGCTCCGATTCGATCACGGCGCGCTTGCGCGCGTTGTATTCCAGTTCGCTGACGTATCCCTTGCCGCGCAAGGATTCCATGGCGGCCAGTTCAGCCCGGTATACCGGGACGAGTTGTTCCAGCTTCGCCTGTTCCTGCGCGGCGGCGGCCCGTTCCCCGGCAGCGCGTTCCCGTTGCCCACGCGCACTCCCGATGCTGTCTGCCCAGGCTGCGCGGTTGGCGTCGAACCGTGCCTTTGCCTCGCGGTACAGCATCATGTCGTCGCCGGCCACGGCCACGAACGGCTTGCCGTTCAACTCCGCCTCCATGCGCCGCAGCTCCAGCTTCTTGCCGGCGAGGGTTTGCGTCAGTGCGCGGGTATCGGCGCTGCTCAGCGTGTCGTCCATGCGGATGAGGATCTGACCGGCTTCGACGTAATCTCCTTCGCGAACCAGAATGTCGCGCACCACGCCGGCCTCGGCCGGCTGCACGATCTTGACGTAGCTTTCCGGCACCAGCCGACCCTCCGCCACGACCACCACGTCCAGTTGTCCGAGAAAACCCCAGGCGATCAACACGGCGACCAACGCCATCACGATGCGCGAGACCGTCACCGCACCTTTGCGCGGCGGCTCGTCGGTGATGCGATCCAGGGTGGGCAGGAACTGCCAGTGATCCGCACCGGTGCTCATGGCGAGACTCCCTGGCCGGCCGACGCGGGGCCGACGGCGGCCGGAGCGGCACCGCCGATGCGGATGATGCCGTCCACGTGCAGGCTTTTGGGCAACTGGTGGGTGATGAAGAGCATCGTCGCCTTGCCCTTGAACTGGTTCAGGGTGCGGCAGAAGTGTTCGGCCGTGGCCTCGTCCAGATTGCTTGCCGCCTCATCGAAGATCAGCACATGCGGCCGCTTGAGCAGCGCCCGGGCGATGGCCAGCCGCTGGCGCTGGCCACCGGACAGGCCGACGCCCCGCTCGCCGAGTTCGGTCTGGTAGCCGGCCGGCAGCTTTTCGATGACCTCGTGGATTTCCGCGAAGCGGCACGCCTGCACCACCTCCTCGAAGGTGGCCGCCGGGTTGGCAAGCAGAAGGTTGTCGTAAACGCTGCCGGAGAACAGCGTGGTTTCCTGGGGCACGACACCGAACGCGGTTCGCAGTTCGTTCGCCGCCAGATGCCGGATGTCGGTGCCGTCCAGCCTGATCGCCCCTTCGGCGGGCTGATAGAAACCCAGCAACAATTTGGCCAGCGTGCTCTTGCAGGACCCGCTGGGGCCCATCACGGCAAACGCGCTGCCGGCGGGAATGCGCAGGCTGAAATTGCGGTAGAGCCAGGGCCGGTCTTCCCCGTAGCGGAACCCCAACTCCACGAACTCGATCTCGCCGCGGGCAGCCGTGTTGCGGCTGGGCGTGATCGCATGCGGCTCGGCAGGGGCGTCCATGATGTCCGCGAGGCGTTCGACGGAGATCTTCGCCTGCTGGAACTGTTGCCACAGGCCGGTGAGCCGCATGATCGGCTGGGCGACCCGGCCGGCAAACATCTGGAACGCCACCAGCATGCCGATCGTCATGCTGGTGCCCGTCATCACGATCCAGGCGCCCAGCAGCAACACACTCAGCGTCATCAATTGCTCAAGCGCACCCGCCACCGTGCCGTAGGTATTGGAGAGTTGCCGCGTATCCCGGGCGGCTTCCAGATAGTCTCCGAACAGGCCGCGGTAACGGTCGCGCAGCAGCGGCTCCATCTGCAGCGATTTCACGGTTTCCATGCCGGCCACGTATTCGGTCATGAACGCCTGGTTCCTCGCACCGATCAGGAACTGCCGGTTCAGCAGGCGCTGGAACAGCGGCGCGATCACCAGGCTGATCACGGTGAGGATGGCAAGAATGACCAATACCACCAGGGTCAGCGGAACGCTGTACCAGAACATGAGCGCCAGGAAAATGATGAGGAACGGGATATCCAGCAGCAGGGTGACGATGGACCCGGCCAGGAATTCACGAACGGTTTCCACGGCCTGCAGGCGCGCGGCGATGACGCCGGTTGGCCGGTGCTCGAAATAACGCGCCGGCAACCGGAACAGGTGCTCGAAGACGGTGGTTCCCAGCACGGCGTCGACGCGATTGCCGGTGAGTATCAGCAAGTGCTGGCGCGTCCAGGTCAGCAGTGCGCTGAACAACATGAACACGAGCAGTGCCACGCCGATGACGATCAGGGTCGAGGTGGTCTGATGGACGATGACCTTGTCGATGATGACCTGGGTACAGAGTGGCGTCGCCAGCGCGATCAGTTGCAGGACCAGCGACGCCGACAGCACGTCTCGCCACAACTCACGGTGCCGCAGCAGGACCGGCAGGAACCACCGGAAGCCGAAGCGCTGGCCGGCCACGGCGACCGCATCCGGATCCTTCAGTTCTTCCTGCCGGCGGCGAAACTGCAACACCCGCCCCGAGTACCGGGCGAGCAGCGCGTCCAGGTTGCCGAGCGTGGGGCTTGCGGCGCCCGGTTCAAGAGACAGCGCACGGTCCCCGTCGATGCGCAGCACCAGAACCGGCGTGAAGATGTCGTCCCCGGCAGCGGGGTCATGCTGCAGCGCGACAAACGGCGTGGGGATGTCGGCAAGCCGGCCGCTGCGTGCACGGACACTGCGCGCCTGGAACCCGATCCGGCGCAAGGCCTCCAGCACAGACGGCAGCGTCCAGGGCGGCGGGAACGCCTTCCCCACCAAATCCTTTCCGTACGGAATGCCATGCAACTGGCACAGGCTGCCAAGCAGCCAGTGGAACTGATCGGGATCTTGTAGACGCATGCGCTCCCTGCGGTCGAACTGGCCCGTCCTGGGGCGATGTCTGCTCCGAATGCAAGGCGTGGCCGCCCTGCCCCTCGTAAAACCGGCCTATTCGGCCATGAGGGGGTCAGTCATTATCCGGACACGATCAAGAAACGCGGCCTTGACGCCGGAGCGTATATGCAGGCCGCACCACGCCGTTACACGAAGTAGCTGCGCTCGTTGCTGTTGATGTGGTCGGCGATGTAGCTCGCCATCGCGTGCACCGTCATCTGCGGCGACACCACGAGCCCCGAGGGGAAGAGGCTGGCATCGGCGACGAACAGGCCGCTCACCTCGTGGGTTTCGCCATTCGACTTGACCACGGAGTACGCCGCGTCGGCACCCATGCGCGCAGTGCCCTGCGGATGGATGGCCAGCGTGCGGAAGGTGAACATGCCGGCAACGCCGTATTCGATTTTCTTCACCAGCGCATCGAGCTCGAACACGCTGTTGGCGACCAGTTTCTGGAACGTCGGCAGGTAGACCTTCTCGGCACCGGCAGCGAAGAAAATGCGTGCCGCGATACCCGTGGCCTTCTTGAGCGCCTCCACGTCCTCGCGGCCAAGCTGCCAATCGATGCGCTGCTCGCCCTGGCCGTTGCCGGTGTCCACCCAGCGGACGCGCCCGTGGTTGGCATCCTGCACAAAACTGTTCATCGACGCGTAGTAGCGGAAATCGCGCATGAAGGCGATGTGATCCTCGCCGGAGCCGTGTTCGTTCGCCGTCAGTACCTGTTCCGGGCCGGACAGGCCCGTGTAGAACATGAAGTTGCCCTGCGACGGCTCAAGGAACTGCTCGACCACGACCCCGGTCAGCGCACCGCGCCAGCCGTAGATGGGGTCGGCAAACTTCGCCACGACCTGCGCCATCGGGTTGCCGGCGAAGTTGCGGCCGACCTGGTCACCGTAATCGGGATAATTCGAACGCTGGAGGATCTGCGGTGTGTGCACGGCACCGGCTGCCAGCACGACGACCTGCGCATCGACGCGCATGTCGGCCACCTTGCGGCCCGTTTCACGATCGATGACTTCCGCCTCCACGCCCGTCGCACGCCCGGCCCGGATCCGCACGCGCGTCACCCGCGTGTCCGAATACAGTTGAGCGCCCTCGGCAACGGCCCAGGGCAGGTACGTCACCAGCATCGACATCTTGCGGTCGGACGGGCAACCCGCCAGGCAGAACCCGGTGAGCGCGCACTGCTTGACGTTGCGCTTTGCCGGCTTCCACTCGTAACCCAGGCGCTCGCA
>JBKHWN010000142.1:0-39948 GCA_046566505.1 Gammaproteobacteria bacterium
CCGCTCACTCATCGCTTCGCAAGTGTGGGACATGAACTTCGACAGCGACACGAACGTGATCGAGGTGGCGGTGCGCAGGTTACGCGTGAAGGTCGACGACCCCTTTGAACCAAAGCTGATCCGCACCGTGCGGGGCATGGGCTATGTGCTCGAAGCGATGGAGCCGAGCTGACGATGATCCGCATTCACTCGCTGACGGCGCGACTGGCAACACTTTTTGCCGTCCTCACCGTAAGCCTGCTTGTGCTGGTGGCGGTGTTCTTTGGCCGCATGCTGGACACGCATTTCCAGGAGCTGGACATGCACGAGTTGCAGGGCAAAGTCACGCTCATCCGCAACGCCCTGCAGAGTGCTGGCGTGACAGGGAGGCGACCGGAACGCATTGAGGCGCTCGAACGCTCCTTCGTTGGCCATGAAAGTGTCGGTGTCCTGTTTCGCGACGGCGAGGGACGCGTCCTGTACATCATCCATCCCGAGCATTTCACCGCTGCCCAGCGGGCAGGCGAACGCCTCTCTGGCGCGTTGGCCGACTGGACAGTGGATGAGCGCCCCCATCGAGGGATTGAGGTCAGCATCGCGCTACCGACCCTCGGGTCGAGGGACCAATCGATCGAGGCGCTGGTCGCACTCGATCTATCGCATCACGTCCACTTCCTCGCGTCGGTGCGAAATGCGACGTGGGCGGGCGTCGTCGTGGCGGCCTTGGCGGCGGCGCTATTGGGCTGGTTTGCCGCGCACCGAGGCCTCGCCCCCCTGCGCCAGGTCACCGAGACCGCCCGTAAGCTGTCTGCACGGCAACTCGCCGAGCGTCTCACCATCGATGATGCCCCGCTGGAGGTGCGCGAGCACGTCGACGCCTTCAATGGCATGCTCGCTCGGCTCGAAGCCGCTTTCCAGCGCCTCGGCGACTATTCGGCGGACATCGCCCACGAACTGCGTACGCCGATCTCGAACCTGATGACCCAGACCCAGGTCGCGCTGTCGCGGCCGCGCACGCTCGACGAATACCAGGACATCCTGGCCTCGAACCTCGAGGAATACGAGCGCATCGCGCGCATGGTCAGCGACATGCTGTTCCTCGCCAAGGCCGACGAGAACACCCTCGCGCACGCGGGCGAGGCGATCGACCTGGCCCGCGAGGCAGACGCACTGATCGACTTCTACGAGGCGCTGGCCGACGAGCGCCAGGTCCGCATCGTGCGCCAGGGCCAAGCGAGCGTTCAGGGTGATCGCCTGATGCTGCGGCGCGCGCTGTCGAACCTGATCTCGAATGCGCTTCGTCACACACCGAAAGAGGGGCAGATCACGATCAGGATTGACGCGGACGCAGCCGGCGTCCGTCTCGCCGTCTCTAATGTCGGCGACCCGATACCCGCCGATCAGATCGAACGGATCTTCGAACGCTTCCATCGCGGTAGCGCCCAGCGCGAATCTCGCGGTGAAGGCGCAGGGCTCGGACTTGCGATCACGCGTTCCATCGTGCAGGCCCACGGGGGTCACATCACTGCGCGCTCCGCTGAAGGTGTCACCTGCTTCACGATCACCTTGCCTCGCAATGAAGCCTCATCGCCTTCCTGATGCTGCAAAGTCGACCGGAGTCCCGGCTGTCTGACGGAAATGTAATTTTGAGGTCAGCTTCCCGTTGGGCTCAAAGTGCCAAACTATGCCTCGACGCCATCAACCGGAAGACGAACATGAAGACGAAAACTTTGCTCGGCGGGCTCGTGGCAAGCCTGATGATCGTGAGCGGCGCAGCGTTTGCGCAGGGGCCCGTACGCGTAGAGGTCTACAAGAGCGCTTATTGCGGGTGCTGCGGGAAATGGGTCGAGCACCTGAGAAAGAACGGCTTCGATGTCGTGACGAAAGACGTCGACAATGTCCCCGCAGCCCGCGAGGCACTGGGCATGCCGGACCAATACGGCTCGTGTCACACGGCCAAGGTCGGTTCCTACTCCGTCGAGGGGCACGTCCCTGCGGACGACATCCGACGGCTTCTCTCCGAGTCCCCAAAGGCCATCGGACTGGCTACGCCGGGCATGCCGCAGGGGTCGCCCGGCATGGAGACCTCGACCCCGCAACCCTATGAGACACTCCTGGTCGGGCTTGACGGAAGCGCGGCGGTTTTTGCCCGACACTGACGGCAGAGCTGGTGAGCATCGGCTTCAAGAGCGCAGTGCCGGCCAACTTACGAGCCACGTTGGCCTCAGCTCGCTCTATGGCTGGTTCCGGAGCTCACCGGTCGCTGGAATGACGATTCTGCTACTACCATGTGTGGCAGCAAATGGCCGATACGACCCTTCCAGCATCCCGCCGGAAAGCAGCCGCCCGTCGCGTCGAAGGCTTTCTTCGGGCAGCCGCCGGGACACGATCAGATTTCGATCTGCTCAGAGATCTCCAAGGCATCGTCGACCTCGATACCGAGGTACCGGACTGTCGATTCCAGCCTATGCCCGAGAAGAGTTCCCACGATTCCCCGGAGCAGTCGCCGAGCAAGTCACATCAAGGGGGGTGCGATGTGGTAACGCTGCTTCGGGCTACGCCCTTCGCAGCGTTACCACATCGCACATCAGGGATCAGACTATTTTGCCAAGAACTCAGCGAACCCAAGCGCACCCCTCAAAGCCGCTGATCATGACCATCAATCAGCGAGATCATGTCGTTGGACTGCTTGATCATGAAGAATGGAATCTGCATTGGGCATTGTGCTCGGCGACATCCTCGGCAAAGCATCCTCCCGCATGCAGTCCCTGCTGCTGCCGCCTGCCGACAACGAACCCGGCAAGCAAGGCCTGACGCTCCAGATGACATCGTGTGACATTCGCTTCCACCCAGATCAACCTCACGCCCTCTACGCCACACTGAAATCGACATGCGGACGACGGCTTCGGCTTCGCCTCCTGACCGCCGCGGGCCACGGCGTTGATTGCGGGATGGCGGACGGCATCGACGCCTTCGAGATCGACCTGACGGGCCTGGACCCGTTCGCCGATGAAGCGACCATCCGCGAGGCCATCTTCGCGGAGGCGCCCCGGCACTGGCTGAGTTGCGTCCGGCGAGCACCCACGCGACGCCCAGGCCCGCCAGCGCCACACCCGTCCCTGTCCATCCCTCCCGAGATACGGCAACAACTCCTGCAGGCAGCGGCTGAGGCCATCGATCGTTCCGACGCGAGCGTTCCCTCCCCGCCCGTCTTGCGTGCCCTCTGGCCTGAAAACGTGAAACGCCCCTCTGCTGTTCCCGTGGCGGCGGCGTGCCTGTTTCCGCAGGTCTTCATCACGCCGGCATCGTGGCATGAATCATCCCTGTCGCTGGTTGGGTCGGGAGTGGTGATCGTCGCTGCACGTCGAACCACGATCGATGTCGAGGTAACGCTCGCACCGCCAAGTCCGGTCGCCGAGAAACTCGATCGCCCGCGCCTGATGTATCGCATTGCGCCGGGCGCCGATGGCCAGCCCGTGTTCCTGGCGTGTGATTGGCAGGGCGTCCAGGAATGGAACGCCAAGTTGCAGCAGTACGCCCAGATCAATGCGCTCGCCAACGCCTACAGCGACCAGGACTCTGTGCTCGACCAGCTCTGCGAATACTCGATCCTGAAGCGCCCGGACACCCTCGGGCCGCTCGATGAATGCTGGGGCATGCACCGCCATGTCTGGCAGGCATACCTTTGGCGTTATCACCTGTCGGTTGCAGGCTCGATCTCCCTGACCCACTCGGCCATCGAGCGCAGACTGCCGCGCCAGGTGGGCTTCTCGGCAGCCTCCTCGCTACGGGCGTTGAACGTAAGCGAGGGCAGCGTGTCTTTCTTCCACCAGGTCGGAATCAAGCCCCACCGGGCCGGCAGCAGCCTCAGGCCGTGCTCACGGCTCTGGACCACCACCGGCACGGTCTGGGTCGGTGCGACGTTGTAGTGCTCCACCCAGGCGTCCCAATCGACGTCCTCGATGCTCCAGACCTTCTGAATGGCGGCCCCGCTAGGGGTGGCAAAGCGTCCGCACACGGAATTTGCCCTCCTAGGCTCCACGCACCCAAGTGACCCGCAAGCCGCCTAGTAGATGCTACAAGCCTACGCAGCGAATAGGCGAACGCCTACACCAGCCACAACGTCGATCAGGGCACCAATCGCTAGAATGGCGCCCCCACGCACATAGCCAGAGTCCCCATGAGCGAAAAGGGCAAGAAGACGTCCATCTACGTCGGCGACCCGATCCAATGGGTCAAGGAAGACCTCCGAGATCGCCAGTCGACGATGACCCTCTCTGCCCGGCTGAACCAGATCACGCAGCGGTATCTGGAGGTGATCATGGCCAGCCAGACCCATGAGTTCAGCACCGCGGATCTGGAGACTGTCAGGCAGGCACTGGATGACGTTGAGGTGACACCAACGATCATCCGCAACCTTGAGTCGCTGGTTCACGCACCAAGGCTCGCTGAGCGCATAGCGCCAATGTCGTTTGCGGAACGACTGGCACTGATCGAGGCAGTAGGCCTGTAGAAATCGCGCACGCGTCGCCTAACCCCGACTGCAGCCGAACGTGTTGCTAGCGTCTCCGTACTGTTTGGTTTCAGCCTTGGCCAGGTAGCTGATCCGGCGGAAGAGCGCCTCAAACTGCTGGACATAGTCAGCCGAACCGACATTGACGTGGTAAGTGCCGTTCTCGGAGAAGTTCAGAACGCCCGCGACCTGCTCTGGCCTTGCGCCAAGCGCGCTTGCCCATGCCCTCACGATAAGATCAGCGAGACAATCCGAACGCTCCGCACTCGGATCTTTCGGAACATCTAGCCATGCATCTTCTGGGTATTCCTCAAATCTGCCGAACGAATAGTACGCATCCTTGTTCAGCAGCAGGACTACATGGTAGTGCCAGTGGATGGAACTATCTCTTTCCTTGACCCAAATGAATCTAACTCGAGAGGAATGAACCCTTCTACCAGATCTCCTCCGACGAGCTTCGCTCGCCTCGATCCTCGCCTTTAGCGATTCGGTGAATCGCGTTATCACGGCGCTGTCCGACTCAGGCCAGTAGCAAGGGAACCTTAAATCGAAACGAAATGCAGATAGGCGCGGATACTCGTTCAGTGTTTGACAAACGACCACATGCATTCGCTGAAGGTAGTTATCGATCAAAGGTCCATGCTGTGCCTGTACGGGTAGTCCATGCCAGCATTGATCGTAGTGCAGTATCAGGTTTGAATTGTCTTGGTGACGCCTCATTGCCAATTCCCCTATGAGAGTAAGACTCACAGGATTGGCATTCATAGATTTTTTACATATCGCCACCGAGTGCAACCACAACACATCCATACGCAGTGCGTGCATAATGCAATAGATATGTATGCATCGCGTCTAAACTACTATACCGACGCAGAACAACATCTGAATAACCTGAAAACCCCCGAGCCCGCCGGGTGAACTTGGCGTTCTGTCGCGCGGATTTCACTCCGAACATAAATCAACTATTTTCTATATATTCGCAGCAGAACAGCGAACTCACAGTCGAGAAATGATCACCATACTTCACTTCCAGGCCGATTCATTCAGATCAAAAAACTGGCGGCCAGTATCGATGGCCATGGCGCCAAGATCAGTCAGTTTCATCCGACAGATTATCTGGCGAGGAACCAGTCTTCTTAGCGCCATCCACAGTAGCATTCAGTTTAGTTCTACGTTTTTCTAGTCTGGCCTCGACGGTCGTCTCTCGCCGTACTGGAGAAACACCTATGGCAGATAATTCTTTTCTTTTCCGATCAGAACGTACGTCTCGATAAGATTTATCGCCCTCGTCAGGCCGAGTATCTTGCGCAGAAAATTCCTGCTTAGAACCCCCTACAGTAGCGCCAGGGGTTTTTCTCCATTTTTCCGGCTCTTCCTCGACGGTCGTCTCTCGCCTTTTTGAAAAAGGCACCATGGTAGAGACTTCTTTCTTTCTGATGCTTGAAATTTCATTTCTAGATTTCACGGCACTGACCCGACCAGGCTCTTCATCCGAATCGGCTGAGGACTGACCATCAGTCGTGGCGATTACAGATGCTTCGGCACCAACTTCCTCACCAGAATCCGCGGTAAATCCCTGCTGATTTTGCTGCTCACTTAGCTGCTCGACCTCATGAAAAGGCTGTGACGCTTCGTTTTGATCCCGTAAATTCCGTGCTTCTTGCTCACCGGAAATAGAATGCCCTGAGGCAACGAGCGGATGCTCACGTTGTGAATATGAATCCGCATGATATCGATCGTCAAAAGCCCTGATCGATTCGCCCATGTGGCGCTCCGCTTCGATCGGCAATCGCTTGGCTCGCGTCGAAGAAACGGTAGAGCGACGATCTTTTTGCTGAAGCTCCGCCTTCTGGCGTGACTTTATTTTTCTACTGACCGTATCCAGTGCCGACTGCGCATCGTTAATGCCAGCCTTTTTGTCTACCAGACTGCTAAAATATTTTTTCAACTGTTGCTCGTAAACGTAGTCGACAAACTCATTAGGCTCAGATCCTGCCGCGCGCTCTGATCCAGAAATATCTTGCATTGGAAACGCTCTGGTGACGGCTTTCATCTCTTTATTGACAGCACCCTCTTCGACCTTAAGCTTTTTCTTGGCTTCAGCAATCTCCTCTGCGCTGAATAGCCGATACGAACATTCCCAATCATTTTTTCGCTTTCCGTCGTCGTGCCGGCGCTGACTCGACCAGTACGTATCCATTTTCTCCGGAATAATTGGCGAGCAGTAGGCCCACCTATGCGCGAGATAAAATAGACATTTTTTTGCCTTGTTCACTGCTCTTATGTCGCCAGAAGATATACAACCATTCGGCGGCAATTTACCTTTTACTTCGATCGAGAAGCATGTATTACAGAACGAAGATCCTTCTGCAGCGACAGCCCATTCACGTTTAATTTCCGACTTGATTTTATTTGCCGCATCTTTTGCTTCTTTTGCCGACGACACAGACCTCGCATCAAAAAACATCCACATCGTGATGTACGGCTCACCCATCCTGCCGACAGCTGGCGTCATCAGCCAATCCAACTTGCCAAGGATGTTCTTTTTGGAGTTTAGCGTCTGCTTTGCAAACTTGGATCTGGCATTCAGCAAAGCAGACATCACATCGTCCACCGGCATATTCTTCAAATATTTATACAACAAATCATAATCACTGCTTACCTCAGGCGGCCTTACATAGAGGTCTGCAGCCACAATATGAACGCCAGACGGGCAAGACCGCAAGACCGCGTCAAATAGCGAAACAAGCCTTTTCTCGCACCGATCAACCCTTCTCAAATCCCTATCAGAACGGTTTTTGATGTCATCTTTCTTTAGGGCGCAAAACAACTCCTCGAAGAAGTCCGTTCTTTTTTTACGTGCTGCAGGCGTCAACCCTCTGATCAGTATTTCGTTCGGCATCGTGATCGCCAGCCCACTTGATTCGTTTCTCTCAGAAACCGCCATAAAACATTCCATCGCGGACGAATATCGAGCGCGCGGCATCTCTGCCCTGAATAGTTTGGCCCCGTAGAATTCAATGTGTTCGATAGTAGATCTTTGCCGGATCGGCGTCCGGTATAGGCGATCAAGCGCTTTGCTCGCAGTGTTTTTGCGTAGGGACTTGCGGCGCACAAACAACTGCAAATTTCGATGAAGCTCGAAGAACGCACTGGTGTCGATGTATTCGCTGACGATGGGCTGCTGTCCGCACTGATTGGGATCGTCCATCCACGTGAGTGACAGCTCGGCAACAACCTGACTCGCCACCGTACGTGGTGTCAGCCACCAGCTCGGCCGCACAGCTTTTGTACTGCTGCGTGGGCGCCGCGGGGGAGGCGCCGCAGGCCCTTGGTCCAATCCTGGCTTCACCTCCGGGATCGCATCGCCCAACTTGCCACTGTCCTCTTCCATCACCCCCCCTTTGCGTGCGCACCACAGCCTTGGTCATGACTATTACACCCGGGCCAACCCCGGTACGCAGGCACCGCTCTGACCGAACCCCGCCACCCGGATCGAGGACGCGGCTTCCCGCAGGCAGTCCTCCATGATCAGTCTGCAGCGGCAAATAATGCAGCCCTGCTGGCCGGAGGATGGCTTAGCACGCGTCTATACGACAAACGGTATTTCGGCTATGTCCGTAAACAACTACGACAAGCCCCTGTTATTAAAGGAGGTGCAAACTAAGTTACGCAGTGCAAATTATGGTGAACGCCCCCAGAAATACGCGCTCAGTCCACGCAGCCATCGCCGTGCAGGGCTGCTCCGCTGCCTTCGATGGCGTCAGCACCGACCCGAACGAAAGGGGCTGTCCTGGGTTTATTTCGGCGACTCGGTCTGGCGTGAGCCCGGTACCCGTGCCCCTAGCAAGGCTCACCCGAAGGCCACCGACCGTCTGCCGTACGATCCGCCGGATCTGCTCAAGTTGACCTGTACGGCTACTTAAACTGGCTGCGCCCCTCCAGGCGGCCGGAGCGCAAGTGCCAGCGCAACGTCGAGGTGATGTGGCTGCTCAAGTTGCCGAGTTCCGTCGGCAGAACGGCAACCCACTGTGGGGTGCCATCGCAATTGAAGGCTCAAAGTTCCAGCCGGTGGTCAATAGCAAGGTCATGCTGAAGGGCGATCGGTTGCCGAAGAAGCGGCAACGGCGGGAGCAGAAGATGGCCAAGTATCTGGCTGACCTGGATGCCTGTCCGATGACGGCCCGCGGTTCATCTTACAACGTGCAGACGGCCGTGGAGGTTGCACACGGCATCAGCGTGACGTATGCGGTGACGATCGATGCGCCGAAACCGGCAGTTGCAGTCGATGGCAGATGCAGCGAAGTCTGTCCTTGAGCAAGAGACGTTGAACCCCGCCGCCGCTGCCTTTTTCCCACGCGCACTATTTGGAGGATTACAAGCACATCCGGCTGGGTAGCCTGCCGACGCTTTACACTGACCCCTTCGCACAACGACCCATCAGCCACCGGTCACGATCAGCGAAATACGCACCTGATTCATTTGGGAGATTGGGCGCGCCGCGCCCGCTTCACCCGGCAACATGCCGGGTGAAGGAAGGCGGGTTCGACCTGTTCTCTTGCTGTCGACCGGGGCCCGGTCAGGCTTTAGCGGCCGGGTGAACCACCACGACCGCCGCCGCGATCAGGGGCGCATCCAGATTGCGGAAGGGATTGTTCTGAACGCAAGGAGGAGTCCACAGCGTGTAACGCGGAGCGCCGTTGTTCCAGATGTTCGGTGGATTAGTCATTTGCTCTCCGTGAAACTGCGAACTTTCTGTGCTGAAGGCAAGCCCCGCCCATTCCGCCCGACATCATGTCGAGCGGGGTTTTCGGACTGGCGAGAGAGATGTAGAGTGACGCCGTAATTCGCGGGCATCGTTATTCCTCGCCGGACGCGAATCGCAGGATTGCCGCGCGGGACCACCGAACAGCGCCGCCCTTGCCATTCAGGCGGGACCCTTGCGGAAACCGGGGATTCGACCGCTCCCAGCGGTCAACAGTTGCCGGCGAGATGTCGAGCAGCGCCGCGACTTCTTTTTTGGGGATGTACTCTTCTTTGGGGGTTTGGTCTGCCATGTCTGTCTCCTGCTTGTTGGCAAGGACAATTTCATGCAGATCCGGTCGCGGCGGAATCGCTTGAAGCTTCACTTGAAGCTTAGAACTGCAGGATAGTTACGCTACGTCGAGCACCGGAGGCGGCCTTCGAGGTGCGAGTACTCGCCGGAATTAGGGCGGAATTAAGCAGAACTACTCAGGCTTAAACATCAATACCCTGATCGCGACGGCTCTCTTATTGGCGCTTAACGGCCTACCCGCCAAGCGGGCTCCTAGCCACCCCGCGATTGCGTCTTCGTCTGGGACAGCGCCATTTGCATGCCGAGTATCATGGATCTGCTCAGCAACGGAGATCATGGCCTCAAGCTCAGGGGTTATATGCAATTCGTGCTCGTTTTTCAGGGGGTCCGTGCTGTTCTTTATTGACCAGGCTGGGCGGATAATCGCCAGGGCGGCTTTCCATTCAGAATCGGTTACGCCGCAGCCACTAGCAATGATCCCGTTCCCGCTCCTGCCCTTTGCATCGTTTAAGTCCAAAAGCGCCTGCTGTATCCGCTGGTATTTATCCCAACGCTTTCCCTCGTACTTACCTGCCCAGTACTCGTCTGCCAGCTTTAGCAGCGTGGTTACGCCTGGAGCCGCTCCTACCGGAAGGCGAATATCAGTTTGCTTCGCTTCGAGCTCGTCGCGCTCTGCGGTAGGAGATAGAGTCTCGGCCTGCGGGGCGCAGGCGACAGGGCCATCGGCTCTTGCAGACTCTGGATCTATCTCTGCAAATGAACGGGGTTCTGCGTGAACGCTCACATCAGTAACCTCTACATCTACGATCTCATGCTCGCCTGACGTCTCCCTTCCGCGCTCACCGCCAACATCCCGAACCGACTGATCCCGCATGGCGTCAAGATAGCGCTTCAGTTCGCTCCCAGCGATCGATAGCGTCCGCACAGAGAGCTCGACCTCCAGAGGAGGCCTGTAGCCATGCTCATCCCTGAATGTAAATTCGACATCATCCGGGTAAAGACCAAAGCGACAATGTGATTGGTCAAGCGTGGTCTTTCCATCCCTGGAAAAGAGTGGCATTCGAGACGGCGTGACGATGGACGGAGCATCAGGAGCCAGAATAAAGGGCTCTGCAGTGATCATGTAAGCACGGCGGAAAAGCTCCTGCTTGGTGCTTGTTCGAACTGCCCTCAGGCAATCAATTGGATCTACTAACAGTGCCTTAATTGATGGTTGCGCAGGGCTCGGCATGCCCCCTGTCCTGTCCGGTCGCGTCCGGCGCACCCATTTGTCCTGAACATAGTCCTGACCATTCACGTAGACCGATGCAGGATCGATTGATGCGACCCACTGGCCCGCCGGCACCTCGTAGCACAATGTCAGGTCGCTCTTAGACGCAAGATCGATCAGCACGTCAGGCGCAACCCCCCAGCGCTCCCGCACTTCAGCCAGCGTGTACAAGCGGGAAACGATCGGACTGTCGTCCGCGTCTCGAATCACTGATCGCTCCATACCCCTATGGGGGTGACGATTGTCGGTAGTCAGGTGCAAGCCGTAGCATCCAACCGGCTCAATTTACCCGAACAACTTCGGGCCTAGTCTCGGGAAATGGCTAACCCGCCCCCGCCGCGCTGGCCCCGTCAGCAGCCCTCCGAGGACGATCCGAGATTGTGCGGGTAACATTGCGGGTAACTACGGCAAAAAGACGTTAATGAATCTTTTTTATATCAATACGTTAGAGTCACGATTAACGTCCTTTCCTCGGCACCAAACTACAGATCCGGAGCGCCCGCTCCGCAGTTCACAGACAAGCCCGGCAATGCCGGGCTTGTCTGTTTTCGGGATCCCCCGCTGCCTGCAGGCGCCGGAGCCTGACGGCAGGCCCGACGACCGGCCGCCCTCACTCCCCCGGCAACCGGATGCTGGCGCGGAACTCACGCAACAGCGGGTCGGCGTTGAACAGCGCGCCCGGATTCGCGTATTTCGGCTTGTCCAGTTGCCGGCGCAGGCGCTTGAGCGTTTCACGCGGCATCATCTGGACGACGGAATTGGCAAGCCACAACGGGATCATGCCGCCGGGGTCAGCGTTGCCGATCAGCTCGACCTGTGTTCGCGTCGGCGACAACGGCGTCAATTCCCAACCGGATTTCATCTTCGGCATGCGAACCAGCCCCTTGACCGGCGGGATCTTGTCCGGCGTTGCATCGGCGATCATGCGCACGGCCAGCGTCTTCGGGTCCTGCGTCACCGTCGCACGGGCAACGGCATCGCGATCACTCACCGGCCAGATGCCACCGATGACGAAGTACACATAGACATCATCCATCGACGCCCCTTCGAGGATGCGCGCCTCGCGCATCTGGAAAAACCACTCCGGGTAGGTCGCGGCGTCGGTCACGCCGGCAGCGACGGCATCCAGCGGCATGTCGACGACCATGCGCCCGCGGAAATCCTTGAGCGGCGCGCCAGGAATCGTGCGCGTCCAGACGACGATTCCGTCGCGCTCACTGGCAAGCTCCCACTCCGTCGCCGAAGCAGGTTTCGCGGCAGCAGTGGTAGCCAGCAGACAAGCCAGCAACACCGAAATCATTCTTTTCATGGCGTTTTCTCCTGGTTTGTAACCGCAAACACCGAATCAGGGCATGCTGATGCGACCCATCAGGTCACGCAGCATCGGGTTCTGCCCGTACATTGCCTCGGGTTCGCGGTAACGCGGATCAAGCAGGTGCCTACGCAACTTCTTGAAGGTTTCCTTGGGCATGACCGTCACGACCATGTTGGCCAACCACAGTGGAATGTAGCCGCCGGGGTCTGCATGCCCGATCAACTCCAGGCTGGTTTGTGTCTTCGACAGCGGGGTGAGCTTCCACCCGGATTTCATGGCCGGGATACGCACGTGGTCCTTGACCGGCGGGATACGCCCCGGCTCGGCATGCACGTCGATGCTGACCGCGAGCGTCGATGGGTCCTGGCTCACCCGGGCACGAATGACCGTGTCGCGGGCGCTGACCGGCCAGATCGGCTTGAGCGAGAAATAGAGGTACGCGTCATCCAGTGCGACGCCTTCGAGGACGCGCGCCTCGTTCATCATCCAGAACCAATGGGGAAACGTGTTCACGTCGGTGAGCGTTGCCACCACGGTCGCCATCGGCGCATCGACGGTCATCAGCGCGCGGAAGTCCTTGACCGGGTGTCCAGGGATCTGGCGTGTCCAGATCCTGATGCCCTGCGCATCGGAGGAAAGCTCCCAGGCGGGCACCGGCTGCCCGCTTTCAGCCGCGAACACCGGGACGACAAAAACCCACAGCAGGGCAACGACCAGCAGGTTGTTTCTCATTTCAACTCCGGCTCAATCCACCACGGGTACCCGGATGGCAGGTCCGCGCTCACTTTCGCCGTGAACACCGGCGCACGCTTTTCGAGGAACGCGGCGAAACCGTCCTTGCCGTCGGGCATCTGGTAGGTCTGGTACATCAGCTTCGAATCGATGACGTGCGCCTGCATCGGGTGATCGAGCGCAGCGCTGCGCCACATCATCTGGCGGGCGATGGCCACCGAGACCGGCGAGGTCCTGTCACGAATGCGTTTTGCCAGGTCATGCGCGGCGGCGAGCAGATCCTCCGGCGCATGCACGGAACGGACAAAACCGGCGCGCAGTGCTTCCTGCGCATCGAACAGATCGCCGGTGAGCGTCCACTCCAGCGCCGTTTGCATGCCGACCACGCGCGGCAGGAACCACATCGAGCAGGACTCCGGCACGATGCCACGCTGGGTGAACACGAAACCGAACCGCGCCTTGTGCGAACAGAGCCGGAAATCGAACGGCAGCGTCATGGTCACGCCGACGCCGACCGCCGCGCCGTTGATGGCGGCAATCATCGGCTTGCGGCAGTTGTAGACCGCGAGCACGACCTCGCCGCCGGAATCGCGGATCTCGTGCAGGTTGAGCGTGTCACCCTGCGGAATGTCGTAGCCGAAGATGTCGCCCCCGGCTTCCAGTTCCATCCCTGCGCAAAAGGCCTTGCCCTCGCCGGTGAAGATGGCAACGCGCACGGCATCGTCGCGGTCGATGCGGCCGATCACGTCGACCAGTTCATTCTTCATGTCGAGGGTGAAGGCATTCATCCGGGCAGGCCGGAACAGGCGCACCTCGGCGATGCCGTCGGTGACGGTGTAGCGGATTTGCTGGTAATCGCTCATGGGCCGGAGTCTTCATCGGGAAAGCCCCGGAGCCTATACAGGGGCAAGCCCGCCGGGAAGGGCAGGTGCGACAACCTGTCACATTCCTGCCACAAGGGTCCGCTCCTAGACTGCGCGCGCCTTCCGCTACCCAGGAGCAGTCCCGATGAAACCCCTGCTGTCGCCGCTTGCCGCCGCCATCGCGCTGGCCGCCTCCGGACCGTTGTTCGCCGAACATGACGCCGATGGCGAGGCATCGACCGTTCTGCCGGAGGTGGTGGTCACCGCACCGGCGATGTCCGAGCCGCTGACCGTGGTCACCGACCCCAAGGCGCCGCGCCAGCCGGTACCGGCGCACGACGGCGCGGATTACCTCAAATCCATCCCCGGCTTCACCATGATCCGCAAAGGCGGCACCGACGGTGACCCGGTCTTTCGTGGCATGGCCGGCTCGCGCCTCGGCATCCTGCTCGACGGCGAACACATCTTTGGCGGCTGCGGCGGCCGCATGGACCCGCCGACCGCCTACGTTTTCCCGGAAGCCTATGACCGGATCACCGTGCTCAAGGGCCCGCAGAGCGTGCTCCATGGTGGCGGCAGCTCCGCCGCAACAGTGCTGTTCGAGCGCAACCGCACGCGACTGGCTGAGTCCGGCATCCAGGGCCGGGCGAGCCTGACCGCGGGCAGTTTCGGCCGCAACGACCAGGTAGTGGAAGTGAACGGCGGAACGCCGGCTTTCCAGGGCGGGCTGACGGCCACGCGCACCGAGTCCGACAACTACGAGGACGGCAACGGGGTCGAGGTCCACTCCGCCTACGAACGCTGGAGCGTGAATGCCAACCTCGCCTGGACGCCGGACGAAGATACCTGGGTAGAGTTGAGTGGCGCACAAAGCGACGGCGAAGCCGCCTACCGCGACCGCTCCATGGACGGCACGGTGTTCGACCGCGAGAACATCAGCCTGAAGGTGGAGAAGCGCAACATCTCCGATCTCGTGCGCAAGGTAGAGGGGCAGGTCTACCACAACTATGTTGACCACGTGATGGACAACTACAGCCTGCGCACACCGACCAATCCGATGATGCTGAGCGTGGGCAATCCGGACCGGGAAACCGAGGGCGGCCGTATCGCATCGACGCTGGCATTCACCGACAACCTGCAACTGGTTGCCGGTATCGACGTGCAGAACAACCAGCACTCCGCACGCAGCAGTTCCGGCGACCAGCTCACCAACCCTTACCAGAACAAGCCAAGAAGTCCCGACGGCAAGTTCGAAAACTACGGCGTGTTCGGCGAGGCCACCCAGGCACTGGGTGACGAAGACCGGGTGATCGCCGGCCTGCGCTCCGACCGTTGGCATGTCACGGACGAGAGAACTGCCGGCACCGTTACCGCCGGAGCCGAGCGCAGCGCCACACTGACCAGCGGCTTCCTGCGTCACGAACATGACTACTCTGCGCAATCGACTGCCTATGCCGGCATCGGCCACGCACAGCGTTTCCCCGATTACTGGGAAGCCATCGGCCCGAAAAACCAGAGCCTTGCGACCAACAGCGCCTTCTACACGCGCCCCGAGCAGACCTCGCAACTCGATGCCGGCTGGATCCGCACCACCGAAAAACTGACGCTGTCAGTCGCGGCGTTCTACAACGAAATCCACGACTACATCCTGATCGATACCGTGACCAAAACGGCGTCGCCGGCCAACATCATCAAGACAACCCGCAACGTGGATGCCACCAGTTGGGGCGGTGAGTTTACGACCGGCTACCGACTTGCGAGCCACTGGCTGGCCGACGCATCGCTCGCGTATGTGCGCGGCAAGAACGAAACGGATGACCGGGCACTTGCGCAGCAACCACCGCTGGAGGCGACTTTCGGGCTGACCTGGGACAACCGCGTGTATTCGGTCGGCGGCCTGCTGCGCCTCGTCGACAACCAGGACCGCGTGGATCCGGGGATGGGCAATATCGTCGGCACCGACATCGGAGCCACGCCGGGCTTCGGCGTGTTTTCGTTTAATGGCTCATGGCGGCCGAACAACCGGCTGCTGCTGGCTGCCGGCGTCGACAACCTGTTCGACAAGGCCTACGCCGAGCACGTCAGCAAGAGCGGCGCACAGATGATCACCGGCTACACGCAGACCACGCGCGTGAACGAGCCGGGCCGCAACCTGTGGCTGAAACTGACCGCGACGTTCTGATCTCAGGTCGGACTGCGGTGTACGGGCGCCGGGCCCGTACACCGCAGCACCCGATTGTCAGGCCGGCTCGCCCAGCGGCAAGACCGAGCGGTAACTGTCACTGCGCGCCACCATGAACGGCCGCTTGCCATCCAGCCCCAACGCGCGCAACTGTTGCGCCATCGGGTGATGGCTGTTGCCGACCTGCAGGCGGAAACCGTGGCCGACGGACAGCCGCAACTTCCCGTCCATCTCGATGTGCGTGCACAGCAACTGGTCGCCGAGCAACGACCAGGTCACCGTGTCCGGCGACGGCACCGTCACCCCGAGGCGCGCACGCCCATCCAGCCGCACGATTTCCTCGCCGGTTTCCTTTTCGCGCACGACACCGCGGAAACGGTTGCCTTCGAATTGCAGGTTGATGTCGGCGACGAATTTCGGGTAGCCATAAACCTCCACGCCGCCGGCACGTGCCTGCTCGGTGGTCACCGGCAATTGCAGGATGTGGCTGGCGATGTTGGCGCGCGGCGAGGTCCGCAGCGTTTCCATGAACGACGACAGGGTGGATTCGCGCGCCTGCCCCTTTGGTCGCGCAAGCACCGCCACCGCCGCTTCGTCATAGGACGCAATGGTGCAGTCACGGTAGGTGAAGAACGCCACGCCGACGATCGTCCTGCCGAACGGCGGCACGACCGACAGGCCGGTGTCCGCCAGTTCGCGGGCCACGCGTGCCGCGTCGACATGGAAGAAGGCCGACATGCCGCCGATGTCGCGGTACAGGATCGGGAAATCCATCGGCCCGGCCGATGTGTGGACAGCGCGCTGCCTGCGCGCGAGGAACTGGTCGTTGCCGTGTGTCATGCGTCGCCCCTGATTTACTGCCCGTCCGCCGTCATCGACTGCAACCATTCCATCTGGTCCTCGATGATCGCCAGCCGGTTGATCTGGTTGGTGCCCTCGTAGATCTGCGCAAGGCGCGCATCACGAAAGCCTTTCTCTATTCCTTCGTCCGCCGCGAGGCCGGCCTCGCCCAGCAGGTCCAGCGCATCCTGGCAGACCTTCACCGCGGTGTCGCTGCAGAACACCTTGGCAATCGAGGAACGGGTCTGCAACGAACGACTCTGGCCAGCCGCCTGCCAGACGACAGCGCGCATGGCCGACACGTCGACCATCATCTGTGCGATCGCCAGTTGCGCGTCCTGGCGGTCGATGAGTCGCCGGTTGCCGACCTTTGTCATGCACGCCAGTGCGATCGTCCGCTCCATGGTGCCGCGGGCAATGCCCAGCGCCAGTGCGGCCACCGGCACCCGCGAGACATTGAGAATGGCACGATTGATCGCCCAGCCCTGGCGCAACTTGCCGACGACGCGGTCGTCCGGCACGAACAGGTCATCGAAATAAAGTTCCGCCGCGTGCGACGCCCGCTGGCCCATTTTCAGCTCGGTGCGTACGCAGGTGTAGCCGCGCGCCGCCCGGTCGACGAGGAAGCAGGTCGTCGACTGCATGTCCTCGCCATCGAGTGCAGCAAAGACCGCGACATGGGTGGCATGGTCGCCGCCGCTGATGAACTGCTTGTGGCCGTTCAGCAGCCAGCCGCCGCCGGTGCGCGTCGCCACCGTGCGTGGCGTGTAGTGCGATGCCGCCAGGCTGTCTTCCACGTCCGAGCCGCCGGTTGGCTCGGTGAGCGCGTAGGCAAAAATCACCGGGTCACCACGTCGTGTGCGCAGGAAAGCCGGCAGCAGCACACGGGCAGTGAGACCGACGTCACCGGACATCATCAACGGCAGCATGCCCAGCCCGTGCGCGCCGACGATCAGGGCGATGCCGCTGCATGCCACCGCCATTTCCTCCAGCTTGATTGCCATCGCCAGCGGGGCCTGCGACACGACGGACAACGGCAGCGTGCCCACCGGCGCCGGCAGGAAATCAGTCAACAATCCGTCGCGGGCGAACCGGCTGGCCAGCGCCGACAACGCCGGACCGGACGGCTCCCGGTCGATCGCCAGTGCGTGCGGCGCAATCACGTCGCGCGCGTAGTCGCGCATCCTCGTGCGGTAGCGGCGCAACGCCGGCGACAACAACAGGTTGTCCTGCTCCCATAACGACGCCGGCTCCACGGCGACAGCCTGTTGCGCGACGCGATTGAGTTGGCGAAAGGCGCTGCGCGGCGACAGCGGATGCGAGGCTTCCAGGTGTCCGGCCAGGGTCATGACTGCTGCTCCGCACGGGTGATGAACAGTTTCAGGTCGCCCGGAGCGCCGGAGGTGACCCGCAACTGGTTGTTGTCACGCACAGCCCGCTCCAGGCCGACGTCGCGCATGTAGCCCATGCCGCCGAACACTTGCATGGCGGCATTCGCGCCACGGCAGAGCAGGTCGTGCGCCACCAGGCGCTGTGCGCACAGGCGGCGCAGGCCGGCCAGCGCGTCCGGTGGCGCAGCGAACGACGACAACAGGGTTTCGCTGCACTCGACCGCAGCCTGTGCATCGGCCAGCAGCAACTGGACTGCCGCGTGCTCCCGGATGTGTTTCCCGCCCTGCACGCGGATATCCGCCTGATTCCGCGCGAGCACCCCCGCGCGGCGCACCACGCCAAGGGCAATGGCCATCAAGCCCATCGCGTCGCGCCCCAGCAATTCGATGAAAACCCCGGCCGCCTCCCCGCCGGAGAGCGAGGCCTCGGCTGCCGAAAGCGCCTCCGGTGCCAGCGCCCGGTGAGCCAGGGTGCCGTCCAGCCCATGCCCGCGCCTGGCGTCGACCGCCCAGGCGTTGCGCGGCAACCGGTGCCAGCTAACTGCGGTCTCCGTCTGCACTGGCACCAGCAGGGCGTCCCACACCGGTGCTGCCTGCCAGCGCAGCGCTGCCCCCGGCACCGGCAGCAAGGCGGCATCGACAGGTAACGGCACGCCACGCGCCAGGAAACGGACAAACGCAGTCGAGGAAAGGACGTGCCCGTCCGGCAACCAGGGGAGGACTCGCACGTCCCGCCCGCCGACCTCCAGCCCCAGTCGCGCCTGTAGCCACTCACCCAATGCCAGCCGGTGCAGGTGGAAGGCCAACCCGGCGTGATGACCTCCGAGGATGTCCAGCATCGCGCAGGCATCCCGGGCATCGATGCCGTCACCGGCACGCCACCAGTGGCCTGCCACCCCGTCCCGGGCAAGCAGGCCCGCCTCACCGGCAGCGGCCACCACGGCGGCCACCTCGTCGTCCTGAGGCACCCGGGCCGGCTGGTCACGCCAGACGGCCAGCTGCCGGGCAGCGAAGCGTTCCACCGCCTCACGTACCGGATTGCCGTCGGTTTCCCGCACCACCGGCGCCTCCGTTCTGCTTGTGGACAACATGGGCTGGCCTCCCTGATCCCTTTGCCGAGGGCGCCATCACAACAGGCCCGGCCAGCGTGCGCTGCCGGATTGGTCAAAGGCGGGTGCGACGATTTGTCACGCCCGCCGCGCCGGCACGGCCGGTAACATTTCGCGCCCCCAATGCCCGGCGCAGGAACGATGCCGGCGCACCATGCACGGCCCGCGCCGCACGCGCAAGGCGAGCAGTGACCGCCCCGCCAGGCCATCTTCCCGAACAGCGAGCCACCCTCATGACCATCCGGTTGCAGCCTTCCCTGACGCTTCTTGCCGCCCTCGCCCTGCCGTCCGCCACCGCCGTCGCCGAGACGCCGGCCCCGGAGGCCGACAACACGCTGGACGAGATCACCGTCACCGGCACCCGCGAGGCCCGGCCCCTCGGTGAAACGCCGGCCACGGTCGACGTCGTCAACCAGGACACCATCAGCACGGCCCGTCCGGCGCACCCGCGCGACGTCCTGAACCAGTTGCCCGGCGTGCGGGTCAGCAACCTGTCCGGCGAAGGCCACTCCACGTCGATCCGCCACCCGCTCACCACGGCGCCGGTCTACCTCTACCTGGAAGACGGCATCCCGACGCGCTCGACCGGATTCTTCAACCACAACGCGCTCTACGAGATCAACGTGCCACAGTCCGGCGGCATCGAGGTGACCAAGGGCCCGGGCAGCGCGCTGTACGGTTCCGACGCCATCGGCGGCACCGTCAACGTCCTGACCCGCACGCCGCCGGCGCAAAAGGAAGGCGACGTGACGATTGAGGGCGGCCACTGGGGCTGGGGCCGGCTGCTGGTCTCCACCGGCGACTCGCGGGACAACGACGCCTGGCGCATCAGCCTGAACGCCACCCACTCCGATGGCTGGCAGGACGCCGCCGGCTACGACCGGCAGACCGGCACGCTGCGCTGGGATCGCGCGATCGACGACACCACCGTCCTCAAGAACGTGTTCTCGTTCTCGGTGGTCGACCAGAACCATGTCGGCAGCCTCAACGCTGCCGAATTTGCGGTGGATCCGCAACGCAACAACATCCCGTTCTCCTACCGGCAGGTGAAGGCGTTCCGCGTTTCCTCGGCCTACGAGCGCGAGCAGGACAACAGCCTGCTATCGGTCACGCCCTACCTGCGCAAGAACACCATGGAAATCCTCCCGAGCTGGACGGTCAGCTACGACCCGAACCGCTACGACACGGAAAACCTTTCCGCCGGCCTGCTGACCAAATACCGCATGGATTTCTCGCCGCTGCGCACGCGTGTGATCGCCGGCCTCGACCTCGACTACAGCCCGGGTTCCCGCGACGAGGACTCGATCAGCCTGAGCAAGACCACCAACGCCGAGGGCGGCACCACCTACGCGCTGAACAACGCGGTGGCACCGGTGCAGATCTACGATTACGACGTGGCGTTTACCGGCATCTCGCCGTACGTTCACGTCGAGTTGTCGCCCGTCGAGAAACTTCGCCTGACGCTCGGCGTTCGCTACGACCAGATGGAGTACGACTACCAGAACAACTTCAATGGCGGTGCTGCCGCAGCCACCCAGGGTGTGCTCGGAGCCTTCCCGGGCAACGGCTGGTATGGACACGTTGCGAGCACCCGCGTCGACTACCAGCACACCAGCCCGAAGGTCGGTGCCACCTGGGCGTTCAATGACAAGCTCGACGCCTTCCTCTCTGCCAGCAACGCCTTCCGCGTGCCGTCCGAAGGCCAGGTCTTCCGCGGCAGCCGGGAAAGCAACGCGACACGGGCGCAGGCCGCCGCCGAGTCGCTGCTGGCACTGAAACCGGTGGAAATCGACAACCTTGAGGCCGGCCTGCGCGGACGGCTCGGTGACGCCCGTTACACGCTGTCCGTCTACCGGATGGAAAAGACCGACGACATCGTCAGCTACACGGACCCGGTTACCAACGAACGCCGCGTCGTGAACGCCGGCGAAACCAGCCACCGGGGCGTTGAAGCCGGCGCCCAGACGCCGCTCATCGCAGGCCTGCTGGACGTTGCCGGCGGCGTCGCCTGGTCCGAGCACCGCTACGAAACCTGGATCGTATCGGGCACCGCCGACTACAGCGGCAAGGAAATGGAAGCGGCGCCGCGTACCATGGGCAACCTGCGACTGATCTACACCCCGGGCTTCATGGCCGGCGGTCGCATCCAGCTTGAGTGGCAACACCTGGGCAACTACTGGCTCGACCAGTCGAACACCGCGAAGTATGCAGGCCACGAACTGTTTAACCTGTCGCTGAACCGCCCGTTCGGCGACAAGGTCGAGTTGTACGGCAGCGTGCGCAACCTGCTCGATGAAAAGCATGCGGAAACCGCTTCACTGTCTTCGGGTGCACCGTCCTATACCGCCGGGCTGCCGCTGACGGCCAATGCCGGCATAACGCTGCGCTGGTAACCACCGGAGGATGGACAGATCGTGACTGCCGCACGCCAAACGGTTTTGATCCGCAACGCACTGCGCCTGGTTGCCGGCGCAGCACTTCTTGTCGGCATGCCGACAGCGGCTGCTGCCGAGGCGGCAAAGGACCATCGCCACGACATGCAGGCCCGCTGGACCGCACAGTCTGCCAAGCGCGATCCGCTGGGCGTGTCGGTGGCGATGGACGAGAGGGGCACGCTCTGGCTGGCACGCGTCAGCGACGGCCACCTGCGCGTCAGCCAGTCACGGGACCACGGCAAGACGTTCATCGACGAGGTCATCGTCAACCCGGAACCCGAAAACATCCGCGCCGAAGGGCAAAGCCGGCCGCGCATTGCGGCGCGCAACGGGACGGTTCTCGTAGTCTGGCCACAGGCACTGGAAAAGGTGTTCAGCGGCCATGTGCGGATGTCGCGCTCCACGGACAACGGGCGCCACTTTTCCAGGCCGCACACCATCAACGACGACGACAACGATGCGGCAAGCCACGCCTTCGTGACACTCGCCATGGACGATCGCCGGAACGTCGCCGTTGCCTGGCTGGACGGCCGCCATCGTGCGGCAGCACGCGCCAGCGGCAGCGACTATGCCGGCAGCAGTTTTTATTACGTTCTCTCGACCAACGGTGGCGAAACCTTTTCAGGCAACCTCCGGTTGGCGGACCACACCTGCGAGTGCTGCCGCATAGGGCTGGCCATGGCGCCGGATGGCAACGCCGTCGCCCTCTGGCGGCACCTGTTCGAGGGTGGCGTCCGTGATTTCGCAACAAGCACGCTGGCTCCCGGCGCCGCGGTGCGGCGCGCCAGCGTCGACAACTGGCAAATCGACGGCTGCCCGCACCACGGTGGCGATATCGCCATCGACCACAGGAACGCCGCACACATCGTCTGGTTTACCGGCAGCCCGCAGGCACCGGGGCTCTTCTATCGCCGCATTGAAGGAACGCAGATGACGGCTCCCTTCGCCTTCGGCGATCCGGAATCGCAGGCCGGCAACGCCACCCTGTTTGCAAAGCGGAAGAACGTCCATGTGGTCTGGCGTGAATTCGATGGCACGCAGTACCGACTGCTGGCCATGCATTCACGCGACCGGGGCACACACTGGTCCACGGCGCGGGAAATCGCGCGCACGGCGTCCGCGGCGGATTTGCCGCTGTTCGTGGCCAACGCGAAGACACCGGCGGTCGCGTGGAACACCGCGGACGGGCTGGTAATCATTGATCTGGAGAAGACGCGATGATTCGCGCGTGGCATATACCGGCAGCGCTCCTGTTTCTCATGTCTGCGGCATGCATGAGCTCCGCACACGCCGACAACGTGCGTCACTTCACTGCCGACAGCTACACCCAGATCGAGAAGGCGCGCGCCGGAAAGCCTTTCGTCCTGGCTTTCTGGTCTGTTTCCTGCTCGCACTGCCCCTCTGAAATGCGTGCACTGGCACATTTCCAGCGCCGGTATCCGCGGCTGGAAATCGTGCTGGTGGCAACGGATACGCCGCAGGATGCCGTCGATGCCTTGCGCCTTGCCGCCGAATACGGCCTCGCCGGCAGCGAACAATGGATTTTTGCCGACGAAGTGCCGGAACGGCTGCGCTTTGCCATCGACCGGCGCTGGCATGGCGAGTTGCCGCGCACCTATTTCTTCGACGGCCGGAACGCGCCAGCGGGTGTCTCGGGGGTCATTCCGGCGGAAAAACTCGAGGCATGGGTCCTCGCCCACGCACGCTGAATCACGGACAGGCGACGACCTTCATGTCCCGGAACGCTATGGCCTATTCACCGCGCCCCGGACGGATGCCCGGCCGGCGTGAATACGTCGCGTTCATGGCGGCCATCGTCGTGCACGCGATACTGGCGCTCGGGTGGTCGACGAACCTGTCGCTGTTCTCGCCGCCTGCTGCGCGCCCGCTGCAGGTCAGCATGTTCGCCGCAACACAGCCTGCGCAGCCCGCCGAACAACCGCCTCCGCCAGTCCAGGCCGCGCCGCCTCCGGTCAAACCGGCCCCCGTCCGTCCTGCCAGCGCCGACGAAGTGCCGCCACCGGCACCGTCCCTCCAGGCGTCAGCAGCCGCCGAGACCGCACCGCAGGCTGCCGTGATTGACGTGCCCGTCACGGCGCCGGTGGTTCGCGACTTGCCGGCACGCGTCGATACCGCCTACCTGGACAACCCCGAGCCGGTTTTCCCGTCCCTGTCGCGACGTCTCGGCGAGGAAGGCCGCGTGCTGTTGCAGGTACGCGTAGGTTCTGACGGCTCGGTGCTCGGCGTTTTGGTTTCCCGATCAAGCGGCTATCCGCGCCTTGATAACGCCGCGACGCGCGCCGTAGCGCATTGGCGCTTCCTTCCCGCCAGAGTGAACGGCATCACCATTGAGTCCACGGTAACGGTGCCCATCAATTTTTCGCTGGATTCCTGATTTCTTGACCGCATCGCACCACAGTTGGCCTTTGCTGCCCGCCGGGACGGATACTCGAATCAGATTGTGGTTTTGCGCCATGATTTGCGCGATCAGACGAATTGCGCCCTCGTCATCGGCACAAACAGGTATCCTTCGCCGCCGCGTGTTGGTTATTGCCAATGCGTAATTTCCCCCACTCCCTGGAGAAGATTGACCATGAACAAGGCAACACTCGCCCTGGTGGCTTCGTTGACGACCCTTCTTGCTGCCTGCGGCCAGCCCGACAAGGCACCGGCCACCGAGGCGGCAGCGCCGGCAGTGGAAGCCGCCGCGCCGGCTGCCGAAGTTGCGCCTGCCGCCGAAGCCGCAGCCGTCGTCGCCGAAGCGGCAGCGCCGGCCAACGAGGCCGGCGAGAAAGCCTACAAGTCCACCTGTGCGATGTGCCACGCATCTGGCGCCGCCGGTGCGCCGATCGTTGGCAACAAGGATGACTGGGCACCGCGCATCGCCCAAGGCAACGACACGCTGTACAAGCATGCCATCGAGGGTTACACCGGCGCGAAAGGCATGATGCCGGCCAAGGGCGGCAACGCCTCGCTTGCCGACGATGTCGTCAAGGGCGCAGTCGACTACATGGTTGCCAAGTCGCAGTAATGGCTTTTGCCCCTCGGGGCGAATAAAAAAAGGGGGCGATCAGTCGCCCCCTTTTTTGTTGCCTGCATTTTTCCTGCGCGCTTTGTTACCGCCGCGAAAGGCGGCTTCCGGGATCAGTGATGGTGATGCCCGGATCCGCCACGTTTTGCTGCGGAAAACGCGGCGACAAGCTCTGCGTAGGAAAGCAATTCGCCACCTTGCGCCGCCACCAGGGCCGCCGCAGCATCACGCGTGGCAAACGCCGGGAATGCATCCTCGCCCATCGGACCGCGAACGCGCGATCCACGAACATAGGTCGCGTCGACGGCCGCCACCCAGCCGCCACCGGAATAATCCGTCACGTACCCGGCGACGATGTCCCCGGTACGCAGGCCCTTGCCGTAACGGGCGATATCCCGCTGGAAAGTCAGGAACTCCACCGGCGAATCGAAATAATGCACCTGGCCGCCAGCGAAGTGGAGCTGCGCTGCCCACTGGCCATATCGCGCAGGATACATGCCGCACACGGGGCAACGGGCCGTCGCCGGAACCGCGCGTGGCTCGACGGTTGCCGTTGCCTGGGCGCTCCCTTCCGTTTTCGCCAGTTGCGTTTGCCAGGCAGCAGCCGCATCGACCTGCGCGCAGTGCACGAGCCCGGCAGCGAGGCTGCCAGCGGCGAACAGCAGGCCTGCCGCAAAATATGTGCGTGGTGTTGATTTCATGAAAACCATGGCGTCACTCCAGTCCGGTATTTGGATTCGCAATCAGCGCGGTCAGGACCGCGCGCAGGTTCACCTCGGGGCCTGCACCGGCATGCGTGACCGGATCGTCGACGATCCGCCCGTCCGCCAGGTGCAGGTGCGACGTCATGCCCGGATGCAGCGGTGCCGTATCAATGCATGCCTGCCGGCTGCCGTCCGCGTTCTGCCACGCGAAGGAATACTCGTCCGGAGCCGCCCAGCGCACGGTGAGCTGCACGCCGGCAGGCAAGGGCACGATCAGCGCATCCTGCGTCAACACGACCTGGCCCGGAAGCACGCCGGCGTATTCGGTTTCCAGCAACTCCTTCAGCTGCAGGTGCGCCGGCAGCTGCACCTCGTTTCCGGCAATCTGCATGCGCGTCGCCTGGCGCGCATGCTCCATGATGCTCGCCGCCAGGTAATGCTCCCAGGCCGGGTGCTCAGGCAGCTGCCCGCCGGCAATGCGCGCCAGCAGTGCGGCCTCATCGGCAACATCGTGGTACCGCAGCAGGCCGGCACGTGCCTCGCGCAACTCGTAGGCAAGCCGTGCGAGGCGTTCGATTCCCATCGCAACCTGCGGGTCGAGATCCTGATAGAAATCAGCCATGGCTACATCGTGCTGTCATGCAGGGCACCGCCATCGAGCACCGCCATGTCGGCCGTGATCTCGGCGAAGGCGTGCACCTTGCCGCCGAATTCACGCGCAAAGGCGTCCGCTGCCGCACGCTCGGCGAAACTGGCAATGGTCGGACCCATGGCGCCATGGCGGCTGCTGCCGACCACGTAATAGGCGCCCCTTGCGTCGATCCACGCCCCCAACGGCTGGTCCCAGTCGGTCTTGCCCATGTCCTGGACGTAGACCGCACGCACCGCGCGAACCTGCTCCGGATTGGTGTAGATGTTGAACATTTCGACCGTGTCGCAGAAAAAATCCGGTTCGGCGCGGCCTGCGTAATGGATCTGCGCCTTCGGCCCGGGATAGTCGGCCAGCAGCATGCCGTCGAGCGCACAGGACGTCCCGTGGGCGATTTCATGTGGCGCACCTGTGGCAGCACCATCCCCCTGTTTCGAACAGGCACCCAACGCGCCCAACCCAACAGCAAGAGCCAGGGCCACAGCGGCCCGCATGCCGGTATTCATCGACGAAACCTCCAGGTAGCCAGGGCCAGCGGCCCGACGATCCACGCCAGCATCACACCGCTCAGCAGCCAGGGTGAGGCGAGTTGTTCCGGGAACACCGTGGCGAGGCCATAAGATGCCCGGATTTCGTCCAGTGTAAAGACGTTGAGCACCCGGAAAACATCGGCCGGGTTGAGCATCAGCAGATAAGGGAACACTTCCCCGCCATAACTGCCGCCGGTGTAGACCAGCAACCCCAGCAGCACCAGATCGAACACCAGCACGAAGAAGAACCACGTCGCGATGGCCAGCCCCGACGCGCGCGCACGATCGAGGGTCAGCGCCGAGATCGCCACCGCTACGCTGAGGAACACCAGTCCGAGCAGCACGGAACTGACCATGAAACCCACGAAATGGAACAGCCCGTCGGCATCCAGCTGCGAAGACAGGATCACCGCCACCAGGCCAAAGCCGCCCAGCGTCGAGACACTCATCGCCAGCGCCAGCCCGAGGTATTTGCCCAGCAACAATTCAAACCGCGTGATCGGCATGGACAACAACAGATCCAGCGAACCCCGCTCACGCTCGCCGACGATGGCATCAAAGCCGAGCAACAGCGCAATCAGCGGTATCAGGTAGATTACCAGGCTGACGAGGCTGGCGATGGTGAACTCGACCGAACGGAAGCCGACCGCCCCCTGCTGCGCACCACCGAAATAGGCAATGACCAGCGCGAGCGCCGTGAACACCAGCGCAACAGCCAGCACCCAGCGGTTGCGGATACGGTCGCGGAATTCCTTGGCGCCGATCGCCAGGACCTGCCTCAGTTCCATGCCGTGTTACCCCGCGCGGAAATGCCGAAGAAAACATCTTCCAGGGTCGGCTCGCGCACCTGGATGTCGAGCACATCGGCGCGCACGATGGCCAGCGCGTCGAGCACGGCCATCTTCGCGTCCCGGCGGCAGTTGGCCTGCAACAGGGTTCCCTGCGCGGCCAGCGGCTGCAGCGCCAGCGGCTGCAGCACGGCGGCAACCTTTTCGCCACAGCCTTCCCGCACCGTTACCTGGACGCTGAGCGGCAGGTCGACCTGCTCGCGCAACGCCTGAACACTACCTTGCGCGCGCACCTTGCCGGCCACGAGTATCGCCAGCCGGTCCACGCGCTCCTGCATCTCGGCCAGGATGTGCGAAGTCATGACAATGGTGACGCCGTCATCGCGCAGCCCGCGCAGCACCTCGTGGAAGCCCTTGATTGCATCGGCATCCAGGCCAGTGGTCGGCTCGTCGAGGAACAGGATGCGCGGATCGCCCAGCAACGCCTGCGCAAAGCCGAGTCGCTGGCGCATGCCCTTCGAGTAGCCATTCACGCGGCGGTTTGCCGCTGCGGTGAGGCCCACCCGCTCCAGCGCGGCGTCGCAGGCGGTCGAGGGCACGCCCTTGAGCCGCGCGAAGAAACGCAGCGTCTCGCGGCCGGTCAGGTTGTCGTAGAGCACGACGTTTTCCGGCAGGTAACCGACGCGCCGGCGCACGGCACGGAAGTCGCGCCCGTCGACCGGCACGCCGTCGATGCGGATTTCGCCGGCCGTGACCGGCATCAGGCCCAGCATCATGCGGAACAGCGTGCTCTTGCCGGCCCCGTTGCGGCCAATCAGCCCGAACAACTCGCCACGCCCGATATCGAGGTCCACGCCATTCACTGCCTGCACCGCGCCGAAATGCCGTGTCACGCCGCGCAGGCTCACGGCCGCAGGATCATGCATCGCCATTCACTGCACTCCCGGATGGTATTTGCCACGCCACTGTTCCCAGTCGTCGTGGGTGGGCCGCATGCGCGGATTCGGGTCGACGACACTCGTCGCCCGCAGCACGGGAAACTGCCGGCCCACCACACGCAGCAACTGCACGGAGGGGCTGGCCAGCAGCAATTTCGTCATCGGGTGCCGCCACGCCAGGCGGTCGACGATGTCGTTCGCCTCGTAGGGCACATCGCCAATCCCGTCGCCGTCGCGATCCCAGCCGATGTAGTTGCTCCAGTGGTTGCCTTCCTTTTCGCCCCACGGCAGATCGCGCGAGCCGACATAGCGCACCTGCTCGCGATTGCCGATGAAGTCGTTGCGCTCCACGACATTGTTCTTGGAACCCGCCCACAGGTGCACGCCGACGCGGTTGTCCACCACCCGGTTGTTGCGCAGCGTGTTGTACTCCGCATCGTAGATGAAGAAGCCGCGCACGTTGCCGGCGACAATATTGTTCTCGACCACCGAGTCCTGGATGGTGCGCAGCATGATGCCGTGGTCCGAGTTGGCCCAGACCCGGTTGTTGCGCACCACCTGGTCACGCACCTCCATCAGCGCCAGACCGCCGCGGTTCATCCACACGTCGTTGTCCTCCCACAGGTTCCGGTAGGAGTTCATGTAGTGGGTGCCGTATCGGCTGTGGTGCAGCCGGTTGCGCAGGAACACGGCATCGTGCGTCACGTCGACATAGAGCGCATCGCGCACGAAGCCGACATTGTTTTCGATGACCCGGGCGCGGCGGGTGTCGTAGAGCTGGATGCCGTTGCCACGCTGCGACGACGCGTAATCGCGCTTGCCGACCACGACGTTGCCCTCGATCAGGACGTCGTTCGCCTTTTCCACCCAGAGGCCGAACAGGTTGTAGACCAGGTCGCAGTTGCGGATGACGGCGCCGTGCGCGCCCGGCTGCACATAGATGCCGGCGTTTTGCCTGAGCAGGCTGTCGCCGGAATCACGGACGATCAACCCTTCCATGACCACGTTTTCGGCAACCACCCGGATGGTGTCGCCCTGCATCCCGCCACTGATCGTTGGCCGCCCGAGGCCGCGCAGCGTCAAGGCGTGTTCCACGCGCAGGTTTTCCCGGTAGTGGCCGCGTGCGATCTCGATCACGTCACCCGCCACCGAACGATCGATGGCGGCCTGTATCGACTCGCCGGGCACAACCTTCAGCACTGCGGCACCGGCAACGGTGCCCGTCAGCATGGCCACCATGAACAGCAGTGCGGCGCGCATGGTGCGCGCCGCGTCCTGCCTTGTCGTCCGCAACATCATCGGCACGATCAGACCAGTATCAGCAGGCCCGCCGACTTCAGGATGATGAACAGCACGGCCCCGGCCAGCAGGTTCTTGAAGCCGACGTAACTGAGCATGTCCATCCAGGTTGACTTGCGGTAGTGACGTTGCCACCAGGGACCTTCTTTGATGTAGGGCAGACAGCTCATACGTGCCAGCACTTCGCTGCCACTCCACAACAACCAGGCAGCCAGCACGGAAATCGGCACCAGCACTTCCATCGTGGCCAGCACTGCCACCACGACGGCGGCTGCCATCAGCAGGGCGAGGCCGACTTGTACCACAGGATTCCGGCGAAAACCCTCAACAGTCCAGGGCACAAGGTGGTCACGCAGTTCCGCCAGCAGGAAGCGCCAGGTCGAGGTGTACTCCTTGTACTCCGGCTCGACAGGATCGGTCGGCATGCGCGGATCGACGTCGCTGCGCATCGCCATCGGGCGCTTGCCTGCGGCAGGTGCCGGCTCGTCGATCTGCACCACCGGAATGAAGTACCCGTCGGCGGCGATTGCCGTCAGCGGCAGGCCGCGCTTCTCGCGTGACTTGCGCTCCTGCGCCAGCGGCGGGCAGGCGTGATCGTCCGTGTACAGCACCATGCAATCGAGGCACAGCAGGCACTCGCGCTGGTCGATGCGGCCATCGCGGTCGATTGCCAGCGAGCCGCAGCCGACGGCACAGGCCGTGCAGGTGTTGCACTCCTGCTTCCGCTTCAGGCCGAACCAGCGGAACGTCGACGGGATCGCCAGCGACGCGCCCAGCGGGCACAGGTACTTGCAGAACGGCCGCTCCATGAAGATCGACAATGCGAGCAGGCCGGCGGCAAACAGCGTGTACGGCCAGGCCCGGTTCATGATGCCGACCAGGAACATAGTCTTGAACGGCTCGATTTCCGCCATCTGCTCGGCCAGTGTCATCGAGAAGAACGACACTCCCAGCAGCACGAAAAACGCTGCGTACTTCACCCACTTCAGCCGGTCATGCCAGGGCTTTGGCAAGTGGAACTGGAAGCGCTTCAACCCCGTCACGCTGCCGATCTTGTAGAGGATTTCCGTCAGCGAGCCGAACGGGCAGAGCCAGCCGCAGAACAGGCCGCGGCCCCACAGGAACACCGTGACGAAGATGAAGATCCAGAACAGGAAAATGAACGGATCGGACAGGAACAACTCCCAGGTCCACCGGTACAGCAGCGAATGGAACCAGGTCAGCACCTGCGTGATGGACGGTTGCGCCATCAGGTAGAAACCGACAAAACCGACGCTGACCGCCCAGGCGACGTACTTGAACATGTTGACCGGCCACTTGTTGTGGCGGTTCGAGGCCCGCGTCAGGCGATCGCGATTGGCATACACCACCGCGACGCCAATGAGCAGCAAGCTGAACAGCACGATCTCAACTGCCCGCGACTTCCACACCCGCACCCACACCGGTTCGGCACGCGTGATCTTCGGCCGCCCGCCTTCCAGATAGGCAGCCGGCACCCAGTACTCGCGGTCAAAGTTGGCGAACGTCCGCTGGCCGGTCTTCTTGTCCAGTTTGTTGGCGAGGAAAACGAGGTTCCACGGATAGGCAGCACTGAAGGTCTCGCTGCGAACGATGAAGATCGCCGACTCGGTGTACGACGGCGCCCCCTCCGCAACCACGCTGTAGAGATTCAGGTAGTCCAGGTCGCGGAAGGTGACGGACTCGACATCCTGTGCCACCTGCACGCGGTCATAGATGCCTCCGCGCACGAAACCCGAGCCCTTGAAACTGGTGCGCCCGTTGGCGACGATGAAAATCGCGTGGTCGTTCGGCCCCAGACGGGCCATCAGGCGTTCCCACGCTGCGTCGCCAAGCACGCTGCGCCCGATGTTCGGCGCGTTCAGGTAACCGAAATACATTTCGATCAGCGGCTCGCGGGTGTCGGTTTCACCGACGTCGGCCGCGCTGACGGAAAGCCGCTGGATACTGCCCTCCTTCTGGAGTTCGGACCAGGTGCGCCGGGCATGGCCTTCGGTATAGACCGCCGGCGGCCTGACTTCTGCCTGCACGATGCCGACCTGGCGTGCTACCTTGTAGGCGCTGCGCATCATCACCTGGTTCTGCGCGATCACGGTGACCGTTGCGCCACTGATCGCGTCAACGCCCAGATATCCGCCTTCGGCACGCGCCTTGCCGACCTCGACCTTGTCCCATGCGTTCTTGCCAACAAACTGCAGCACGAACTTGGTCAATTCGGATTCGGGAATACCTACCAGCAGGATCGGCTCGCTGTGCTTGAGGATCTTCGCACCGGTGATCTTGCCGGCCGCGTCCATGCCGATCAGGGTGACGATCGGCTTGCCCGAATAGGCCGGGATGTCAACGATATCGGTGGACAGGAAGACGTAGCCGATCAGTGCATCACCTTCACCGCCATACGCCTCGACGTAGGATGGCCGCCCCTTGCGCTCGGAGAACCGCTCGGCGCCGGGCAGCACGTCCCGGCAGGGCGCGTACGAGCAGAGATCCGGGCCGGTGAGCATCGCCGTCGACAGCTCCGCCTCATAGGAAGCGGCCCCCGCACTCGCCGACAAGAACAGGCCGAGAAATCCCGACAACAGGGTCGCGCCCATGGCTCCTGATATTCGTCGCATGCGTCTCTCCGACTGGTCAGCCCGCGGGGGCCGTATTCTCGCGCCTGGCCTTGCTGGAATACATCAGCACTTGCCACGCAAAAAAACAGGGAGCCTGCGCTCCCTGTGGCAAATCGCCCCCCAATGGTACCACCCGCATCCGGCGGGGCGTGACGGGCACGCCCTGCCGGTGGGGTGTGTTACGCCTCGACGATCATCCGCGAGCGCATTTCCAGGTGCAGCGCGTGGCAGAAGTGCGTGCAGTAGCACCAGTAGACGCCGGCCTTGTCAGCCTTGAAGGTGACCGACGCCGTTTCCTGCGGGTTCACGATGAAGTTGATGTCGTACTTCTCGATCGCGAAGCCGTGCGTCAGGTCTTCCACCTTGTCCAGGTTGGTCAGGATGAGGGTGACCTCGTCGCCCTTCTTGATGCGGAAGTCACGCAGGCTGAATGCTGGTGCCTGCGACGTGATCTTCACCGTCACCTTGTTGCCGTTGCGGAACACGCCTGACTCGGCGGGATCCTTGACGGCATTCGGGAAGTCATCCAGCTCGTAGATCGGCTTCGAGTTGATGATCTCGCGCTTGAAGATGATGAAGTCATGCGGCTCCGGACGCACCGGGTGCTCGTGGACCAGGATCATCTTCTCGCCGGTGATGTCGATCAACTGCTCGTTCTCGGGGTGCAGCGGGCCTGCCGGCAGGTAGCGGTCCTTGGCGAACTTGCAGCCCACCGCCAGCCACTGGCCGTCGGCAGCCATCGTCTCGGAATGCGAAGCGTTGATGTGGCCCGGCTGGTAGTGCACGTCAAGGCGGTCGACAACGTACTTGGCCGTCTTGTCGCCCGCGTGGAACTTGATGGCAGCATCCACGTTCCACTTCACGATCTGGCTGTCCAGGAACAGGGTGGTAAAGGCGTTGCCACGGCCATCGAACGCGGTGTGCAACGGCCCCAGGCCCAGTTCGACTTCGGCAACGATGGCCTTGTCGGCGTCATCCAGCTTGCCGTCGAACCAATCGAGCACCTTGGTCAGTTCGATCACGGTGCCGGTCGGCGACAACTTGCCGGCGCAGATGAAGTACTTGCCGTCCGGCGAAGCGTTCACACCGTGCGGGTTTTTCGGCACGGACACATAGGTGCACAGCGCGGTGGCCGGGTCGGTATTGGCAGCGCGGGTGCAATCGATAACCGGAACCTTGGAATCACCGATGGTGGTGAACTTGCCGGCCTTCACCGCTTCTTCGCAACGGGCGACATGGAAGAACAGGCAGGCGTCGCGCTCGGCGCCCATCATGTTCTCGTAGGTCTCACCCATCTCGGTGTTGTACTGGTTGGTGGCCGTCAGCTTGCCGTCGAAGGACGTGGCAACCAGGTCGCAGTTGCCGTCGATCAGCGCCTGCCAGCGCACTTCCATGGTCTCGGCGTCGATGCAGGTGAACAGCGAGCGGTACTTCGCGACATCATCCATCGCCTTGCCGGCGTTGGGCAGCGGAATGCTGAACTCGGCGCCGCAGAATACGCGCGTGGTGTAATTGATGGCCGGATCGACCGGGTCGCGCTTGTCCGGGAAGATGCCGTGGAAGCCCTGGATATTCGGGATCTCGGTGATCTTGTCGCAGGTGAAGGTGTCCAGGCGCACGCGGGCAATGCGGCAGTTGATCTTGTCGTTCACCCAGGCATAGCGGCCGTCGTAGTTGCCGTCCTTGTAGGAAGCGTGGGTGTGGTGCGTGTCGCCCACCGTGTACTTCAGGCTGCCATCGGCCTTGGTGCCCATGATTGCCTTGGACTCGTTGGTGATGCCCCAACCGGTCAGCACGTCCTTGGTGAAGCAGGGAACGCGGTGTATCTCACGGCCGGACGGCATGCCCAGCACGCGCAGGTCGCCGGTGTGGCCGCCGCTCCACAGGCCGTAGTAGGTGTCGAGCTCACCCGGATTGACATGCGGGTTGTTGCCCTTGCCGTGCGCTGCCGGCGCGTGGCTGCCGCCCGCTGCCGCCGGCGCCTCAGCCTCCTTGCGGCAGCCCACCAGCCCGGTGGACAGACCGACACCGGCCAGGCCCGCGAGGCCCGCGGTGCCCAGGAACTTGCGGCGGCCGGCGTCCGGCCCGTTGCTCACCACCTGCTCTTGCTCGGTGCTTTTCTTCTCGGTCATGTTGACTTCTCCATTGGGGTAACCGTACGGCGTCTGCGGGGACAAGGATCCGGGGGCCAAGGCGGCTGGCGCTCCTGCGGCAGCAGACTGCGGTGAATTGCCGCAGCGACAATTTGTCGCAGGGGAGTTTAGTCAGCGCCCCCCGTTTTCCATTGACCTGCGACAAATTTCGGTAGGCAATGGCCCGCCGGCGCCACAAAAAGGTGCGCATACCCTTGTGTTATCAGGGGCTTTTGCGGGCTCACCGGGAACGGCCCGGTAACCGGGATCGCCCATTTCACCGGATAATCCCGCCCCATGCCCGCCGAACCCGTCCCCGACAACACCGCCAACCTGGACACCCGGGTCCAGATACAGCGCCTGGTGCTCCTGCGGTGGGTTTCGGTCGCCGTGATGCTGGTCGCCTGCTGGCCATTGCCCGCCGCGCTCGGGCTTGGCGTGCCCACCGGCGCCCTGCTCGCCGTGGTTCTCGGCATGGCAGCGGCGAATTTCTTCACGCTGGGCTGGCTGGCCGGCAAGCAGGGCGAACCTGCGCCCCGGGCTCCCCTGGCCCAACTGGTGCTCGACCTCTGCGGCTGGAGCCTGTTCCTGTATTTCACCGGCGGCGCGACCAACCCGCTGATCTCGATGCTGCTGCCGCTGGTGGCGATCGGCGCCACGGTTCTGCCCGCGGCGCAGGCCTGGCTGCTGGCGGTGCTTGCAGTGAGTGCCTACTCGCTGCTCTGGGGCTACTACCAGCCGATCGAACTCGATGACCCGGCGCTTGCCGCCACCCTGCACCTCGCCGGCATGTGGCTCACCTTCGTGCTGTCCGCCGCCGTCATCGTCGGCTTCGTGGTTCGCATGATGGACGCGATTCGTGCACGGGATCGTGCGCTGGCGGCGGCCAGGGAAGAGATGGCCCGCGCAGCACACATCGTGGCACTGGGCAATCTGGCCGCCGGCACTGCGCACAATCTCGGCACGCCGCTGGGCACCATGCGCATCGTCATCGACGACCTGCTCGCCTCGCCGCAAACCTGCGGCGAACTGCGCGAGGACCTGGTGCTCGTGCACACGCAGATCGACCAGTGCCGGCAGATCCTCTCGATGCTGACCGCCGAAGCCGGTGCGCGACGCGCCGAGGGCGGACGCGCGCTGGCGGCATCGACATGGATCAACGACGTGGCGGGCCGCTGGCGCGTCCAGCGGCCGGGCTCGACGGTTGTCGTCCGGTGCGACGCCGCACTGGCTGACACCAGTCTCGTCGCGGACGAGACCCTCTCACAGGCATTGCATACGCTGGTGAACAACGCGGCGGATGCCAGTGGCGAACCAGTCGAGCTGAATGCCCGCATCGAGGACGGCGCACTGGTGCTCGAGGTCGCCGACCGCGGCCCCGGCCTGCCGGCAGAACTGCGCGACACACTGGGCAGCGCGCCCCGCACGGAGCGCCCCACCGGCATGGGCATCGGGCTCTTTCTGGCGCGCGATACACTGCAGCGCCATGGCGGCCGGCTTGAATTCTCACCCCGTCCCGGCGGCGGCACCGTCGCCAGCCTGCGCATACCGCTGGAGAAAATAGAAGCATGACCGAGGCACCCGCGACGGAGCAGCCCGCGCACCTGCTGGTCGTCGATGACGACGAAACCTTCAACCGGGTTCTCTGCCGTTCGCTCGGCCAGCGCGGATACGTCGTCTACGGGGCGCGGAATCCCGAGGCCGCACTGGCACTGGCGAAGGAACATGAACCCGAGTACGTCGTGCTGGACCTGAACATCGGGGGTGAATCCGGCCTGCGCCTGATCCGCCCGCTGCTGGAGGTCAACCCCGGCACACGCATCCTGGTGCTGACCGGCTATGCCAGCATCGCCACGGCCGTCGAGGCGGTGAAACTGGGTGCCGTGCAGTACCTCGCGAAGCCCGCGGACGTCACCGCCATCCTGCACGCACTGAACGCGGGGGAGTCGCCGGCAGAACCCGGCCCGCTGCCGGAGGAGCCGATGTCCGTCTCCCGCCTGGAGTGGGAACACATCCAGCGCGTGCTGACCGAGCACGGCGGCAACATCTCGGCGGCCGCACGCGCGCTGCGCATGCACCGGCGCACGCTGCAGCGGAAACTGGCCAAGCGGCCGGTCGCCTCCTGACTTCCACGCCCCGGACCCCGGGGTAAACAAATCGTTGCCACCCGGCGGTCCTTGGCGGGCCACCCCTCGGTCATAATCGCCGGCCGCCATCGGCCAGCCAGGAGTTGTCATGCAGAAGGTCCTCGTCACCGGCGCCGCCGGCTTCATCGGTTCCCATGTGGTCGAGGAACTCACGCGGCGCGGCATCAGCGTGCGCGCCGCGGTGCTGCCGGGCGAGTCGACCCGCAACATCGACCACCTGAAGCCGGAGATCATCACCGGCAACATCCTCGACAAGGCGTTCGTGGAACGCGCAATTGCCGGCGTCGACCATGTGTTCCACCTCGCAGCGGTGTACAGCACCTGGATGCCGGACTGGCGGCCACTGTGGGAAGTGAACCTGCAGGGCGCGCGCAATATTTTCTGGGCCTGCAAACACTCGGACAGCGTCAAGCGAGTGGTCTATACCAGCTCGCTGAGCGCCATCGGCATCAAGCCCGGTCGCGAGGTGTCGGACGAGGACACGCCGTTCAACCAGTACACGGCAACGCCCTACGTGCTGTCGAAATACCTGTCGCAGCAGGAAGCACTCGGCTTCGCGCAGAACGGGCTCGACCTGGTCGTGGTGAACCCCTGCTTCCCGTTCGGTCCCGGCGACGTCGCGCCGACGCCGACCGGCAACATCATCCTGCAGATGATGAAGGGCCTCACCCGCATGAAGGTCGACGGCGGCTTCAACGTCGTCGATGTGCGCGACGTGGCGCTGGGCCACGTACTGGCGGCGGAAAAGGGGCGCACCGGCGAGAAATACCTGCTCGGCAACCAGAACATGACCGGCGAGGAGTTCGTGCGGCTGGTCGGGCGCTGCCTGGGCAAGGAACACGCGTTCCTGATCCCGGTCCCGGCGACGGCGATGAAGGTCGCGGCGTTCACCGCCGAACTGGTCACCGAGAACCTGCTCAAGGATCGCCGCCCGCCGTTCACGCTGGGCGAGATCAAGTACGGCACGCTCCACGCGTTCATGTCGGTGGACAAGGCGCGCCGCGAGCTGGGCTATGCCCCGCGCGATGTGGGCATCTCGCTCGCCGACTCCATCAGCTGGTTCCGCGAACACGGGTATGCGAAATAGGTAACGGCAATGCGCGACCGTCTTGGCGAGATCCTCTATTTCTTCCGCGCCAACTTCCTGGCACTGCTGGCCGTGACGTTGCCGTTTGCCATCGCGGCGGCGCTCGTCGCCTACACGCTGGGCGAGCCGATCGCGCTGGTGGACGAAAAGCCCGTGCTGCATACCGCCAGCGCCGTGGCGCTCACGCTGCTCTACCCGCTGGCGCTGGGCGCCAAGGTGGTGGCCATACACCAGCTGGCCACGCAGGGCAGGATTGCCCTCGCCCCGCTGCTATCCGCCGTCGTCGTTGCCTGGCCGGCGCTGCTGCTGGCCAGCATCGTCATCGGCGCGGTGGTCGGCTTCGGCATCGTCTTTCTGTTCGTGGTCCCGGGCGCCTGGTTCTACGCGCGCCTGGGGCTGGCACCCATCCTGGTCATCACCGAAAAAATGCGTGCGGCCGAAGCACTGGCCGAAGCCTGGCGGCGCTCGCGTGCCCGGCAACTGGACCTGTTCCTGCTGACGCTGCTAGGCGGCCTGGTACTGGTCACTGCGGTATTCATGGTCCTGCACATCGCCACGGCGGCGGATGCCAGTGCAACGCTGGGGGCGGACATCGTGGCCCGCGCGGTAAACGAGCTCTGCCTTTGCCTGCTGACCCTGTGCTTTTACCGTTACTGGTCGCTGGACAAGCCGGTCAGTACAAATGATTAGTCACCTCGCTCCACTGTCGGACAAACCACTGCCGGGGACCATACCGACCTGATAAGGTTGGCCCCGCCGGCGAGGACCCTTTCGCTTCCCGCCCCATCGCGCACGAGGTCTTTGCATGGCGCAATACAGCATCACGGTCGCCTGGGACGCTGCCTCGGCGAGTGACCACTACCGCTGGATCCTCGACAACGGTGCCGAGGTCGTCGGCACCCCGCCGCAGGATGCCGGGGAACCGGTGCGGTTCGTGGACCCCGAGGAAGGCTTTGTCGGATCCCTGTCCAGCTGCCACCTGCTGTCCTTCCTGACGGCGGCCGCCAAGGCCGGCTTCCAGGTCACGCACTACGAGGACGATGCCGTCGGCATCCTCGACAAGAACGAGCAGGGACGCATCGCTGTCACGCGGGTCCTGCTCCAGCCCATGGTGACCTTCGGTGGCGACCGCAAGCCGACGATCGACGAGTTGCGGCAGCTGCACGAAAAGGCCAACCGGGACTGCTTCATCGCCAACTCGGTGAAAACCCAGATCATCGTCGAACCGCGGGTCGCCTGACCGGGGACCGGTCCCGGCAAGGATTCCCCGGTCAACCCGGGGGGCAACTGCCTACACGAACGGCCCCTTTTCGACGATAATCGCCCGCCTCCCGGCCGGCACCCCGACCGGGTACCGGTCGCCCAAGGGGGCGCATCCGGCCCTGCCGACGGCTGCCCCAACCCGGCAGCCCCTTCGGCCTCAACCCAGGCCCATGGAACCCATGACTACGCTCAAGATCTTTCAGGATCTCTCCCGCACGCAACTCGTCGAACTTGCCCTCCAGCGCAATGAAGGCCAACTCGCCAGCAACGGCGCCCTGACGGTCAGCACCGGTCACCGCACCGGCCGCTCGCCGGCGGACCGCTTCATCGTCGACGAACCGTCGACCAGCGAGCACATCCACTGGGGACCGATCAACCGCCCGTTCCCGGCCGACCGTTTCGACGCATTGTGGAACCGCGTGCAGGATTACCTGGGGGACCGCGACCATTTCATTTCGCACCTGCACGTGGGCTCCGACCCGGACCACTACCTGCCGGTGAAGGTCAGCACCGAGACCGCGTGGCACTGCCTGTTCGCCAACGACCTGTTCATCATCCCGAACAAGTTCAACCCCAAGCACAAGGAGCAGTGGCAGGTCGTGAACGCGCCGGGCTTCGAGTGCGTGCCGGAACGTGACGGCACCAATTCCGACGGCTGCGTCATCCTCAACTTCGCGCAGCGCAAGGTGCTGCTGGCCGGCATGCAGTACGCCGGCGAGATGAAGAAGGCGATGTTCTCGGTACAGAACTTCCTGCTGCCCGAGAAGAACGTCCTGCCGATGCACTGCTCGGCAAACGTCGGCGAGGACGGCGGCGTGTCGCTGTTCTTCGGCCTGTCCGGCACCGGCAAGACCACGCTGTCGGCCGACCCGGAGCGCTACCTGATCGGCGACGACGAGCACGGCTGGGCCGAAGGCTCGGTATTCAACATCGAAGGCGGCTGCTACGCCAAGTGCATCAACCTGTCGAAGGAAAACGAGCCGGTCATCTGGGACGCCATCAAGTTCGGCGCCGTGCTGGAGAACGTCGTCCTCGACCACAACTCCCGCACGCCCGACTACG
>JBKHWN010000143.1:0-11557 GCA_046566505.1 Gammaproteobacteria bacterium
ATCTCCGACAGCACCTGCCCGGCCGGCGTCGACACCAGGTTCTCCACTTCCTTCGCGCTGGCGCCGGGGAACGGCACGAACACGTTGGCCATGGTGACGTCGATCTGCGGCTCTTCTTCCTTGGGCATCACCGCGATGGCAAACAAGCCGAGCAGGATGCCGGTGAGTGCCAGCAGCGGCGTCAGTTGCGAGGTGAGAAAGGCCTGCGCGATGCGGCCGGAAATGCCCATCCGCTCATCCTTCATGGGGCAGTCCTCGCGGCGACGGCCACCTTCACGTCGATCCACACCTGCTCGCCTTCCTTCAGGCCGCTGAGGATTTCCACCTGGCCCTGTTCCCGGCGCCCGGTGCGGACCTGGCGCAGCGCCGGCGTGCCGTCGGCCTTGCGCACGTACACGGCGCTCAGTTCGTTGCGTTCCACTACCGCGCTGGCCGGCACGCGGATCGCCTGCTTCTCGCCGGTCACCAGCCGCACCTTGACGAACATGCCGGGATAGATTTCGCCGGAGACGTTCGGTGCGAGGTCGGCGCGCACGCGGAAGCTGTGGCTGTCTTCATCGGCATAGGGGAAGACGACGACGTTGGTCGCTTCCACCGTGTCGCCGTTCTGCAGGATCAGTTCCAGTTTCTTCTGTTCACGCACGCGGTCGATGAAGGTCTGCGGCACGCGGGTGGTGACCCGCACCTTCTCCAGCGACAGGCCGGAGATCAGCGGCTTGCCCGGCGTGGCCAGCTCGCCCCGTTCGATATGCCGCGCCGTGACGATGCCGTTGTACGGCGCGCGCACCACGGTGTAGCCGACCTCCGCCTGGGCTTCCTTCGCGGCCGCGCTGGCCTGCTCGACGCGGGCCTGTGCCGCGCTGTAGTTGGCGCGCACGCGGTCGAAATCCGCTTTCGAGATCAGTTGCTGGGCCACCAGCTGCTCGGCGCGCCGGAAATTGCTTTCTGCTTCGGCGAGCGCGGCCTGCGCCTCGCTGATGCCGGCGGCAGCGCGTGCTGCCCGCGCGCCCTGCTCGGTAGCGGCCAGTTCCATGATCACCGCGCCGGCCGGCACGTAGTCGTCGACGTCGTAGTTGATCTTCACCACGCGCCCGCTGGTCTGCGCCGTCAGCGTCGCCTTGTTGGTGGCTTCCAGCGTGCCGTCGAGGGTAATGGTGTCCGGCACCGGGCCGGCGGCCACGGTCAGGAACGTCGCCGGGTCAGCAGGGACGGCGGCCTTCGGCGCGGCGCTTTCCGGGGCGCCGCCACCGCACGCGGACAGGGCCAGCATGGCAAGAACGGGCAGGGCGAACGGCGGTAGGCGTCGGATGTTCATGAAGGCTCCTTTTCGATGCTGACTCATATACCCCTGGGGGTATATCGGATACGGCGGGGAGTATAGGGTCGTCCCTGCCGGGGTTCAAGTCACGTAACCGGGGGAGTGTGCAGGAACTCCTGCCGGTATACCGTAACGCGTCCGTCGAGCGTGGACAGGAAAGGCGATGGGCAAGGTGGGCACAACAATCCCGACAACGCCCCCCGACAACAAAAAGGAAAATTTGAAAATGAACGTACTTTTCAGGACAGGTGCTTTGGCGATTGCCCTGCTGGCGTCCCCGGTGCTCATGGCAGAGGAGGAAGCGCCGGCCGCCGCTGACGGCGCGGAGGCTGCGGTGCAGGTTGTTGACGTCGACGTGACCGCTGAGCAGGTAGTGACCGTGAACACCGGCAGCGAGATGGTCGACGCAGCGGCGAATCTGGCAATGCGCTGCACCGAGAAGAAAGTGGCGATGGAGGCCTGTGGTGGCGGCTTCAAGGGTATCGCCTGCAAGAAAGGTCTGGAGATGACCAAGTACAAGGGCCTGGAGTGCCCGAACCTCTAGACTTTCACGCCCGACCCTCTCCCCAACCCCTCTCCCTGCAAGGGAGAGGGGCTAAGAAAGAACGCGTCCCGCCGGGAAGACTGGCAAGAACAACCCCGCTCCCCGGCTGACAGGGGTGAGTACGGAACCCCTCTTGCGCGGAGGCGACGAGTACCGAACCGATCTTGCAGGCAGGAGAGTACGAAACCCCTCTTGCAGGCAGGAGAGTACGAAACCCCTCTCCCCGTTGGGGAGAGGGGCAGGGGAGAGGGGGTCAGTTGTGCTTGTGCAACTCCGCGTTCAACTCCACCGCACTCTTGTTGGTGAGGCACTCCACCGCGCCTGTGGTGGAATTGCGGCGGAAGAGCAGGTTGGACTTGCCGGCCAGTTCGCGTGCTTTCACCGTCTGCACGACCTGCCCTTTGTCATCCAGCACCGCGCACTTGGTGCCGGCGGTGATGTAAAGGCCGGATTCCACCGTGCACCTGTCGCCCAGCGGGATGCCGACGCCGGCATTCGCGCCGAGCAGGCAGCCCTCGCCCAGCGAGATCACGATATTGCCGCCCCCGGAGAGCGTGCCCATCGTCGATGAGCCACCGCCGAGGTCCGAGCCCTTGCCGACGAACACGCCGGCAGAAATGCGGCCTTCGACCATGCTGGTGCCGGCAGTACCCGCGTTGAAATTGATGAAGCCCTCGTGCATGACCGTCGTGCCTTCGCCGACATGGGCGCCCAGGCGTATGCGTGATGCATCGGCGATGCGCACGCCGGTCGGTACCACGTAGTCGGTCATGCGCGGGAACTTGTCGACGCCGTGCACGGTGATCGTTTCGCCGGCCAGTCGTGCCTGCAGTTGCCGTTGCGGCAGTTCCTCGATGTCGATGGCGCCGGCGCTGGTCCAGGCGACGTTCGGCAGCAGCGGGAAAATCCCTTTCAGGTTGACGCCGTGGGGTTTCACCAGCCGGTGCGAAAGCAGGTGCAGTTTCAGGTAGGCCTCCGGCGTGCTGGCCGGTTCGCTGTCTGTTTCCAGCAGCGTCAGTACCATCGGTCGGCGCGACGTCGCGAAATCGCGCGCCAGGTCGGCAAGGCCATGGTCGCCGGCGGACTCGGCGGCGGACACGATGTGCATCAGCGCATCGACATCAAGATCGAGCGCGACGTTACCCCTCGTTTGGCCCCCCTGGTGGCCAACCGCCTCGCTGATGCGCTTGCACATCGCGAAATCCGGGTTGAGCAGCGGCCGCGGATAGTAAACCTCCAGCCAGTTGCCCTTGCTGTTCTTGGTGCCGATACCCAGTCCGATGGCAAAAAAGTGCGTCGTCATGTTGTCCTCGCTGTCACTCGTGATGTGCTTGTGTGCCGCCGTGCTTTTCCCCCTCTCCCCCGGGGGAGAGGGAGCAGGTGATCAGTGACCGGGGCTTGCGGCGCCCGACCGTTTCACCCGCACGGCCTCAGCCAAACCGCTTCGCAAAATCTTCCTCATCAAATCCCACGATCACAGTTCCGCCGCTGACCGTCACCGGCCGCTTGATGATCGACGGATTCTCCAGCATCAGCGCGCGCGCCGATTTTGCATCGATCGCTTCCTTCACCTTGTCGGGCAGACCCCGCCAGGTCGTGCCCTTGCGGTTCAGCAGCACTTCCCAGCCGACCGCCTTGAGCCAGCCATCCAGCATGGCGGCGCTCAACGTCTCCTTCTTGAAATCGTGGAAGGTGTAGGCGACGCCGTGACCGTCGAGCCAGTCGAGTGCCTTCTTCACCGTTCCGCAGTTCTTGATGCCGTACAGGTGCAACATGCTCAAAGCCCTTCGACATGACGGCGGATGCGCTGCGCCGCCTCGACACATTCCTCGACGCTGGCCACCAGCGCCATCCGCACGCGCCCGGCCCCCGGGTCGGTGCCGTTGACCGGGCGCGACAGGAAACTCCCGGGCAGCACGGTGACATTCTCGCGCTCTAGAACGCCGCGTGCGAACACGTCGTCGGCGACCGGGGTTGCCGCCCACAGGTAGAAGCCGGCATCGGGCATCGGGACGTCCAGCACCGGCGCGAGGATTTCCCGCACCCGGCGGAACTTCTCGCGGTACAGGTCGCGGTTGGCGCGCACGTGCGCCTCGTCGCTCCAGGCGATCACCGATGCCTCCTGCACCGGCAGGCTCATCGCGCAGCCGTGGTAGGTGCGGTAGTGCAGGAATTTCGCCAGCACGTGCGCATCGCCGGCGACGAAGCCCGAGCGCAATCCCGGCAGGTTCGAGCGCTTGGACAGTGAGTGAAAGGCGATGCAGCGCGCGTAGTCGTCGCGGCCCATGGCGGCGCAGGCGCCGAGGATTCCCTGCGGCGGTGCGTCCTCGTCGAAATGGATTTCCGAGTAGCACTCGTCGCTGGCGATCACGAAATCGTGGCGGTCGGCCAGTTCGATCAGTTCGCGGAAATCATCGTTGCCAAGCACCGCGCCGGTCGGGTTGCCCGGCGAGCAGACGTAGAGCAACTGGCAGCGCTTCCAGGTATCCGCCGGCACGGCGGCAAAGTCCGCCTTGAAGCCGGTGGCTGCGGTGCAGGGCACGAAGTGCAGCGCGGCGCCGGCCAGCAGCGCGGCACCTTCGTAGATCTGGTAGAACGGGTTCGGCGAAACGACGACCGGGCTGCTGCTGCGGTCGATCACGGCCTGGGCAAAGGAAAACAGCGCCTCGCGCGTGCCGTTGACCGGCAACACCTGGGACGCAGCATCAAGCGCACGCAGGCCGAAACGGCGCACCAGCCAGCCGGCAATGGTTTCGCGCAGGTGGTCGGAGCCCTTGGTTGTCGGGTAGACGCTCAGTTTTTCCAGGTTGCGTGCCAGCGCCTCCAGCACGAAGGGTGGCGATGCATGCTTGGGCTCGCCGATCGACAGTGCGATGTGACGGCGGTCGGCCGGCGGTGTGACGCCGCGCATCAGCTGGCCGAGTTTCTCGAACGGGTAGGCGTGCAGGTGGCCCAGGTCAGGATTCATCGGTGCGGTCCAGTTCGCTGCGCAGTGTCTGCTGCAGGCGCGAGCAGAGTTCAGGGTCGGATACCGGCTTGCCGTCGGCGCCGGTCACGAAGAACACGTCCTCGGCACGCTCACCGAGCGTGGCGATGCGCGCATTCTGCAGTTGCAGGTTGAACGCCATGAAGATCCGGCCGACACGCGCCAGCAGTCCGGGGCGGTCCAGCGTGATGACCTCGATGACGGTGCGTCCGTTGAGGTCATTGCTGATCGTCACTTCGGTCGGGAAGTCGAAGGCCCGGTATTGGCGCGGCAGGCGGCGCTGCACGATGGCCGGGAAATGCGTCGGGTCGCGCAGCGTTTCGGTGAGCGTCTGGCGGATCTGCGCGAAGCGCGCCGGGTCGTCGCCGATGCGTTCGCCGTTCTCGTTCATCACCACGTAGGTGTCGAGGCTGAAGCCTTCGGTGGAGGTGATGATGCGCGCGTCCAGGATGCTCAGCTGCAACTGGCCCATGGCGGCCACCGATGCGGCGAACAGGTTGGGCATGTCGCGCGTGTAGACGAAGATCTGGGTGGCGCCCTCGAAGGCGTGCGCCCGGGTGTTGCGCACCAGCACCAGCGGGCCGCCGCCGGGCGGGTGGGCGAGGATGGCCTCGGTATGCCACGCCACCTCGTCGGCACTTTCGCGCAGGAAATAGTCGTCGCCGAGTCCAGCCCAGATGCGCTGCACGTCGTCCTCGTCCATGCCGCGCTGGCGCAGCAGGGTCAGCGCGGCCGACTTGGTTTCGTCGATCCACACCTGGTGGTCGACGCGGCTTTCCAGCCCGCGCTGGAGTGCGCGCTTGGTCCCGGCGTACAGCTGGCGCAGCAAGGTGGCGCGCCAGCCGTTCCACAGGTTGGGGTTGGTGGCGTTGATGTCGGCGACGGTCAGGCAGTACAGGTAGTCCAGGTGCACCATGTCGCCGACCCGGCGCGCGAAGCCCATGATCACGTCCGGGTCGGAAACGTCCTTCTTCTGTGCCGTCACCGACATCAGCAGGTGGTTGCGTACCAGCCAGGCGACGAGGTTCGCATCCCACTTGCCAAGACGGTGGTGCAGGCAGAATTCGCGTGCCTCGCGCTCGCCGATTTCCGAGTGGTCGCCGCCACGGCCCTTGGCGATGTCGTGGAACAGGCCGGCCAGGTACAGCAATTCCGGCTTGGGCAGGCGATGGTAGACATCCCAGACCAGCGGGAACTGCTCGCGCACTTCCGGGTAGCGGAAGCGGCGCATGTTCTTGATCACCCGCAGCGTGTGCGCGTCGACCGTGTAGATGTGGAACAGGTCGTACTGCATCATGCCGATGATGTGCGCGAAGGCCGGAACCCAGGCGCCCAGCACGCCGTAGCGCTTCATCTCCAGCAGCGGCGTGAACAGCTGCGCCGGCGCACGCAGCAGTTCCATGAACAGCGAGATCGCGCGCAGGTCATTGCGCAGTGCATCGTCGATGCGGTGCACGTTGTGGCGAATGAGCCGGATGGTGGACGCGCGCACGCCGCGGATGTCGGCGGATTGCCCCATCAGCACGAAGATTTCCAGCAGCGCCGGCGGATAACGTGCAAAGACCTTTTCGTGGGTCACTTCCAGGTAGTCGTTGCGCAACCGGAAGCGCGCGTTCAGCGGGACGATCACGTCCTCGGCGCCGGAACGCAGGATCGCCTCGTCGAACAACTGCAGCAGCATCTCGTTCAGCTGCGAGACTTCCAGCGCCGTCCGGTAGTAGCGCTTCATCAGTTGCTCGACGGCGAGGTTCGCGTCCGAGTCACGGTAACGAAGCAGGTCGGCCACCGTGCGCTGGTGGTCGAACAGCAGGCGGTTCTCGCCCCGGCCGGTGATGACGTGCAGGGCGTAGCGGATCTGCCACAGCGTGTCCTGGGCGTCGATCAGCGCCTGGTATTCGCTTTCGTCGAGGAAGCCGCGGTCGACCAGCTCGTGCAGCGTCTTCGCGCCGAAGTGCCGCTTGGTGACCCAGCCGACCATCTGGATGTCGCGCAGCCCGCCCGGTGCGTTCTTGACGTCCGGCTCCAGGTTGTACTCGGTGTTGTTGTGCTTGCGGTGGCGCAGCACCTGTTCGTTGCGCTTGGCTTCGAAGAACGCCGCGCTGGACCAGACAAACTCCGGGCCGGTGCGGCGCTGCATTTCCACCAGCAGTGCGTCGTCGCCGGCCAGCGTGCGCGCTTCCATCAGGTTGGTGGCGATGGTGATGTCCGCCTCGGCCTGCGCCACGCACTCGTCGATGCTGCGCACGCTGGAGCCGATTTCCAGGCCGATGTCCCAGAGAAAGGTGATGAAGCCGGAGATTTCCGCCCGGTGCGCCTGCGCGGTGTCGCCGGCCAGCAGGATCAGGATGTCGACGTCGGAGCCCGGGTGCAGCTCCCGGCGGCCATAGCCGCCGGTGGCCAGCAGCGCGATATCCGGGTTGTCGGCCAGCGCGAAGTGGCGCCAGGCGGCGACCAGCACGTCGTCGACGACGTCGGCACGCGCCCGCACCAGCGCCCGCGCCGGTGTCCCGTCGCGGAACCGGCCGGCCAGCCAGGCCTGGGCGTCCTTCAGGTAGGCACGCATGGCCGGGCCCGGTGCGCCTTCGGCACAGCGGGCGACCAGCAGGCCAATGGTGAGCGGCAGGAAAGCAGTGGGCCCGGTCATGGCGGGGACCCTCAGAAGGACTCGTCCTGGCGTGCCGTCAGCACTTCGCAGCCGGTGGCGGTCACCGCCAGCGTGTGTTCCCACTGCGCGGAGAGCTTGTGGTCCTTGGTCACCACCGTCCAGCCGTCGGCCAGCAGCCGGGTGTGGTGGCTGCCTGCGTTGATCATCGGCTCGATGGTGAAGGTCATGCCTTCCTCGATGACGATCCCGGTCCCGGGCCGCCCGTAATGCAGTACCTGGGGATCCTCGTGGAAGCCCTCGCCGATGCCGTGGCCGCAGTAGTCGCGAACGACCGAGAAATGGTTGGCCTCCGCATGCTTCTGGATCACGTGGCCCAGGTCGCCCAGGCGCACGCCCGGGCGGACGGCGGCGATGGCCTTGTACAGGCATTCCTGCGCCACCTTCACCAGCCGCCCGGCGAAGGGCGAGATCTCGCCGATCACGAACATGGCGCTGGTGTCCCCGTGCCAGCCGTCCTTGATGACGGTGATGTCCAGGTTGACGATGTCGCCGCGCTTGAGCAGCTTCTCCTCGCTGGGGATGCCGTGGCAGACCACATGGTTGACCGAGGTGCAGATGGCGTTCGGGAACGGGTCGCGACCGCCGCCCCCCCCGTAGTTGAGCGGTGCCGGGATCGCCTTCTGCACGTTGACGATGTGGTCATGGCACAGGCGGTCCAGGTGGCCGGTCGAGACCCCCGGCTGGACGTGCGGGGCGATCATTTCCAGTACTTCGGCGGCGAGACGGCCGGCGACGCGCATCCGGGCGATGTCGGTGGGGCTCTTCCTGATGATGGTCATGGGTCTCCGGGGTCTGCGGATGCGTCCGGGCCGGCCCCGGCACCCGCCCGCGGCCGGGATGGCACCAGGGGAGGGCGGGGGTCGCCTGCGGCCGGGCGGCTGTGATATAAAGCGCGGCGCTCCGGCGGGGCCGGCGCGGGAGGCCGCATTCTAGCGGCTGTACCTCGCAGCGGAAACGTCGATCGCACTGGCATAGGCCCGCAGGAACTGCGGGTTTTTCATAAATACGCACGCATTCCGTCACGCCGTCCCGGGTGCCCTGCAAGGGGTTGGACGTCGGGGGATGCGGAGGCACAACCCGCACAGAGGAAAAACACATGGCACACGTCACCATGCGTGAACTGCTGCAGGCAGGCGCGCACTTCGGCCACCAGACCCGTTTCTGGAACCCGAAAATGTCGTCGTACATCTACGGCGCACGCAACAAGATCCACATCATCAACCTCGAGCACACCACCAAGGCGCTGAACGAGGCCCTGACCTACCTGAATTCCGAGGCGTCGAAGAAGAAGAAGGTTCTCTTCGTCGGCACCAAGCGTGCAGCCGCGCAGATCGTCAAGGACGAAGCCGTGCGCGCCGGCATGCCGTACGTCAACCACCGCTGGCTGGGCGGCATGCTCACCAACTGGAAGACGATCCGCCAGTCCATCAAGCGCCTGAAGGATCTTGAGCAGCAGTCGCAGGACGGCACGTTCGCGAAGCTGACCAAGAAGGAAGCGCTGATGCGCACCCGCGAGATGGAGAAGCTCGAGCGCGCCATCGGCGGCATCAAGGACATGGGCGGCTTGCCGGACGTGATGTTCGTGATCGACGTCGACCACGAGGAGATCGCGGTCGCCGAAGCCAACAAGCTGGGCATCCCGGTGGTCGGCATCGTCGATACCAACTCCGATCCGCAGGGCATCGACTACGTCATCCCGGGCAACGATGACGCGATCCGCGCCATCCAGTTGTACGTGCAGGCGGCAGCCGAGGCGATCAGCGAAGGTCGCCAGCACGCCGACCTGACCGGCGCCGGTGCCAAGGACAGCGGTGGCTTCGTCGAAGTCGCGGAAGGCGCCGACAAGGCCTGAGCCGCACGCGATCGCGCGGAGACCGCATGATCGAAAAAAGGGGGCTATGCCCCCTTTTTTGAATCCGGCGCCGTGTCGCCGGGGAAACAGAGAACCCAATTCGATTCAGGGGAAAGACGATGGAAATTACCGCTGGCATGGTGAAAGAGCTTCGTGAGCGCACGGGCCTGGGCATGATGGAATGCAAGAAGGCGCTGGTCGAAGCCGGCGGCGACATCGAGCTGGCCATCGACAACATGCGCAAATCCGGCCAGGCGAAGGCGGCGAAGAAGGCCGGCCGCACCGCAGCCGAAGGCACCGTGGTGGTCGCCGTCGAAACCCACGGCAAGAAGGGCATCCTGGCAGAAGTGAACTGCGAGACCGACTTCGTCGGCCGCGATGCCAGCTTCCTCGAATTCGCCCGCAACGTCGCGCACGCCGCGCTGGCGTCCGGCCAGACGGATGTCGCCAAACTGATGGCGGCCGACAACGGCGCGCTGGAAAGCGCCCGCCTGGCGCTGGTGCAGAAGATCGGCGAGAACATCCAGGTGCGTCGCATCGCCACCATCGAGGGCGATGTCATCGGTGCCTATGTCCACAGCGGCAAGATCGGCGTGCTGACCAGCCTCACCGGCGGCGACGTCGAACTCGGCAAGGACCTCGCCATGCATGTGGCCGCGTCCAACCCGATGGTTGTCAGCCCGTCCGACGTCCCGGCGGAAGTGCTGGCCAAGGAAAAGGAAATCTACGCGGCCAAGGCGGCCGAGTCCGGCAAGCCGGCCAACATCGTCGAGAAGATGGTGGAAGGTTCGCTGCGCAAGTTCCTGGCCGAGGTCAGCCTCGTCGAGCAGGCGTTCGTCAAGGATCCGGACACCAAGGTCGGCGACCTCGTCAAGAAGAGCGGCGCGACCGTGAAGACGTTCATCCGCTTCGAGGTGGGTGAAGGCATCGAGAAGGAAGAAGTCGATTTCGCCGCGGAAGTCGCGGCCATGACCAAGGGCGCCTGATCGACAGCCGCCTGATCGACCAAAGCCGCAACAATCGACGGAGACAAACGCATGGCGGGCCCTACCGATCGTCAGCCGAAATACCGTCGCATCCTGCTCAAGTTGTCCGGCGAGGCGCTCGCCGGCAACGAGGGCTACGGCATAGATCCCAAGGTGCTGGACCGCATGGCGCTGGAGATCGGCCAGCTCATCGGCATCGGTGTGCAGGTCGGCCTGGTGCTGGGCGGCGGCAACCTGTTCCGCGGCAAGGCATTGTCCGAAGCCGGGCTGGACCGCGTCGCCGGCGACTACATGGGCATGCTGGCCACGGTGATGAACGGGCTGGCCATGCGTGATGCGCTGGAACGCTCGCGCATCCGTTCGCGCCTGATGAGCGCGATCCCCATGAGCGGGATCGTCGAGCACTATGACCACCGCCGCGCGTCGCGCTACCTCGACGAGGGGGAGGTGGTCATCTTCGCCGCCGGCACCGGCAACCCGTTCTTCACGACCGACACCGCGGCATGCCTGCGCGGCATCGAGGTCGATGCTGACCTCGTGTTGAAGGCAACCAAGGTGGACGGCGTGTATTCCGCCGATCCGCAGCGCGACCCGTCGGCGGAACGGTTTGACCGCCTGACCTATGACGAAGTCCTCAACCGCAAGCTGGAGGTCATGGACCTGACCGCCATCGTGCTGTGCCGCGACCATGACATGCCGCTGCGCGTGTTCGACATGAACAAGCCGGGTGCACTGGTGAACATCATGGTCGGCGGCAACGAAGGCACGCTCGTCGAGCGCGGCTGATCCCGCGCTGCCACTATTTCCGGAGGGAAGACGCCATGATCAATGACATCAAGAAAGACGCCGACGCCCGCATGAAGAAATGCATCGAGGCGCTGGAAGTCGCGTTCAAGAAGATCCGTACCGGCCGCGCCAACGCGTCGATCCTGGACAGCGTGCGCGTGAACTACTACGGCACGGAAACGCCGATCAGCCAGCTCGCGCAGGTGAGCGTCGAGGATTCCAGGACGCTGTCGGTGTCGCCCTGGGAAAAGAACATGGTGACCGAGATCGAGAAGGCGATCCTCAAGAGCGACCTCGGCCTGAACCCGAACACCGCCGGCACCGTGATCCGCCTGATCATGCCGGCGCTGACCGAGGAAACGCGCAAGGACATGATCAAGGTCGCGCGTGGCGAAGCCGAGCACGCGCGGGTTGCCATCC
>JBKHWN010000144.1:0-5687 GCA_046566505.1 Gammaproteobacteria bacterium
AGCATGATCGCTGCCCCGAGGGCGGCCAGAACGAGTGCCTGACTGCCAACATCCTCGCTGGCACCGACCAGCAGCGGCAGGGCGCCGGTCGCCGTCAGCACCGCCAGCATCATGAACAGCATGCCCAGCGCCATGGACCGTACGTCCGATCGACGCTCCCTGCGCAGGGCCGACTTCATCGATTGCACTTCGTCGAGAATGCGCTGCTGGGTATCGGATTGCCGCTGCAACTCTTCGAGCACACGTGACACGACCTGGGGAAGATCCTGCAGGCGTTCGAGCCAGGCCGGATCGTGGTGCTTGAGGAGACCGAGGATCTCCGGCATCGCGATGTGCTCGCGCAGCCAGGTGCGCACTGCTTCCCAGAGATTGAAGGTCTCCAGCGCGTCACGCAGTGCCTGCACGGTGGCCTCGTCACCGCTGATGCGGATTTCGTCATCATCCGGGCTGGCCGTCGCAGTCTCTCCTGCCGGCAGCAGTGCCCGGTACAGCAGGTGGCCGGCGCTGCCCCGGATGCGAATGTCCGCGTCGCCGCTGAACTCCGGGGTGAGCTCAATGCCGTTGCCGTCGACCAGGCAGTAAAAGATGAGGTCCGGGGAGTGTGCCCGCACCCTGATGACCTTTCCCGAAAGATGTTCCAGCGTGGCCGGACCCTGCGGGTGAACCGAAAGCGCCTGGTTCAGCAGGACCTCGAGCGCCCCGAGCATCAGGAACTGGCCGGGGGAGGAAGGGGCTTCCATGAGGACGTCCTTCTGCAGTGAGGCGCCCACGGTAGCCGAAGCCGCGGCCTCTGGAAAGAATCGGCGGCGGGTGTCCGGCGTAACGTGCCGGATTGGCCTTTCGCGCTATACTCGCGCGTCCGGCGGCCGCTATCGATGAAGCCGCCGGATTTTTTATGGCCGGGCGCCAGGCGCGCTGCCCGTCATGGCAATGGGGCGATACAGGTTACCGGAGCGAAGACAGGATGCTGGAAGGTTTTGGCGCGTGGTGGGACGGCATGGTCTCGCACCCGCAGTTCTGGGGGTTCGCGCTGATGCCGGTGATCGCCGGCACGATCGGTTGGATGACCAACTGGCTCGCCGTGAAGATGACGTTCTATCCCACCGAGTTCGTCGGCATACGCCCGATTTTCGGCTGGCAGGGGATCATCCCTTCCAAGGTCGAGAAGATGGCGGCCATCGTGGTCGATCGCGCCCTGGCCAAGCTCGGCTCACTGGACGAATTCTTCCGTGAGATGGAGCCGCAGAAGATTGCTTCGCACGTGTCGCGGGTGACCTCCGCCCGCGTCGAGGAATACATCGACGAAGTGATGACGGAGAAGAACGCCGTTCTTTGGGAAAACCTGCCCATCATCGTCAAGAAACGGGTCTACCAGCGTGTCCGCCGCCAGATCCCGGAGTTGATGGACGGCCTGGTGACCGACATCAGCGAAAACATCGACGACCTTGTCGACCTCAAGCACATGATCACCACGCTGCTGAGCAACGACAAGGTGTTGCTCAACCGCGTCTTCCTGGAAGTCGGCGAGCCGGAGTTCCGTTTCGTCACCAACTCGGGCTTCTATTTCGGGTTCCTGTTCGGTCTGGTGCAGCTGACCATTTACATTCTGTACCCGCAGGACTGGGTGATGCCCTTCTTCGGCTTTCTTGTCGGGACGGCTACCAACTGGCTGGCGCTCAACGTCATTTTCAGGCCGCTGCATCCGGTGAAAGTCGGGCCGGTGGTCCTGCACGGGCTGTTCCTCAAGCGGCAGCGCGACGTGGCGGCCACTTTTGCCCGTCTGGCCACGCAGGAATTCATGACGATCAAGAACATCATGACGGCCGTGATGACCGGCCCGCGTTCGCACCGTACCCGGGCGATCATCAAGAAAAACCTGCGTCCATTGGTGGAAGGCGGTGTCGTGCGCACTGCTGCGCAACTCACGGTTGGCATGGGTGGCTATGCCAACCTGAAAAAGGCCATTGAGGCTAAGGCCATTGACATGTCACTGGAACCCTTTGACGATCCGGTCTTCAACAAGGATCGTGGCGCAATCGTGGAGCGGCTGTTCCGTGATCGCATGGAGGCGCTGTCCTCCGACGAGTTCCAGGATCTGTTGCGCCCCGCGTTCCAGGAAGACGAGTGGATCTTGATCATGGTGGGCGGTGCACTCGGTGCGGTGGCCGGCCTTTTCCAGTGGACCTTGATGACGTGGCTTTGAAATATGGACGTGAACTGGGTTGCCATCCTGCTGACCGCGCTGTTCAGTAGCGCATTCACGCTGGTGATAGGCGGGTTGCTGGCCTGGCGTATTTTCCTGCCGGCACTGGAGCGACACGTTGACCGCAAGGCCGATGACACCGCGTTGCGCATGGAGCAACTGCTGCGCCAGCGCATAGCCCAGGGGTTTGCCGAAACCATCGATGCGTTGCGGGAGATCCTGATGGGGCGGGCGGGGCAGGTAGCCCGGAGCACTGCGGATATCTTTGGCGACAGCGTTCGCCGCGTCCTGGACCGGCTGAGTACGCCGCCTCCGCGCAACATCGGTCCGGACGAAGACGGGCCCGCCTGATCTGCCTTTCGTCGGATCGTCACGGGTTTCCCCGGTTTCGGTTCGACTGTCCGACACGACAATTCCGAATCCCTTTCGGCCTGCCTTAGCATTGCAGCCAGTTGATTGCCCGCCTTTGGGCTGTCGCTGGAAGTGCACTGCATTGGCCTTGTTTCTTTTTGTTCTTTGCCTTGTCGCCTGATTGTCCGTCCAACACGGGGTAACCCTGAAAATGAAGAAAGAAGACGACGACAGCTTTGATGAGGAAGGTTTTCCGCGCTTCCGCCCGCAAGGCGGAGCCACGGATCTTCGCAAGTACACCCAGCAGATCTGGCTTGCCGGTCTGGGTGCCTTCTCCAAGGCAGAGGAGGAGGGCAGCAAGTTGTTCGACACGCTGGTGGACCTTGGTCGTGACGTGGAGTCGCGGGCGCGGGACAAGGTCGAGAAGACCGGTACCCGTGTCGAGGAAGTGAGGACCAAGGTGAAGGGCCGTACCGGCGAAACGCTGGAAAAGATGGAAAAGGCCTTTGATGACCGGCTGTCCGGCGCCCTGTCGCGGTTGGGGATCCCCAACAAGCGCGAGGTTGAGGCGCTCAACAACCGGATCGAGGAGCTCACCCGGACCATCGAGAAGCTGACGGTCGAAGAGGAGGCTCCCCGCAAGGGTGGCAAGACAGGCTCCTCCGGCAAGTAACGCGTGACAACGTTTTAGCGCACACCGCTATTTTTAGTGGTGTCTTCCAGGCCGGCTCCCCGCCGGCCTTTTTTTGTCCCGAATCTGGTTGACATCTGCCACCCGACCCATTGCTTCTGCGCCCTGATGAGGGCTTCGGCGCCAGAGTTGTGCACAGGATGCGTGATGTCACCACATTTCATTGGTGTTGGCGTTACATGGTGATTTGAAGTGTCAAGAGTTAACTATAACGCATTGATTTAATTTGATATTGCGTGGCGAGCCCAAAAAGTGGCCGTTTTGCCGGATACCAGGCCCGACGCGGGTTGGCAGTGATTGGCGGGCCACTATGCACAAAGATATCCACAGAAATTGTGGAAAAGATTCTTCCCGGGGGAGCCTCACGCAAACGCCGGGCAAGAAAAAGCCCGGTGGAGTACCGGGCTTTTCATCCTGGCGGATTGAGCACCCGGGTGCCGGTTCAGAACCGGTACTTGTTGTCGATGATGTTGGTCTCGATTTCGTGGGTTACCCGGATGTACTCGTCCGACCCCGGCAGCAGCACGTAGACCGGCGCGCCGACCTTCTCGCGATAGAACGCTTCTTCCTTGAGTTTGGCCTTCTGGTGCTTGAAGGTCCCGGTGGTGTCCATCTGTTCAGCCAGGCGCAGGAACAACGGTACTGCGTAGTGCGGGAGCTCCCTGCGCAGGTGGCCAGCCAGCCCCTTGAAGTCGAACTTCTCTTCCGGAACCGTGAGGCGGATGGAGGCCATGCCGCAGCGGCCGTTGGTGTTGGGGATCTCTACGCCGTAAACCACCGTTTCGACAATGCCATTGAAGCCATCCATGATGACCTCGACTTCGGTGGTCGAGACGTTCTCACCCTTCCAGCGATAGGTGTCCCCGGTGCGGTCGACGAACTGCGCGTGCTTGAAGCCGATGTCGCGCATGATGTCGCCGGTGTTGAAGTAGGAATCCCCTTTCTTGAACACGTCGCGCAGGATCACCTTCTCGGTCTTTTCCGGGTCGGTATAGCCCTTGAACGGACTCTTGTCGGTGATTTCGCCGATCAGCAGCCCGGCTTCGCCTTTCCTGACCTTCTCCATGAAGCCGCGTGCATTGCGGAAGGGGCGATCGTTTTCCTTGTCGTAGCGGACGATGGCGTAGGGCACCGGGGACATCCCCACGGTGTTGTCGAAATTGAACATGTTGTTGAAGCCGACATTGCCCTCGCTGGACGCATACAGTTCAAGGACTTCCTCGATCCCGAAGCGCTGCTTGAACGGTACCCACACGTTCGGGCGCATGCCGTTGCCGATGATCTTGGTCGCCTTGTGGTCGCGGTCATTGGGCTTCTCCGGCTGCTCCATCAGGTAGCGGCACAGCTCGCCGACATAGCCAAAGGCTGTCGCGTCGTACTTGCGGATGTCGTCGAAGAAGCGGCTTGCCGAGAACTTGCGGACCATGATCAGGCCGGCGGCGCCGGCCAGCGCGGAACCCCAGCAAATGCACATGCCGGTGGCGTGGTAGAAGGGCAGCGTGACGTAGATGCGGTCACGCGGGGTGAGCTGCATGGCGCCCAGGCCAAAGCCACCGTAGGCCTTCATCCAGCGGCCATGGGTGAAGATGACGGCCTTCGGCAGCCCTGTGGTGCCGGAGGTATAGATGTAGAACAGCGGATCGTTGATGTAGATCCGGTTGATGCTGTCCGGGTCGCTGGTGGGCGCGTTGCTGATCTCGGTCGGGAGGTTGCGGAAGCCTTCAGGCGCCTTGCCGGCTTCCTCCAGGGTGTTGGTGTCCGCGAGGTAGTAGACAGCGTCGGTGTTGACCTCAAGGTGCTCGCGCACTTCGTTGAAGGGGGCCAGCAACTCCTCGCCGACCACGGCAGCGCGGGGCTTCACGAGATTGAAACTGTGGATGAGTACCTTGCCGGTCTGCTGGGTGTTCAGCATGGCGTTGACCGCACCGATCTTCGCGCAGCCGAGCACCACGGCCAGCAGCTCCGGTCGGTTCTCGATGAACACCGCCACGACATCGCCCTTCTTGACGCCGACTGACGCCAGGTGGTGCGCGATGCGGTTCGACCATTCGTTGAGCTGGCGATAGGTCAGGTGCGTGTCCCGGTACATGATCGCCGTGCCGTTCGGGTTACGCCGGACGGCATCCTGCAGGCACAGGCCCAGCCCCACCGGCTTCGACGTATCCGTGACGTTGGCAACCGACAATCCCTTGATGATGCCGGGAAGTTTCTTCGCCAGTCGCGGCAGGCGGGACAGGAACATCGGCACGGTGATGACGTCTTTGTGGCTCATGGGCATTCCGTTCAGGGATTGTCAGTCGGCGGACAGGGACCCGGGGCGCGTGGACCCCGGGGGTGCTGTTGTTGCAGGCAACACGTTGCGGCGGAAGCGGGACTGGATGGCCGGTGTCGCGGAAAAACTGGCGGGTAAACATACCCGCCCGCTATCGGGGTGACAAGGCG
>JBKHWN010000145.1:0-4050 GCA_046566505.1 Gammaproteobacteria bacterium
TTCGTGGAGGTGCGCAGTGCCAGCGCCGACGGCAGCGCGCCCGCCGAGACCGTTGCCGGCTCCGGGGTCGACCTCTCCGCCAACGGCCTGCAGTTGCTGCTGGACCGGCCGCTGCCCGCAGGCGCCATCCTGCGCCTCGGTGCCGATTTCGGGCAGTCGACGCCGCGCCTGTACGTCATCGGCGAGGTGCGCTGGTCCCGGCAGGAAGCGGACGGCTTCCGGGTCGGCTTTTCATTGTTCGACAGTGACGGCTCGGACATCGTCAGCTGGAAACAGAAAATCGCATCACGGCTGGCGGGCTGAACCTGGCCGACTGCACAGGCCTCGGGACAGACGCCGGGAAAGCAGCGTGCGAAAAACGAAAGGGGCCTTGCGGCCCCTTTCGTTTCTTCGTAACGCGCGGGCATGGATCAGTCGCTGGCGACTTCCTTCATGCTCAGCTTGATGCGGCCGCGGTTGTCCACGTCCAGCACCTTGACCTTCACCATCTGCCCCTCGGACAGGAAGTCGGTGACGGCATTCACGCGCTCGTCGGAGATCTGCGAGATGTGCAGCAGGCCATCGGTCCCCGGCATGATCTGCACGAACGCGCCGAAATCGACGATCCGCACCACCTTGCCCTCGTAAATCGCCCCGATCTCGGCCTCTGCGGTCACGGCCTCGACGCGCTTGATCGCCGCGTCGGCCGCTTCGCGCGTCTCGCCATAGATGCGCACCGTGCCATCGTCGTTGATGTCGATGGTGGCGCGCGTCTCCTCGCAGATCGCGCGGATGGTGGCGCCACCCTTGCCGATGACGTCGCGGATCTTGTCCGGGTTGATCTTGATGGTGACGAAGGTCGGCGCGTGCCTGTTGATCTCGGCACGCGGCTGCGCCAGCACCTTGTTCATCTCGTTGAGGATGTGGATGCGGCCGTCACGCGCCTGGTTGAGCGCGACTTCCATGATCTCCTCGGTGATGCCGGTGATCTTGATGTCCATCTGCAGGGCAGTGACGCCCTTGGTGGTACCGGCCACCTTGAAGTCCATGTCGCCCAGGTGGTCCTCGTCGCCGAGGATGTCGGAAAGCACCGCGAAGCGATCGCCCTCCTTCACCAGGCCCATGGCGATGCCCGCCACCGGTGCCTTCATCGGCACGCCGGCATCCATCAGCGCCAGCGACGAACCGCAGATCGAGGCCATCGACGAGGAGCCGTTGGACTCGGTGATTTCCGAAACGATGCGGATCGTGTACGGGAAGTTCTCCTCCGACGGCAGCATGGCCTGGACGCCGCGACGTGCCAGACGACCGTGGCCGATCTCGCGGCGCTTGGGCGTGCCGACGCGGCCGGTCTCGCCGACGCTGTACGGAGGGAAGTTGTAGTGCAGCATGAAGCGGTCGTTGCGCGAGCCGTCCAGGCCTTCGATCAACTGCGCGTCGCGCATCGATCCGAGCGTGGCCACGACGATGGCCTGCGTCTCGCCACGGGTGAACACGGCCGAGCCATGGGTGCGCGGCAGCGCGCCGGCATCAATGTGGATGCGGCGTACGGTTTTCGTGTCGCGGCCGTCGATACGCGGCTTGGCGTCGAGGATGTTGCGACGCACCGAGTTGTACTCGAGGTCGCCGAACACGCCCTTGACCTCGTCGGCCGACGGCTTGCCTTCCTCGTCACCGGCAAACTGCGCGACGGCCTGCTGGCGCAACTCGCCCAGCCGGGTGTAGCGCTGCTGCTTGTCCGTGATCTGGTAGGCCTCGGATACCGGGCCGGCGAAGGCCGCTTCCAGCGCGGATACCAGCACGGTGTTGGCCGGCGGAGCCTGCCAGTCCCACTTCGGCTTGCCGGCTTCGGCGACCAGCTCGTTGATCGCCTTGATCGCACCCTGCATCTCGATGTGGCCGAACAACACGGCACCGAGCATCTCGTCTTCGCTCAGCTCCTTCGCTTCCGACTCCACCATCAGCACCGCTTCCGAAGTACCGGCAACGACGAGGTCGAGATCGGAAATCTTCAGCGTGGTGTAACTCGGGTTCAGCACGTAGGCCCCGTTGACATAGCCGACGCGGGCAGCGCCGATCGGGCCCTGGAACGGCACGCCGGAGATCGCCAGCGCCGCGGAGGTGCCGAGCATCGCCGCAATATCCGGATCGTTGTCGCGATCAGCACTCATCACCGTCGCGATGACCTGGATCTCGTTCTTGAACCCTTCCGGGAACAGCGGGCGGATCGGGCGATCGATCAGGCGGCAGGTCAGCGTTTCCTTCTCGGTCGGGCGACCTTCACGCTTGAAGAAACCACCGGGAATACGACCGGCCGCATAGGCGCGCTCCTGGTAATCCACCGTCAGCGGGAAGAAATCCTGGCCCGGCTTCGCTTCCTTGCGGGCGACCACGGTGACCAGCACCGCTGTTTCGCCCATGGTGACCATGACCGCGCCCGTCGCCTGGCGGGCGATGTAGCCGGTCTCCATGACGACCGTTTGTTGGCCGTACAGAAACTCCTTGCGTACTTTCTTGAACATCTTCTCTGCCTCTTCCTTTTTTCACTTTGGGAAATCGTGCTTCCCGCGCCGGATGGCGGGCGACAAAAAGAAAGGGCGCGAGGACTCTTCGCTTCACGCGAAAAGTGCTCACGCCCCTTCCTGTCGCTACCTTGTCCTCAACGGCGCAGGCCAAGCTTCTGGATCAGTTGCTGGTAGGACTTCTCGTCAACGCGCTTGAGGTAGTCCAGCAACTTGCGGCGCTGGTTGACCATGCGGATCAGGCCGCGGCGCGAGTGGTGGTCCTTCTGGTGGGCCTTGAAGTGGCCCTGCAGCTGGTCGATCTGCGCGGACAGCAGTGCAACCTGCACTTCCGGCGAACCGGTATCGCCTTCCTTGCGGGAAAACTCCTTGACGACTTTCGCTTTCTCTTCGGCATTGAGTGCCATGACATTTCTCCGTCGATGCGAGTGACTGAAAACCGTACTGCCGCGCATCACTGCAGCAGCCGGCGGGTTTTAGGGGGATGCAACGCCACTGCCGGCGTTCCCCGGAACACCGTTGCCGGTGTTCACCAGGCGACGCGGCGCCAGGCGCCCGTCACCGGTGATCTCGCCGATGCCGACAAAGACCCTCGGGCCCGCACCGGCATCCTCGTAGACCGCGACCAGCGTTCCCGCCGGAACATCACCGGCGGGGACCGCCTGACCGCGGCGCGCATGATACGCGCTTTCAGGTGACAAGGTGACTACCGGCCATCCGTCCAGCGCGGTGTCCGGCGGCAGCAACAAGGCGTCCAGCCCGGCTTCGCCGGCAGCCTCTGCCACCTGCTCGACCTCGGCCAGGGTCACCGCCTGCGCGATGCCCAGCCGCCCCGCCGCCAGGCGCCGCAGTGCCGTGACGTGCGCGCCGCAACCGAGGGCCTGCCCGATGTCCTCGACCAGGCTGCGGATATAGGTGCCCTTGCTGACCCGGGCAACGAACGCGAAGCGGTCGCCAGCCAGCGATTCCAGTTCCAGGCTGTCGACACGTATTGACCGTGCCGCGCGCTCAACGGTAACGCCCTGCCGCGCCAGTTCGTACAACGGGCGGCCACCCTGCTTGAGTGCGGAAAACATGCTCGGCACCTGTTCAATGCCACCGCGGAACCGGGCCAGCACCGCCTCCAGTTCGTCTCGGGACAGCGCGGGCACCGGATGTTCGGACAGCACAGCACCGTCGGCATCACCACTGTCGGTGACCACACCCAGCCGCGCCTCCGCACGGTAGGTCTTGTCGGCATCCAGGAGGTATTGGGAGAACTTGGTGGCCTCGCCGAAACACAGCGGCAGCACCCCGGTCGCCAGCGGATCGAGCGCGCCGGTATGGCCGGCCTTTTCCGCACGGAACAGCCACTTGACCCGCTGCAGCGCAGCGTTCGAGGTCATGCCGGAAGGCTTGTCGAGTACCAGCACACCACTGACCGCTCGCCGGCGGCGACGCGGTTGAGCGTCACCCTGACCGTTCAAGCCAGGGGCCATCAGCCAGCGTCTTTCCCGGGACCGTCGCTCGGCGTGTCGGGACTGGCTTCTTCCGCGCTTTCGCCGGTGAG
>JBKHWN010000146.1:0-2173 GCA_046566505.1 Gammaproteobacteria bacterium
GCGCCAGTGCGCGGGGATCGTGTGCCACCACCTCCGCGCCCTGCGCGAGTAGTGATTCGACGATGCGCAGCGACGGTGCGTAGTCGACCCGATCGGTATCCGGCTTGAACGCCACGCCCCATACCGCAATCCGGCGCCCGGCCAGCCGGCCGCGGAAATGCTTCCACAACTTGCGGAACAGCAGATCCTTCTGCTCGTCGTTGACGGTCAGTGCCGTATCCAGAAGTTTTGACGCAACACCGGAGCTGTCCAGCGTCGACTTCAGCGACAGCAGATCCTGATAAAAGCCGGTGCCTCCAAAGCCGCAACCCGGCTGCAGGAAGTGGCCACCGATACGCTCATCGGAACCCACACCACGGCGAACGTGCTCGATGTCCACGCCGATGGCATCGGCAACATTCGCCATGTCGTTCATGTACGACAACCGCGTGGCCAGCATGCCGTTGACGACCTGCTTGGTGAATTCGGCATCGCGTGACGGCATGACGATGACCTGGGATTCGTAGCCGACAAAAGGCCGGAGGATCTCCCGCAACAGCGTCTCTGCCCAGGCCTCGTCCGTGCCGAGGATGATGCGATCCGGACGGTTGAAGTTCGCCAGCGCCGTGCCGCGGCGCAGGAAGTCCGGCAAGCAGGCGGCGGCGGTTCGCCGGCCCCGGCCTTCGCGGGCGGTGCGCAGGCGGTCGCCGAGGGTGCCGGTCGCCCCGACGCCGAAATTGGTCCGGTTGACGACGAGCAGGTCGGCGGAGGTGCCGGCGACGGCATCCACGCACGCCTCGGCCAGGGCGTGCTGGTCGGGTGCGAATGCGAGGAAGTGCACCGCCTGGCCTTCCGGCTGGCCCTGTGGCTCATCGAGCAGCAGCCGACCGGCATCCACCTGCTGCCGGATGAGGGCATCCAGGCCCGGCTCGTCCACCGGAACCAGGCTGCCGCCCGCCTCGACACGCCGCAGGCAGACGTGGTGCCCGCTCGCGGCCAGCGCACCGGCCGTCACCATCGCCGTCAGCCCGCAGCCATGCACGAAAACCTTCATCGCTTCACTCCGGCACTCATCGCTTTACCGCGGCCATCATCGCGTCACCGCGGACAACCGTCGCATCTCGGCGATCAGTGCCCGCGTCGCGGCGTCATCGGTTTCCTTCCCGCCATCATCCAGCACCGACAGCGTCTCGTTGGCCACCTTCTTGCCGAGTTCCACACCCCACTGGTCGAACGGGTTGATGTTCCAGAGCACCGACTCGACGAACACCTTGTGCTCGTACAACGCAATCAGCGCGCCGAAACTGTAGGGGGTCAACTCATCCAGGAGCAGCGTCGTCGACGGCTGGTTACCGTGGTAGCGGTGCCACAGCGGCAACTTGTCATCGCCACCGTCGTCGCCCATCGCCAGCAGCCGCGCCTGCGCGAGGCAGTTGGCCAGGGCCAGCCGGTGCTGCGACTGCAGTTCGCGCCGCGCCTGCTCGCCGGCAACCGGGAATTCGCGGCGCACCGGCGCGATGAAATCGCAGGTCACCGGGACGGTGCCCTGGTGCAGCAACTGGTAGAAAGCGTGCTGCGCATTGGGCCCGACGCCGCCCCAGAGCACGGGACAGGTCGCGTAATCGACGGGGCGGCCGGCACGATCGACGCTCTTGCCGTTGCTCTCCATCGCAAGTTGCTCGAGGTAGGCGGGGAACAGGGCGAGACGGCCGTCATACGGCAGGATGGCCTGCGCGCGTATCCCGAGGAACGTGCTGTTCCAGACGCCGGTAAGGCCTACCAGCACCGGCAGGTTCTCCTCGAAAGGTGCGGAACGGAAATGGACGTCCATGTCGTGCGCGCCGGCCAGCAGCGCGCGGAAATTGTCCATCCCGAGTTGCAGCGCAACGGGGAAGCCGATGGTCGACCACAACGAATAGCGGCCACCCACCCATTTCCAGAAGAGCAGGATGTTCTCCTCGGGGATGCCCCAGGCCCGCGCCTTCTCCGGCGTGGCCGTGACACCGATGAAGTGTTGCTGCAGCACCAGTTCCTCGTCCGGCTGGTGCGCCAGCAGCCACTCGCGCGCCGTGCGCGCGTTGGCCAGCGTATCCGCCGTCGTGAATGACTTGGACGACACGATGAACAACGTGGCCTGCGGATCGAGCACCTGCAACAGGCGGTTCAGCTGGCTGCCGTCCATGCTGGAGGCAAA
>JBKHWN010000147.1:0-7585 GCA_046566505.1 Gammaproteobacteria bacterium
CATCCGGCTTGCGCGCGCAGGCCAAAAACGGCAGGAAGACGACCGGGTACTGCAGGCCCTTGCTCTTGTGCAGGGTGACGATCTGCACCAGGTTTTCATCGCTCTCCAGCCGCAACTGGTGTTCCTCGACCGCGTGGCCGGCGGCGCGGGTTGTCGCCAGGTGCTTGAGCAGCGCTTCGGGTGCGGGATGCTCGCGGCTGGCGGCCTGCAGCAGTTCGGCCAGTTGCAACAGGTTGGTCATGGCGCGCTCGCCATCGTCGCCCTGCCACAGGCGCCCCGGAATGCCTTCCCCGTGCAACCAGCGGCGGAACATCGGCATGAAGCCCTGCGTCAGCCAGGTGGCGTGGTAACCGGCAATCCGGTTGTACAGCGCGTCGGACGCGGCTTCGTCGGTGCGCAGCCATTCGATTGCCTGCGCGCGCATGCGCCAGATGTCGCTGACCAGCGCGCAGCGCAGCAGGCGCTCGCTGGCCGGGTCGACAATGGCGGCCAGTACCTGTTGCAGTGCCGCCGCCTCGTCGCTGTCGAACACACTTTCCTGGCTGGCGATGGCGCTGCCGATATCGGCGTCGCGCAGTGCCTGCTGGATCTGCGCGCCTTCCCGATGAGTGCGCACCAGCACGGCGACGTCGCGCAACTCGAGCGCCCGGTTGCCGAGCGTGGCGCGGCCCTGTTGCGCCGCCGCCAGCAGGCCGGCGATGCGTGCGGCGGTCGCCGTCGCCGCGAGTTTCTGGAACTCCTCCTTGCTGTGCAGGCCGCTCTTTTTTTCCGGGTCCGGTGCCGGCGCCATGTCGAACAGCAGCGGCACCGGCGCCTGGCCGTCGATGTGCAGCGGCTTGCGCTCGGCGTTGCCGGCGGCCTTCACGGGATCGAAGCCGATCGCATCCGGATAGAGAAACGACTGGTCACCGACCCGGTTGAACAGCGCATTCAGCGCGCTGACCAGCGGTTGCACCGAACGCCAGTTGGTATCGAGCGTATGGCGCGCTTCTCCGGCGGTGGCGCGCTTGGCGCCCAGGTAGGCAAAGACGTCGGCGCCGCGGAAGCTGTAGATGGCCTGCTTCGGGTCGCCGATCATCAGCAGGCAACCGTCATCTCGCGAAGCGTAGATGCGGCGAAAGATCGCGTACTGCGCCGCGTCGGTGTCCTGGCACTCGTCGACCAGCGCGGCCGGGTAGCGCGTTGCAAGGCGCGAGGCGAGCGCCTCGCCGGCGGGTGCTTCCAGCGCATCGAGCAACCGCCGGATCATGTCATCGAAACCGAGCACGGCATCGCGGCGCTTGAGGCGGTCGGTTTCGCTGCGGCAGAAGTCGACTGCCTCGGCGATGAGCGACTGGGCCAGCGCCGACGTCGCGCCGAACAGTTGGTCGATCAATGCGGACACCCCGAGCGTCGGTGCGGTGACGCCGTTCTTTTTAGCCTTGGCGGACAGGCAGCCGTCGATAAATGCCTGCCCTAGTCGCACGGCGATACTCAGCGGCAGCGGCCTGTCTTCGTCGGCGCAGAAATCGTCCATCGCCTTGACGGCCTCGGCGACACGATCGTCGCGCAGGGTGGTGTCGGCCCTGGAAAGCATTCCCTCGCTGGTCAGCCGCCGGATCTCGCCGGCCAGCGTCTTGCCTTCGGCAAGCCAGGCAGTGCGGACCCGGGCCGCAAGTGCGGCGTGCTGCAGCGGGTCGCCCTGCTCGAAATCAATGCGCAGGTCGCGTCCGACCAGCGGCGTGATGCAGGCCAGCAGCGCCTGTGGCGAGCACAGTTGTGGATGGCCGGCGGCGAGCCGCGCCAGCAGCGGATTGCGATAGAACCGCCGGCGCCACCAGTCCGTTGCCGCACGTTGCAGCAGCAGGCCGGTGTCGGTCGCCAGTTCCGCAGCAAAGGGTTCGCCGCTCTCGAACGCGCTCTCTGCCAGCGCGCGCTGGCAGAAGCCGTGGATGGTGAACACCGAGGCTTCATCCATCGCCGACAGCTGCACGCGCAGGTGACGCAGCAGCTTGTCGCGGTCCGGCGCGCGGTCGGCGCTCGCCAGCAGCGTGCGGAAGGCATCGTCGGCTTCGCTGGCGATCTGTGCCGGCGCTTCCAGCTTCTGTAGCGCGTCGGCAAGGCGCTGGCGGATGCGGCCGCGCAATTCGTCGGTGGCGGCCTTGGTGAAGGTGACCACCAGCACCTGCTCGGCGCGCAGACCGTGCTCCAGCACCAGGCGCAGGAACAGGTTGGCGATGGCGTGCGTCTTGCCGGTGCCGGCACTGGCCTCGATCAGTTGCTGCCCGGACAGCTTGATGCCGGGAACGTCGAGCGGCTTCATGCGCCTTCCTCCGTGGCATCGGTGGCAAACGACGCGACCAGCGGCCCGTAGATGCGTTGCGCGAGATCACGGAATTCGTCGTCGACGATGTCTTCGACATGGGCGAACAAAATGCGATGCGCCGGATCTTCTGCTTCCGCGGCGCTATACATCCCGCCATGCCATGCCGTGCGCGCGTCCCGTTCCGGAGACTTGCCCGTCATGAAGGCCAGCGATGTTTCCGGGAAGAACCGCAGCGGCAGGCCAAGACCCTGACGGCGCAGGGCAAGCAACTGGGCAAGCAGCTGGCGTGCGTCGTCGCGCGTGACAGGCCCAAGCGTGCGGCTTCCGTTGCTGCAGACCAGTGTGCTGCGGGCAGCGAAGCCCTCGGCACACAGCGCCAAGTGCTCTATCCACAGCGCGAGCAGCCGGCGACCGCGGATGCTTGCGGTCGACCAGCGCACGACACCCTCGTTGTTGATGCGTCTTACGGTGCCGGCGATGCGGCAGCCGTCCAGTTCGACCTCGATGCGCCGGTCGTGCAGGCCAGACAGCATGCCGTCCAGTTGCGCGTGCACGGCGTCGACCGATTTGCGCGCGTCGTCCAGCGCCGCGTTGCCGAATACGCCGGCCGGTAGCAGGCCGCGGGCGCGCTGCAGCGCGGACCAATCGCCATCGTCGACACCGTCGATGCGTGCCGAGAGCCAGTCCTCGCCGATGTGCCAGCGTTCCAGACCGTCCAGCGTGAACGGCTCGTCGTCGTCGAAGGTCTCGTCGTCCTCGTCGAGGTGGATATCCAGGCGTTCACGCAAAAATACCTTGCCGGGGTGGCTGAAGAACCTGACCAGCGACGACAGCGCCAGCACCGGCTCGGCTTCTTCCGCGCCCGGCAGCGGCTCTGCACAAAAGGCCAGGCGACGGGTGCCGCCCCCGGCACGACCGCGTGCGGCCAGCAGCCACTCGTTGTCAAAGGAACGCAGAGCGTCGTTGGTGCCATCGAAGTAGCGGCGACTGAATGGTTGCAGCGGGTGCTCTGTCACCAGACGGTCCAGGATGCATTCGCGCACGGTCTTGTCGCCATCCATCTTGCGCCCGGCGTCCAGTCCGTGGCCGCCGTGCATGGACACGACGGCATCGATGAGTTCGCCAACCAGCACCGACGGCTCGCGTGTGGAGTCGTCACGCGCGCTGCGGCCGCAGTAGCTGATGTACAGGCAGTCGCGCGCAGACAGCAGTGTTTCGAGGAACAGGTGGCGGTCATCGATGCGCCGTGCGCGGTCGCCGGCGCGCGGCGCCAGTTCGATGAGGTCGAAACCGCTGCGTGGCTGGCGACGCGGGTAGGCGCCGGCGTCCATGCCGAGCAGGCAGATCACTCGGTGCGGCAGGCTGCGCATCGGCTGCAGGCGGCAGCAGGTGACGGCGCCGCGCAGCAGCCCGTTGGCGGCCGGTACGGCTTCCAGGCGCGCGAGGAAATCGTCGCGGAACACGGCAGGCGTCAGGGCCCCGGTGTAGCCGGCGGCCTCGGTCTCGTCGCGGAATGCGATCGCGGCACCGGCAACCATGGCGAGGGCATCATCGTCGCCGTCGTTTTCGGCACGGAAAAACTGTTCGAGCAGGGCGTGTATGTCTTCTGTCCAGACTGCAGCCGGCTGCGTGGCGGAAAGTTTTCGCTGCCAGCGCGCGAGCGCGTCGACGAAATCCTGCAGGCGGCCAAGCAGTTCCGCCGCCTGGCCTTCAAACACGGGGCTGGGCGCGACGCCGAGCACCAGCGCGTCGTCGCGGTCGACGGCCAGCCCCATGAACAGGCGCGTGAAGGCGAAATGCCAGGTGTGGGTGTCGTCATCCGGCAACTGCTCGCCGGCGCGACTGGTGCCGTCGAGCCCCCAGCGCACGTTGGCTTCGCGCAGTGCGCTGCGCACCCGGTCGAGATCGCCGGCGGCAAATTGCCAGCGCGCGGCGATCGCCGGCGTTTCCAGCAGCGCCAGCACCTCGTTCACCGTCAGCCGGCTCTGCGGCAGGCGCAACAGTGCCTCGACGGCGACCAGCAGCGGGCTGGCGCCGCGTGCCGGGACGTCGGCCAGCGTGTGCGGGATGCGCCGCGTGCCGTCGGCGGCGTCGAACACGGCGTCGATCAGCGGCGCGTAGAGGCTCATGTCCGGCGCCATCACCAGCACGTCGCGCGGCGTCAGCGTCCGGTCGTTGTCGAATATCGACAGCAATGCATCGTGCAGGATTTCCACCTCGCGCATCGGCCCGTAGGCGCTGGTGATCTGCAGGCTGCGGTCGATGCAGTCGATGGCGATATCGCGCGTCTCGGTGACATCGAGGATGTCCGCCTGCAGGCGGCCGAGCAGTGTTTCCCCCGATGGTTCGGCGAAGGCATCCTCGTGCACCGCCGTCTGTCCGGCCAGCGACGCGAGGAAATGGCGTACCGGCTGGCCGTTGGCGGCAAGCAGCCGGTTGTCGATATCGAACGCGTAGCCGGTCTGCAGCTCGACTTCGGCCATCGCCGCCGGTGACAGCAGTTCGCCCCAGAACTCGCGGCTAGGCGACAGCACGTAGAGATCGATGTCGATGTGGCGCGCGAGCCTCGCCAGGATGTCGACATAGGCCGGCGGCAGCGCCGGCAGTCCGAACACCGACACGCGCCGCGGTGTGGATGCCGGCACGACAACGCGCCCGCGGTCGTCGTCCGCGCAGAAATCCTGCATCAGCGTGACACGGTGGCGCTCGCCGGCGTCAGCGGTGAGCGCCTGCCACAGGCGGCGCTGCCAGCGTTCGGTTTCCACGTGGGTGGTGACGTCGCGGCCTTTATCCCAGGCGGCAATCATGTCCGGCCGGTAGACGAGGTAACTGTCGAACAGCGAGCCGACGCGCGTGGCCAGTTGCGCCAGCTTGCGGCCGTCGTCGTCATCGGCGAGGTAGCGGGCAACCGGCGCGAAATCCCCGGTGGCATCGCCGGCCAGCAGCGACGGGATCAGCCGCATCAGCCGCCAGCGCACCAGTCCGCCGTCGAACGGGTCACGAGCATCGCGCGAATCAGTGTCGCGCGGGCTCACCAATTGGCGCAGCGTGCGCCACAGGAAAGTTGCTGGCAGCACGCAGTCGAGGTTGGCCGCGATGCGGTGGCGTTCGGCCAGTTGTTGCCACAGCCAGCGGTCGACACCGCGCTCGCAGACCAGCGTCTCCGGCGCCAGCGGGTTCGTCGTGGCCGGGACGCGTAGCCGTGCCGCCAGCTCGTCGAGCAGGATTTCCTGGCGGTTGCCGGTGACGATGCGCAGCATGCAGATTCCGTCCATTCCTGATTTGCGTGGCGGGTCGTGTGGGTTACCGCGAGGGTTGTGTTGGCAGGCCGCCGTCCGGGGATGCCGATTGAAGCCTGGCAGTGCGACAGGCGGTGTCGTCAGCGATACGCCGCTGCCAGCCGACCGGCAATGGTGGCGAATTCCGCGCGCAGCGTCGCCGGCGCCAGCACTTCCACCTTGTCACCGAAGGCCAGCAGCCACCAGCGCAGTTGCTGGGTGTCGGCCACCGTGGCCTGCACACGGACGAACCCGTTGGCATCCGGTTCGCCGATCGCCTGGTCGGTGGCCAGCGGGCGCTCGGCCAGGTGCGCGGCCGTCGCGGCCTCCATGCGGAACACGAGCTTCAGCGGCGCATCGCCAACCGGGTAGTCGAATTTCTCGTCCACATAACGATCGAGCTCGAAGCCGTCCACATCGGCGGCTGCTTCCTCCAGCAACGCCACCGAGCGGATCCGCTGCACCGGCAAATGCGCAACGTGCGTGCCGTCCGTGCCCTGCAGCCGGCAGACGAAATAGACAACGCCGTCGACGAACACCAGACCCAGAGGATCAGCCTGGTAGGACTTCGCCTGGCCGTCGTGCTTGCGCGCTCCGTAGTGCAGCGCGACGCGCCGCGTCGACTGCAGTGCCTCGTACAACTGTTCGAGCAGCGCATGGTCGACCACCGGCGGCGCCAGCCGCTGCCCGCGCGATTTCACGCGGATACGCGTCGCCAGGCGCGCGAGGTCGTTGCTGCTGGTGCCGTTACCGGCCAGCAGCCGCTCGGCGGCCTCGAAGCGCGGTGCCAGCACCTTCAGCACCGAGGCGGGCAGCAGCGGCGCCAGATGATCGCGCGCCAGCATCAGCGTCAGCGCCGACACCGGGTCGATCGGCTGGATGTCCACCCGCGAGGTGTTTGCCATCCAGCTCCAGCCGTAGGGCCGGTTGCGGTCATCGCGGCACAGCGGGAACACGGCTGCCAACTTCTCCAGGTCGCGTTCCACCGAGCGCACGCTGATGTCATGGCCGGCCTCCGCCAGCCGGGCCTGGATGTCCTTCGCCGTGGTCTTGCGCGGCTGCGTCGGCAGGCAGTCGAGCATCTTGATGTAGCGCAGGGTGGTGTCGGTCATGGGAAATGGCGCGCCGTAGCAGTGGTGCCCAAAAGTAATGCACCGGAAGCGCATTGCCCACCGTTGAAGGCGATTCGTTCGGTGGCACTGTCCTCATTCCCGGCCGGGTTCAGTCCGCTTGACCCAACCCGCAAAGAAAAAGGGCGCCGTGAAGCCGGCGCCCTTTTTGTGTATCGCCGGCATGGCCGGCTCGCTACGGAGTGCCAGCGACGCTCAGCCCTTCGGACCGGCCGCGCGAATCGACGCGTCGACGTCCGGGTACTTGTCATCGAAGTTCTTCAGGAACAGGCCTGCCAGTTCGCGCGCCTTGGCATCGTGCGCGTCCTTGTCCGCCCAGGTGTTGCGCGGCACCAGCAGTGCGCTGTCGACGCCGTCGACGGCGACCGGGACATCGAGGTTCATGATGTCCAGGTGCTGCGTCGTGACGTTGTCCAGCTTGCCGGTGAGGATCGCGCGGATGATCGCGCGCGTGGTCGGGATGCTGAAGCGCTTGCCGGTGCCGTGCGGGCCGCCGGTCCAGCCGGTGGAGACGATGAACACCTTCGAATCGAAGCCTTCGATGCGCTTGATCAGCAGCTCGGCGTACTCGCGCGCCGGGCGCGGGAAGAACGGCGCGCCGAAGCAGGTGGAGAACGTGGTCTTGATGCCCGAGCCCGAGCCCATTTCCGTCGAGCCCACCAGCGCGGTGTAGCCGGACAGGAAGTGGAACGCGGCCTGCTGGTTGTTCAGCACGGCCACCGGCGGCATGACGCCGAACAGATCGCAGGTCAGGAAGATGACGTGCTTCGGCTCGCCGGCGCGGTTCTCGACAATGCGCTTGGCCACGTGCTCCAGCGGGTAGGCGGCGCGGGTGTTCTGCGTGCGCGAAGTGTCGTCGTAATCCGGGATGC
>JBKHWN010000148.1:0-12153 GCA_046566505.1 Gammaproteobacteria bacterium
GCTGGGCGAACACCTCGCGGCCCGCGGGATCGCCGTCCATGCACTCGACCACCGGGGGCATGGCCGGTCCATCGCCCGCGAGCAGGATACCGGCCACTTCGCCGACCACGACGGCTGGGAAAAGGTGATCGGCGACCTGAACACCGTCATCAATGAACTCAAGCGCCGGCAGCCAGGCATTCCGTTGCTGCTGCTCGGCCATTCCATGGGCTCGTTCATCAGCCAGGCCTGGGCCATCGAACACGGCAGCGCCATCAATGCCCTGCTGCTGTCCGGCAGCAATTACGGGTCGACGGTGGAGTATCGCGCCGGCCGGCAGGTCGCACGCTTCGAGAAGTGGCGGCTGGGTGCACGCGGCAAGAGTGCGCTGCTGGAGTTCCTGTCGTTCGGCGCCTTCAACAAGGCGTTCCGTCCCAACCGCACCGCCTACGACTGGCTGAGCCGGGACGCCAGCGAAGTCGACAAATATGTCGCCGACCCGCTGTGCGGCTTCCGCGTCAGCAACCAGTTGTGGATCGACCTGCTCGGCGGCCTGGTCGGCATCACCGACACGCAGAGCCTGGCGCGCATCCCGCCGGCACTGCCGGTGTACATCTTCGGCGGCGACCAGGATCCGGTGGGCAAGCACGGCAAGGGGCTGCCGAAACTGGCGGCAAAACTGCGCGAAGCCGGACTCGAAAACGTGACGCTGAAACTCTATGAAGGCGGCCGCCACGAGATGCTCAACGAAACCAACCGCGACGAAGTGCTTGCCGATCTTGCGGGCTGGATCGACCGGCACCTGCCCACCCGGAAAATTGCGCCTGTCAGCGGCTGAGCACCCGCATCGCGTCCTCGATGCCCTTGATGGTCAGCGGGAACATGCGGTTGTTCACCAGTTGCTGCACCCAGACGTTCGAGGTGGTGTAGTCCCAGGTGTGGCGCGCCTCCGGGTTCAGCCAGACCACCTTGTCGAAATGGTCGGTGATGCGCTGCATCCATACTGCGCCGGGTTCCTCGTTCCAGTGCTCCACCGAACCGCCCGGCGCATTGATCTCGTAGGGACTCATCGCCGCGTCGCCGACGAAAATCACCCGGTAGTCCTTGCCGTACTTGTAGATCAGGTCCCAGGTCGGAATACGCTGCTCGAAGCGGCGGCGGTTGTCCTTCCACACGCCTTCGTAGATGAAGTTGTGGAAGTAGAAATACTCCATGTGCTTGAACTCGCTGCGCGCGGCCGAGAACAGCTCCTCGCAGATGCGCACATGCGGGTCCATGGAGCCGCCGACATCGAAGAACACCAGCACGTTGACCTTGTTCTCCCGCGAGGGGCGCATGACGATGTCGAGCAGGCCGGCGTTGTCGGCCGTTGACTTCACCGTCTCGTCCAGGTCGAACTCTTCCTCGGCGCCAGTGCGGGTGAACCGCCGCAGGCGGCGCAGCGCCAGCTTGATGTTGCGGATGCCCAGCTCGACGCTGTCGTCGAGGTTCTTGTAGTCGCGGCGCTCCCAGACCTTCACCGCGCGCTTCTTGCGCGAGGCGCCGGCCAGGCGGATGCCCTCGGGGTTTTCCCCGTGGCCGCCGAACGGGCTGGTGCCGCCGGTACCGATCATCTTGTTGCCGCCCTGGTGGCGCTTGTGCTGCTCGGCCAGGCGCTCGCGGAACATCTCCATGAGTTTTTCCAGCGAGCCGAAGCCCTTGAGTTTCTCGAACTCCTCGGGCGTCAGGTTCTTCTCGATTTCCTTGCGCAGCCACTCCTCGGGGATCGCCTTCGCCAGCCAGTCCGCGCCGGCCGACTCGATGCCCTTGAAGTACTTGCTGAACGCCTGGTCGAAACGGTCGTAGTGCTTCTCGTCCTTCACCAGCACGGTGCGCGAGAGATGGTAGAACTCCTCCATGTCCGCCCAGGCGATACGCTTTTGCAGCGCGCCATAGAGATCCATCAGCTCCCGCGGCGTCGCCGGAACCTTGTGTTCTCGCAGGGTGTAGTAGAAGTTGATCAGCATCCCGTTATTCCCCTCACCCCAACCCCTCTCCCCGGCGGGGAGAGGGGCTTGCCTCGTCTCGTTTGCTTATCACGCCCCCTCTCCCGCAATGGGCGAAGGGCTTGCCTCACGTCGAAGAGCTTGCCTCACGTCGCTTTCGCCCTGCTGCCCCTCTCCCGCTCGACTTCGCTTTCGCCTTGCTGCCCCTCTCCCGCTCGCGGGAGAGGGGTTGGGGAGAGGGCGTCTCCCTCACGCCTCGCGGCGGGTCATGAACGCCAGCCGTTCCAGCAACTGCACGTCCTGCTCGTTCTTGAGCAGCGCGCCGTACAGCGGCGGGATGGCGCTGCGGGTGTCGCGCTTGCGCAGCACGTCATCGGGAATGTCGTCGGCCAGCAACAGTTTCAGCCAGTCGATCAGTTCGGACGTCGACGGCTTTTTCTTCAGGCCCGGCACCTTGCGCAGGTCAAAGAAGATTTCCATCGCCTCGCGCACAAGGTCCTTCTTGATGTCCGGGTAGTGCACATCGACGATCTGCAGCATCGTCTCGGCATCCGGGAAGTTGATGTAGTGGAAGAAGCAGCGGCGCAGGAAAGCATCCGGCAGTTCCTTCTCGTTGTTCGAGGTGATGATGACGATCGGCCGCTGCCGGGCACGGATGACTTCCGCCGTCTCGTAGACGTAGAACTCCATGCGGTCGAGTTCCTGCAGCAGGTCGTTGGGGAACTCGATGTCCGCCTTGTCGATCTCGTCGATCAGCAGCACGACGCGCTTGTCGGCAGCGAACGCCTCCCAGAGCTTGCCCTTCTTGATGTAGCGGCCGATGTCGCCGATGTCGCCCCCCAGTTGCGAATCGCGCAGGCGCGACACGGCGTCGTACTCGTACAGCCCCTGCTGCGCCTTGGTGGTCGACTTCACGTTCCAGGTGATCAGCTCCATGCCCAGGCCGGCGGCGATCTCCTCTGCCAGGCGCGTCTTGCCGGTGCCCGGCTCACCCTTGATCAGCAGCGGGCGCTCCAGCGCGATGGCGGCATTGACCGCCATTTTCAGTTCGGCGGTGGCGACGTAGCGTTCTGTACCCTGGAATTGCATCGGTGTCTCCGGGAATAAGCTCATGCAGAAAGGCCGCTACTCTAGCAGGCCGGGCGGGCGCTAGAATCCCCCGCCGCAACAGCCCTTTTACCGGAAAGAACACACCCGGCATCCACGAAGGAGTACCGCCATGTCCCGGCTCTACGACGACAACTCGCTTTCCATCGGCAACACGCCGCTGGTCCGCATCAACCGCATCGTCGGTACGGGCAACGTCTACGCGAAGATCGAGGGGCGCAACCCGGCCTATTCGGTGAAATGCCGCATCGGCGCCGCGATGATCCGCGACGCCGAGCAGCGCGGCGTGCTCAAGCCCGGCGTGACGATCGTGGAGCCGACCAGCGGCAATACCGGCATCGCCCTGGCCTTTGTGGCGGCGGCCCGCGGCTACCCGCTGACGCTGACCATGCCGGCCAGCATGAGCCTGGAACGGCGCAAGGTACTCAAGGCGCTCGGCGCCACGCTGGTGCTGACCGACCCGGCCAAGGGCATGAAGGGCGCGCTGGACAAGGCTGCCGAGATCGTCGCCAGCAACCCGGCGAAGTACTTCATGCCGCAGCAGTTCGAGAACCCGGCCAACCCGCAGATCCACGAAGACACCACCGGCCCGGAAATCTGGAACGACACCGACGGCAAGGTCGACATCTTCGTCGCCGGCGTCGGCACTGGCGGCACCCTCACCGGCGTCAGCCGCTACATCAAGAGGCAGAAGGGCAAGGCGATCCGCTCGGTGGCCGTCGAGCCGGCCCACTCGCCGCTGATCACGCAGACCATGAACGGCGAGCCACTGGCACCGGCACCGCACAAGATCCAGGGCCTCGGCGCCAACTTCGTGCCGAAGAACCTCGATATCTCGCTGGTCGACGAAGTCATCCAGGTGACCAATGACGAATCCATCGCCATGGCCCGCCGGCTGATGGCCGAGGAAGGCATCCTCTGCGGCATCTCCTGCGGCGCCGCGATGGTGGCCGCCGCGCGGCTCGCCGAACGCCCGGAGAACCGGGAGAAGATGATCGTCGTCGTGCTGCCGGATTCCGGCGAGCGCTACCTGTCGACCGCGCTGTTCGAGGGCCTCTTCTCCGAACAGGAGAACGTGCAATAAACCTGCTGTTGCTCGATGCGCGCGAGGTCGGGGACGACGGCATCGCGCGCATCACCGGCAGCCGCCTCGCCCATCTGCGCGAAGTACAGCGCTACACCGCCGGCGACCGGCTGCGTGTCGGCGTGGTCAACGGGCAACTGGGCACCGGCGAGATCCTCGCCATCGACGGCGCCGGCGCCGAGATCCGCGTCACGCTCGACCAGGACCCGCCCGCGCCGGCCCCGGTCACCCTGGTGCTCGCCCTGCCCCGCCCGAAGATGATCAAGCGCATCCTGGTCGATGCCACCTCGCTGGGCGTGAAGCGCGTCCACTTCATCAACAGCTACCGGGTCGACAAGAGTTTCTGGCAAAGCCCGCTGCTGGCACCGGAAGCCATCGAGGAAAAATGCCGGCTCGGACTGGAACAGGCCATCGACACCCGGCTGCCGGCAGTGACACTCCACCCACGTTTCCGCCCCTTTGCCGAAGACGTGCTGCCCGGTTTGCTCGCCGGCAGCACCGCCCTCGTTGCCCACCCCGAAGCGAGTACGGCCTGCCCGCAAGCCGTCGCCGGCCCGTTCACGCTGGTGGTGGGCCCGGAGGGCGGCTTCATTCCCTTCGAAGTGGACCTGCTGGTTCGCGCCGGCTGCACGCCGGTCACCCTGGGGCCGCGCGTGCTGCGCGTCGACACCGCCATACCCACACTGCTTGGCAGGTTGCTGGCGGGCTGAGCTGCAGTCCGGTTGACAGAAACAATCGATCGGACATTGCTGCCGATCATTGCCGCCACGACCGTCTGACCAATCCAATAGCCGGACACATGGTCTGGATCAAAAACGGCGCAGCGAAAGATCGCGATCATGCGAGCGGCGTGCAGGCGACGACAGTAGACTGCGCAGTCATTTTTCCAGCAATCCGCCCGTGTCGACCTTCTACGGGCGGCCGGTATTCAGATGCCGCCGTGGAGGGCGTTGTGCGACCCACCAATACGCAAGATCCCCGTCATTTCCAGAAAGTCGTCGATTGCCAATGGGCCTGTCCGGCCCACACCCCGGTTCCCGAATACATCCGTCTGGTGTCCCAGGGGCGCTACGACGATGCCTACATGGTCAACTGGCAGTCGAACGTCTTCCCGGGGATCCTCGGCCGCATCTGTGACCGCCCCTGCGAACCTGCCTGCCGGCGCGGGCGCGTCGAGGAAAACAACGGTGAACACCCCTCGCCGGTGGCCATCTGCCGGATCAAGCGTGCGGCGGCCGACGGCAAGGGCGACATCCGCGCGCGGCTGCCGGTACCGCAAAAGCCCAACGGCCGGCGCGTCGCCTGCATCGGCGCCGGCCCGGCATCACTCACCGTCGCCCGCGACCTTGCGCCCCTGGGCTACCAGGTCGTGGTGCTGGACGGCGAGGCGAAGGCCGGAGGCTTCATGCGCTCGGAAGTGCCACGCTTCCGCCTGCCCGAATCGGTGATCGACGAAGAAGTCGGCTATGTGTTCGGCCTGGGCGTCGAGTTCCAGGGTGGCAGGCGCGTGGAATCGATGAAGGCACTGCTGGCCGCCGGCTACGATGCCATCTTCGTCGGCTGCGGTGCGCCGCGCGGGCGCGACCTGGACATCCCCGGTCGCCAGGAAGCTGCCGCGCAAATCCATATCGGCCTGGACTGGCTGGCCTCGGTCTCCTTCGAGCACACCACGACGGTCGGCAAGCGGGTGATCGTGCTCGGCGGCGGCAACACGGCGATGGACTGCTGCCGCACCGCGCGCCGGCTCGGCGGGGAGGAGGTGAAAGCCATCGTCCGCTCCGGCCTTGCCGAGATGAAGGCCTCGCCCTGGGAAAAGGAAGACGCGATCCACGAAGGCATCGAGTTCCTCAACTTCATGGTGCCGCTGCGCTTCGAGCACGAGGACGGCCGCCTCACCGGTATGACTTTCGGCAAGGTGGAAGCGAAATACGACGCGCGCGGCCGGCGCTCGCTGGTGCCCACCGGCGAACCGGATGTCTTCGTGCCCTGCGACACCGTGCTGATCGCCGTCGGCCAGGAAAACGCCTTCCCCTGGATCGAGCGCAACAGCGGCATCGAGTTCGGCGAGGACGGCCTGCCGGTACTGGACCCCGATACCCTGCAGTCGACGCTGCCGCAGGTGTTCTTCGGCGGTGACTCGGCCTTCGGACCGAAGAACATCATCACGGCCGTCGCGCACGGACACGCGGCCGCGATATCGATCGACAAGTTGCTGAACGGCGACGACGTGAAGGAACGGCCGCAGGCACGCATGACGCTGCTGTCGCAGAAGATGGGCATCCACGAGTGGACCTTCCGCAACGAAGTGTCAGCCAGCGAACGCCATGCCGTGCAGTGGGAAAAGCCCGAGAAGGCACTGCGCGACCTCAAGGTGGAAGCCGAACTGGGTTTCGACGTGCAGACCGCGCTCAAGGAAACCGAGCGCTGCCTCAACTGCGACGTGCATACCGTGTTCACCGGCAACACCTGCATCGAGTGCGACGCCTGCGTCGACGTCTGCCCCATGGACTGCATCACCTTCACTGCCAACGCCGAGGAACCGGAACTCCGGCAGCACCTCAAGGCCCCGGCGAAAAACCTCGCGCAGGATCTTCTGGTGTCGGACGAACTGAAGACCGGCCGGGTGATGGTCAAGGACGAGGATGTCTGCCTGCACTGCAGCCTCTGCGCCGAGCGTTGCCCGACGGGCTCCTGGGACATGCAGAAGATGGTGCTGGAACTGCCTTACGCCGGACCCGATTGCCGCAGCCGCATCCTGCCGAGGAAAACCGCATGAACACCGTAACCGGTGCGTTCACCGCGATCACCCGCTGCAACGACTTCGTCGTCAAGTTCGCCAACGTCAACGGCTCGGGGTCGGCATCGGCCAACGAACTGCTGGCGCGCGCCATCCTGCGCATGGGCGTGCCGGTCAGCCCGCGCAACATCTTTCCGTCGAACATCCAGGGGCTGCCGACCTGGTACGAACTGCGGGTGTGCGAACAGGGCTGGCTGGGCCGCCGCGGCGGCGTCGACATGATGGTCGCGATGAACCCGCAAACCTGGGCGGCGGACGTCAAGGAACTCGAACCCGGCGGCTACCTGGTCTACGACAGCAGCAAGCCGCTGCCGCCGTCGCGTTTTCGCCCGGACATCCACGCCATCGGCGTGCCCCTGACCGAAATCGCCAACGCGTCCTGGACCGAGGCGCGCCAGCGCCAGTTGTTCAAGAACATCGTTTACGTCGGCGCACTGGCCACGTTGCTGGACATCGACCTGGCGGTGATCGAGCAACTGATCGGCGAGCAGTACAAGAGCAAGCCCAAGCTGTTGCCGCCGAACATCGAGGCATTGCACAAGGGCCGCGACTGGGTGCAGGCCAACCTCTCCTTCCCGCTGACCCTGACCGTGCGCCGCAGCGACGCCGTCGGCGACCGCATCTTCGTCGACGGCAACACCGCCGCCGGCCTCGGCTGCGTATACGGCGGCGCCACCGTCTGCGGCTGGTACCCGATCACCCCGTCGACCTCGGTGGTCGAGGCCTTCCAGAGCTACTGCGCGAAATACCGGGTCGATCCCGAGACCGGCCGCAACAACGTCGGCATCGTGCAGGCGGAGGACGAAATTGCCGCCATCGGCATGCTGGTCGGTGCCGGCTGGAACGGTGCCCGTGCGTTCACCGCGACCTCCGGCCCCGGCATCTCGCTGATGACCGAATTCCTCGGGCTGGCCTACATGGCCGAGATCCCGCTGACCATCATCGACGTGCAGCGCGGCGGCCCCTCCACCGGCATGCCCACGCGCACCCAGCAGTCGGACATCCTCGCCTGCGCCTACGCTTCGCATGGCGATACCAAGCACGTGCTGCTACTGCCGGAAGACCCGCGCGAGTGCTTTGACTTTGCTGCCGACGCGCTGGATCTCGCCGACCGCCTGCAGACGCCGGTGTTCGTGATGAGCGACCTCGACATCGGCATGAACCAGCGACTGTGCGCGCCCTTCGCCTGGGACGACAGCCGCCAGTACGACCGGGGCAAGGTGATGACCGCCGAGGACCTCGACGCCGGCAAGGAATTCGGCCGTTACCTCGATGCCGACGGTGATGGCATCCCCTGGCGCACCTGGCCGGGCACCCACCCGGAAAAGGGCAGTTTCTTCACCCGCGGCACCACCAAGGACGCCTATGCGCGCTACTCGGAAGCCGGGGCGGACTACCTCTACAACATGGATCGCCTGCAGAGAAAATTCGACACCGCAAAATCTTTGGTACCGCAGCCGATGATCCGCCGGGCGAAGCAAGAGACACCCATCGGCGTCATCTACTTCGGCTCGACCAGCCCGTCGATGGCCGAGGCAGTCGCCGCACTTGAGCAGGACGGTGTACACATCGACACGCTGCGCCTGCGCGCCTTCCCGTTCCCGGCATCGGTGGACGCCTTCATCGCCGCACATGAGCAGGTGTTTGTCATCGAACAGAACCGTGACAGCCAGATGCGTACGCTGCTGGTCAACGAACTGGGTCTCGATCCGGTGCGCGTCGCACCGATCCTGCATTACGACGGCACGCCGATCACCGCCCGCTTCATCGCCCGCGCCATCCGTGAGCGGCTGGGCCTGTCGAAGATGATCCCGCTGCATTCCGAGTCCCAGCCTGCCGAAAAGGTGGCCCGCTCATGACCTACCTGCCGAAACCCTCGCTGCACCACCCCTCGCTGGCCGCCAACAAGGTCTGCTACACGCGGCGCGACTACGAAGGCCGGGTCTCGACCCTGTGCGCCGGCTGTGGCCACGACTCCATCTCTGCGGCCATCGTGCAGGCCGCCTGGGAGCTGGACATCGAGCCGCACAAGGTCGCCAAGCTCTCGGGCATCGGCTGCAGTTCGAAGACACCGGATTATTTCCTGGGTGCCTCGCACGGCTTCAACACCGTGCACGGGCGCATGCCCTCGGTGCTCACCGGCGCCAACCTCGCGAACCGGGACCTGTTCTACCTCGGCGTATCCGGGGACGGCGACTCGGCGTCCATCGGCATCGGGCAGTTTGCCCATGCCATGCGTCGCGGCATCAACATGCTCTACATCGTCGAGAACAACGGCGTCTACGGCCTGACCAAGGGCCAGTTCTCGGCAACGGCCGACTTCGGCTCCACCTCGAAGAAGGGCGTGGTCAACACCGATGCACCGATCGACCTGGTCAGCCTCGCGCTGCAGATGGGCGCCACCTTCGTCGCGCGGAGTTTCTCCGGCGACAAGAGCCAGCTGGTCCCGCTGATCAAGGCCGCCATGCACCACCACGGCACGGCACTGATCGACGTGATCAGTCCCTGCGTGACCTTCAACAACCACACCGGCAGCACCAAGAGCTACGACTACGTGCGCGCCCACAACGAGGCGGTCAACCGCCTGGACGTGCTGGAAGGACGCGAGGAGATCGTGGTCGACTATGCCGAGGGCGAGGCCGTCGACGTGACCCAGCACGACGGCACGGTGCTGCGCCTGCGCAAGCTCGGCGCCGGTTATGACGCGCGGGATCGCATCGCCGCAATGAACCACGTCCACGCCCACCAGGCGCAGGGCGAGATCGTCACCGGACTGCTGTTCGTCGACCCGGCTGCCGAGGACCTGCACGACCACCTGAAGACCGCGCAGGCACCGCTGAACCGGTTGAACGCCGACAAGTTGTGCCCGGGCGACGCCGTGCTGGCGAAGATCAACGCCGGCTTGCGCTGAGGTCGTCGCCCGGCAGCAGGAAGCCTTCCGGCATCAGTTCCAGACGCTCGTCGTCGAAGATGTTCATCTCCGGTGCGAGGATCTGCACGTAACGGTCGAAGTAGAGGAACTGCTTGACCAGCAACGCGAACGAGCGGGGGAAACGGATGCCGTGGCCCTCGCCGATCTCGATGATGTCGGTCAGCAGCCGGTTGATCTCCAGGTCGTTGCGATCCGCCTGCAGCACCGTCTGCGGGTCGATGTCGACCAGCCGCGAATACATCCGCTCGATGTCGGCCGCCAGCTTCTGCGTATCGACCTGCTCGTGCGTCATCCCGATGGTCGCCATGGACTCGGCCATCCGCCGGAAGTCGGCATTGGCGATGGCCTCGAAGAACACGAACATCGCCTGCCAGGCGTCGCGGTCGATGCGGCCGACAATGCCGAAATCGATGAACCCTATCCGGCCGTCCCTCAGCACCATCAGGTTGCCGGCGTGGACATCGGCATGGAAGAAGTCGCAGAGCATCAGCGAGGAAAACCAGGTATTCAGCGCCGTGACCAGCGTCTCGGCCGGGTCTGGCGTGTGCTGGCGGATGGTTTCGAGGTCCGTCAGCGGCACGCCGTAGAAGCGCTCCATGGTCAGCACCCGCAGCGAACTGGCGTCGTGGAACGGCTGCGGCGCGACGGCCCGGGTGTTGCCGGTGGCGGCCAGGAAGGCATTGAAGGCATCCAGGTTGCGCGCCTCCTGCAGGAAGTCGCACTCCTCCAGCATGCTCTTCTGGATTTCCTCCACCACCCCGGAGATCGACGACTTGGAGAACCCCGGCGCCAGCAACTCGATCACCCGGGCCGCGACGTAAAGGAAGTTGAAGTCGGTCAGCAACACGTCCTGGACGCCCGGCTTCTGGACCTTGATGACCACGTCCTCCCCGGTGTGCAGCCGGGCGGCGTGGACCTGGGCAATGGATGCCGAGGCCAGCGGCCGCGGGTCGACCCAGGCATAGACGGCGTTGAGCGGCTTGCCCAGCTCCGACTCGACAACCCGGCGCACCGTGGAGAAGGCTATGGGCGGGGTGTTGTCCAGGCAGTGCCGGAACTCCTCGACGTACTCGGCCGGGAAGATGGACGGGCTGGAGGCGATGAACTGGCCAAGCTTGATGTAGGTGGTGCCCAGGCGCTCAAAGGTTCGGCGCATCAGCCGCGGCGCCGGCGGCCGGTCCCCGAGCAGCCAGCCAAACCCTGCGCTGGCCAGTACGGTCGCGGTAAAGCCTATGCGGGCGGCACCCTTGAGGCCCGTTCGGGCCTGGCCGAGACCACGGCGGGCTATCGCCAGCGAGTCCTGGATGGTCGGGGTCATGCGGGGCCCTCGTGGCTGTCCGGAAGCGGAGCGCAGGATACCCGCCGCCCATCGCAGACCAATACCTCCTTCGCCTGAAAATCAGGCCAGTTCCGGCCCACGGAGCTGACTGGCAAAAATGCAGAAAATACCTTGCACGCTAGTGCCTTGCGAGATTCCGGCCTTTTCCTGTAAGGTGGCGGCCCGACTGTCAGGTCGGGCCCAGAATAATACCAACCGCGTACTCGCTCCCCGACAGCGAACCCACCCCAATGAGGAGAATCCGGTAATGACATCCCGACCGGCCCGTCTCGCGCGCGCCCTTGCCGTCGTGCTTTCCGTCAGCACGATGGCACTGCTGACCGCCTGCTCGCCCTACAAGATTGCTGGCGACCAGCTGATCATATTCAGCAAGAAGGAAATGGTTCCCTACCTTTTGACCTTCGATGACACGCGCATGGGATGCGCTGCCGGCGAATCACTGACCCCGCTGCTGATGACCTTCGAGGCCGTCGGCTCCAAGCCGGACCAGTTGGCGATCATGGTTTACGTCGCCGCCGGCATGTGTGCCGAAACAACCGCGCTGGAAGAGGAACTGCGCTACATGCGTGCATCCTCGCAGCAGAATATTGCTGAAGCCCAGGATGCTCGCATTGCCCAAAAGCGTGCACACGAACTGGCGGCACGCCGCCAGTACACCGCATACCAGCGCTTCATCAAGCACTACGGCGAAATGAAGCAGGGCAAGTGCTCAGGAAAACTGGACGACGACTTTGACCAGTTGATGTACCTCGTCGGCCTGGTTGCCGGCCTGCAGAGCGCGTTGAACGACGCGCAGTCCGGTCAGGCTGTTGGCGTACCGCGCGACATCGCGGCAAAGGTGGAGCGCATGGCCGCCTGCGTGGACAGCAACAAGTGGTGGGGCCTGCCGCAGGGCATCCGTGCCGCACTGTGGAACATCCTGCCGATGAT
>JBKHWN010000149.1:0-4719 GCA_046566505.1 Gammaproteobacteria bacterium
CACGATGCGCACCATGGGCATGGTGCCGATAACGCCGGCATGGCAATGCCGTTGGCGCCCGGGGAAAAATGGGAAACGGACGCCCCGTTGCGTGACGGCATGACGGAAATTCGTTCTGCTGTTGAAAGGGCCCTCAAGGCTGCGCATGGCGGCACCGATGACGAGGGGCAGTACCAGGCGTTGGGCGCAACGGTTGACCTGCAGTTGGCCCATATCGTGCAGAACTGCAAACTGGCGCCGGAAGCAGACGCCGCACTTCACGAGATCATTGGCGAGCTTGTTGCGGGCGGGCAGGCTGTTTCGTCCGGTGGTTCCGATGCGCGCATGATAGGCGTGGTTCGACTGGTCACCGCCCTGGACGCCTACGGAGTCAGCTTCGACCATCCCGGTTGGCAGCCGGTTGACACCGGGCATTGACGGACTGACCAGAAACGAAAAAGCCGCCTTTGAGGGGCGGCTTTTTCGTTTCGGTTGGTGGAGGCGGCGGGAATCGAACCCGCGTCCGTCAGCACTCCGCCTTTGGTTCTACATGCTTAGCCGTGCCTATTGGGTTAACTCCGTAGCGACCCGGCGGGCGGGGTGCAGGGAGCGATTCCACTAAGTTTCGCCTGTTGGTCGTGGACGTCCCTTCAGGCTATTCCGTATCGGATGACCGCTAGTTCAGGAGTTACGGACAACTCCCTAAAGCGGCTGACTGCGATTAAGCAGCCAGGGCGTAAGTTTCGTCGTTGGCGACTAACTTGATCTGGCTGTGGATTTACGAGCCTTCGCCAGCGGCTCGGCATGCCCCTCAGGTTTCATTACCGGCGTCGAAGCCAGGTCGCCCCCAATGGCGAGGCGCAGTGTGCTGCCCGCAGGGGTGGATATCAATCGGTATTGCCCGATGAATGGGGCGGGTGGACTGCGGGGGCGACGGGTGGTGCTGGGCGCGGGGTGTCCCGGCAGCGAGGCCGGTTAACCGGCCGCTGTCGGACACAAGTGGTAACTACCTATGAATTTGCACCACTTATTGTATGAATGTCCGACGAGAATCTTGTCTAGTGCACAACTGTTCACTTATTATTGCCCCGTGAGTTCGAAGACGCAACCGCGACGGACTCACCAAGACCCGCAGTCATCGTCAGAGAGGTAGTGGAGATGAACGCACAGAATCATTCGGCCGAACATGCAGGCGCCCATCTGTCGCCCCTGGTGCGCCGGTTCCCGTTGGCAGTCCGTGTCATGGAACTGGTGTTGGCCGTCGCCTTGTATCTGGGGGGCCTGATCGCAGTGGCCAGCCTGACCGGCAAGGCTGGCTCATTGGTAACGGTGTACGCGATTTTCGCCATGCCGCTGGTGCTGAGCGTGGGGCTGCGGTTGTACCGCACCCTGGAGCGGCGGGTTTCACACCTGCGAGAGGACAACCCGCTGGGACATGCCGGCTGACCCTTGCCCGGGTCGGGGAGTGCACCATGGCCCCTCAGGCCCGCCCCACCCGGCGGGCCTTTTTGTGTCCGCTGGATAGGCGACGGCGCTAACGGGTGCGGGTGCGCATCAGGCGCTGGCGCTCGCGTTGCCAGTCGCGCTCCTTCTCGCTGTCGCGCTTGTCGTGGAGTTTCTTGCCGGTGGCCAGGGCAATTTCGCACTTGGCCCGCCCGTGCTTCCAGTACAGCTTGAGCGGTATGCAGGTTTCGCCTTCGCGCGTGACCGATCCCTGGATCCGGCTGATTTCGCGGTCGTGCAGCAACAGCTTGCGGGTGCGCAGCGGGTCGGGATTGATGTGGGTGCTGGCTGTTTGCAGCGGCTGGATCTGGCAGCCAAAGAGGAATACCTCGCCATCTTTCACGGTGACGTAGGAATCCGAGAGGTTGCATTTGCCGGCCCGCATGGCCTTGACCTCCCAGCCCTCCAGCACCAGGCCGGCCTCGAATATTTCCCCGATGAGGTATTCGTGGCGTGCCTTGCGGTTGACGGCAATGGTCGCGGAAGGTGCCTGTTTGTCCTTTTTCATGGCGCGGATTATAGGGATTCGGCCTGTGCGCTGATACGACGCCTTTCCCCGGCCGGGGCATTGCTTGAGCCCCTGCCCGGGCATGACGGACAATGCCGCCGCGCAAGATGCGCCCCACGTCGGCGCTCGCCGGCTTTATCGAGGCAGTCGCATGTCCCTTGACCAATCTCCTGATACGCCGTCGGTACATGGCATCTGGGCCACGCGTTGGGTGTTCATCCTCGCCGCCGCCGGTTCCGCCGTCGGCTTGGGCAACATCTGGAAGTTCCCCTACATCACGGGCGAGTACGGTGGTGGTGCCTTCGTGCTGGTTTACCTGCTGTGCGTGCTCTTCATCGGCGTGCCGGTGATGGTGGCCGAGGTTCTGATCGGACGCCGCGCACGCGCTGCGCCGGTCAACGCCGTACAAAAACTGGCAAAGGAGTCGGGTGCCAGCCGGCGCTGGGGCCTGCTGGGCTGGATGGGAACGATCACCGGATTCCTGATCCTGTCGTTCTACTCGATGATTGCCGGCTGGACGCTGTACTACATTGTCCTGCTTGCGAAGGGTACGTTTACTGCCGCGGATTCAACCGCAGTAAATGCGGAATTCGGCAGCTTGCTGGCCGACCCCTACACGATGCTGGCAGTGCACAGCCTGTTCATGGCGGTGACGATCTGGATCGTGGCCAGTGGTGTGCAGCGTGGGCTTGAGCGCGCCGTGCGGTTGATGATGCCGGTGCTGGTGGCGCTGCTGTTCGTGTTGCTGGGTTATGCGATGAGTACCGGGCACTTCATGGATGGCGTGCGCTTCCTGTTTCATTGGGATTTCTCGAAACTGACCTCGCAGGCGATTCTTGCGGCGATGGGGCACGCATTTTTCACGTTGAGTCTTGGCATGGGTGCGATCATGGCCTACGGCGCATACATGCCGCGCGGGCAGTTGATCGGGCCCTCGGTAATGGCGGTTGCTGCGTTCGATACGGCGTTTGCGTTGTTGGTGGGACTGGCAATTTTTCCGATTGTTTTCGCGCATGGCCTGCAGCCGGCGGCGGGTCCCGGCCTTATGTTCGTCACGCTGCCCCTGGCGTTCGGCAACCTGCCCATGGGTGATGCGTTCGGCACGGTGTTTTTCGTGTTGGTGGCGCTGGCCGCCTGGACCAGCGCCATCTCCATTGCGGAACCGTTTGTGGCCTGGGCAGTCGAGAAAGGCATGAACCGGCTGACGGCTGCCAGCATCATCGGCATCACCAGCTGGTTCCTCGGCATCTTCTCGATCCTGTCGTTCAACCTGATGAAGGGTGCCGAGTACCACGTTTTTGGTCGATCCTTCTTCGATGCGCTGGATTTCCTCACCACCAACATCCTGTTGCCGCTCGGTGGCGTGCTGATCGCGGTGTTCGTCGGCTGGGTGATGAAGGAAACCAAGGTGATGAAGGAACTGCAGATGCGGAACCAGGCGATCTACATCGCCTGGCGCATCGCCGTCCGCATCGTCGCGCCGCTGGCGATACTGGCGGTGATGCTGAATTTCCTGGGCGTATTCTGAGGGGGCGGGCTGATGACAGGTGCAGGCACGATCCGGGTCGAAGTCGCCTACGCGCTGGCGGACCGCCAGGAGATCATCGGGGTGGATGTCGCGCCGGGGACTACTGCGTATGAGGCGGTGGTGCGATCGGGGATTGCCGGTCGCTTTCCCGGGTTGATCGATCCGGAAACCATACCGATGGGAATCTATTCGAAAGTGCTCGCCAGTCCGCGGACCCACGCGCTGGTTGATGGCGACCGCGTGGAACTTTACCGGTCGTTGACCGCAGACCCGAAGGATTCACGCAAGGAGCGGGCACAGAAGACCCGGTTGAAGCGCGAAGAGGGCGACGCCGGCTGAGGTCAGAGCGGCTCGGGTGCTTCGGTGCCGGTTGTCGTCGTGGTGCCGGCCGCCGTGCTGAGTTTGCGCCGTGCCTCGGCCGGCAGTGCCTCTCCCTCCCAGCGAACGAGCCGGTCGTTCTCGAAGTGCAGCACGATGCGGCTGCTGACCAGTTCACCATCACCGCGGCGCAACCGGTAGAGGTAGACCCAACGGTCAGGCGCGAACGGGTCGGCCAGTTGCGGCGAACCCATGACGTAACGAACCTGCTCGGGATCAAGGCCGGGCTTCAGTTGCTCCAGCATGTCGGCGTCAACGATGTTTCCCTGCTCGATGTCGATCCGGTATACGCCGGGGAAGCGCAGGCCGCTGCAGCCGCTGGCCAGCAGTACGCCCACAAGCAGCAGGGGGAGGGTTTTTTGCATCGGTGGCGACACTTCGACTAAGGTTCGCGGGGTCGTCATGGTAACGGATCGCAGGGCAGGGGGCTAACGGTCGATATGCCGCAAAAGGACCAGGAACTGCGCAAGGCCGGGCTGAAAGTGACCTTGCCGAGGATGCGTATCCTCGAGCTGCTGGAAAACGCCCATCGTGAAAACCGGCACCTGAGCGCGGAGGACGTGTTTCGCCAGCTACGCGAGGCTGGCGAGGACATTGGTCTCGCCACGGTCTACCGGGTGCTGACCCAGTTCCAGGACGCCGGCCTGGTCATCAAGCACAACTTCGACAGCGACCAGGCGGTGTTCGAGCTGGAGTCCGGCGAGCATCACGACCACCTGGTCTGCCTGCGCTGCAACAAGGTCACCGAATTCACCGACGAGGTGATCGAGGCGCGCCAGCAGGCGATTGCCGAGCAACATCACTTCCGGCTGACCGACCACGC
>JBKHWN010000150.1:0-2800 GCA_046566505.1 Gammaproteobacteria bacterium
TGATGTCCGACCTGCGCATGCCGGCGCCGCCGGAGGCACCGGATGCTGCCGCATTGCTCGATGGCGGGCGCCCCGCGCTGGCCGAGGCGAAGGAAGAGGTGCTGCGCGAGCACGCGCCGGTAGAACCCGAGCCGGAACCTGTCCCGCCCGTTGCCGTTGCCCCGTCACCGGCAGAGCCCGTGCCTGCGTCGTCCGCACCGCCTGCGACGTCGCAGCCGGCAGCGCCGGTCGACGAGCGACTCGCGAAACTGGCCGAGGCCTGGGACGTGCAGGTTGCGGCCGGCTCCTCGGCGGAAGGAGCCGAGCGGTTGCGCAGTACGCTGGTCGCGGCCGGCTACAAGGCGCGGGTACGGCGCGATGCCGGGATCTTCCGGGTGGTGGTCGGCCCGGTGCTGCGCCGGGACGACGCTGTTGCGTTGCGTACGGCGCTGGCGGCGGATGCGCGTGTCGGCCGGCCGGCCGGGTTGCTGGTCCGCTACATTCCGTGAGCCGTGCTTGGGACGCCGGTGTCCCTCTGGTAACATCGCGCGCCTCAATGGGCGGCGGCGCCTCGATACGCCCCCATGCACCCCCATCCTACTGACCGCAGGCCGTCGCCGCCGACATGAATGCTGCCGACTGGGTGATCGTTTCCGTTATTGGCATTTCCACGCTACTCAGTCTGCTACGCGGCTTTACCCGGGAGGCGTTTTCGCTGGCGGCCTGGGTGCTGGCCCTGCTGGGAGCCCGCGTGCTGACACCGGCCATGACGGCCCTGTTTGTCGATGTCGTCGAAGAGCCCGCCGCGCGTGAACTGGCCGCGTTTGCCGTGCTCTTCGTCGTCATCCTGCTGGTCGGCATGCTGGTGTCCCACCTGCTGGGCGAGGCCGTGGCGCGATCCGCGTTGTCGCCCGCAGACCGGGTACTTGGCATGACGTTTGGCGTCGCGCGGGGCGTGTTGCTGGTGACGGTGCTGGTGGCGTTCTCGTCGCCCTGGCTGTCGGGTGAAAAATGGTGGCAACAGTCACGCTACATCCCGCCGCTGGCCCTGTTCGAGGGCTGGACGCGGGACAAGGCTTATCAACTGGCCGAACTGGCCAGTCGCTGAACGGTTCCGGGAGGATCCAGGCAGATGTGCGGCATCGTGGGAATCGTCGGCAGGTCGTCGGTCAACCAGACCCTTTATGACGCCCTGACCCTGCTACAACACCGCGGACAGGATGCGGCCGGTATCGTCACCAGTGATGCAGGACGCCTGCACCTGCGCAAGGACAACGGCATGGTGCGCGACGTGTTCCGCACGCGCCACATGCAAAGGCTGGCGGGCAACATCGGCATCGGGCATGTGCGCTACCCGACGGCCGGGTCGTCCAGTTCGGCCGAGGCGCAGCCGTTTTACGTGAACTCGCCCTACGGCATCACGCTGGCGCACAACGGCAACCTGACCAATGCCGACGCGTTGGCGCATGAGGTCTACGAGTCGGACCTGCGCCACATCAACACCAACTCGGATTCCGAGGTGCTGCTCAACGTGTTTGCGCACGAACTGCAGCAACTGGGCAAGTTCTCGCCGAACCCGGACGACATTTTTGCCGCCGTGGGCGCTGTCTACCGCCGCTGCAAGGGCGCCTATGCGGTGGTGGCGATGATCACCGGCCACGGCATCCTGGCCTTCCGCGATCCCGACGGCATCCGCCCGCTGTGCTACGGCGAGCGAATGACCGAGATCGGTCCCGAGTACATGGTGGCCTCCGAGAGCGTGGCGCTGTCGGCGAACGGCTTCACGCTGATACGCGATGTCGCACCGGGCGAGGCGATCTACATCGACCAGCGCGGCACGATGTACACCAAGCAGTGCGCGGAACGCCCACGGTTGGTTCCCTGCATTTTCGAACACGTCTACCTGGCGCGGCCGGACTCGATCATCGACGGTATCTCGGTCTACAAGGCGCGCATGCGCATGGGCGAGAAACTGGCCGACAAGATTCGCCGCGAGTGGCCGGACCATGGCATCGACGTGGTGATCCCGATCCCGGACACCAGCCGGACCGCAGCGCTGGAACTGGCGAACACGCTGAACGTGAAGTACCGCGAGGGCTTCATCAAGAACCGCTACATCGGCCGCACCTTCATCATGCCCGGGCAGAGCCAGCGCAAGAAATCGGTGCGCCAGAAACTCAATGCCATCGAACTGGAGTTCGCCGGCAAGAACGTGCTGCTGGTAGATGACTCCATCGTGCGTGGCACGACCTGCAAGCAGATCATCCAGATGGCGCGCGAGGCCGGTGCACGAAAGGTGTATTTCGCCTCGGCAGCGCCGCCGGTGCGCTACCCGAACGTCTATGGCATCGACATGCCGGTCGCGGCGGAGCTGATTGCCCACAACAACCGCACGACCGAGGAGATCTGCCGCCTGATCGGTGCCGACCGACTGGTGTTCCAGGATCTGGCGGACCTCGTCGAGGCCTGCCGCGAAGGCAACCCGGATGTCGACGGTTTCGAGTGCAGCGTGTTCAACGGTGAATACATCACCGGCGACGTGGACGGTGCCTATCTTCAGGGCCTGGAGCGCCAGCGCAATGACGTGGCGAAGGCGGAGCGCGAGCGGGAACTGGCGCTGATGCAGATGGACCTGCACATCACACGGTGATGATGTGAACGACAAGAACCCGGAAGTGCCAGCAGGTTTCGACACCCTCGCCGTACGCGAAGGGCAGTTGCGCACGGAATTCGGCGCGCACGGCGACCCGATCTTCACCACCTCCAGCTTCGTGTTCGGCTCGGCCGAGGAGGCTGCTGCCCGTTTTTCCGGCAGCGAGCC
>JBKHWN010000151.1:0-5774 GCA_046566505.1 Gammaproteobacteria bacterium
GACGTCCCGCAACTGCTGCGCGACGTGCTGGCCGACCTGCACGAGCACGGCAGCAGCACGCGCATCACCCAGGTCCGTGACGAACTGCTGGCGACCATGGCCTGCCACGGCTCGGTGCGCGCCAACCGGGTGCTGACCGTGCCGGAAATGAACGCGCTGCTGCGCGACATGGAAGCCACCGAACGCAGCGGCCAGTGCAACCACGGGCGCCCGACCTGGACGCAGTTGTCGCTCACCGATCTCGACCGGTTGTTCCTGCGTGGCCGCTGAGGACGACCTGCCGCCGGTACTGTTCCTGATGGGGCCGACCGCTGCCGGCAAGACCGCGCTGGCCGTCGAACTGGTACAGCGCGGCGCGCCGGACGGCCGGCCCTTTGTCATCGTCAGCGTCGACTCGGCGATGGTCTACCGCGGGCTGGACATCGGCACCGCCAAGCCCGGGCCGGAGGTGCTGGCCGTCGCCCCGCACCGGCTGATCGATATCCGCGACCCGGCCGAGCCCTACTCGGCGGCCGACTTCCGGCGCGATGCGCTGGCCGCCATCGCCGACATCCATGCCGCCGGCGGCATCCCGCTGCTGGTCGGCGGCACCATGCTGTACTTCAAGGCGCTGCGCGAAGGGCTGTCGACCCTGCCGGCAGCCGATCCGGAAACCCGGGCGCGGCTCACCGCCGAACTGGCTGCCGAAGGACTGCCGGCCATGGCCGCCCGGCTGGCTGCCGTCGACCCGGCCGCCGCGCAACTGCACGGCCGCAATCCGCAACGGTTGCTCAGGGCGCTCGAGGTCTGGGAGGTGAGCGGGCGCCCACTTTCGCAACTGCAGGCCGAACAGGCCCCGGTGGGCAACCCCTTCCCTTTCCGTCTGGCCCAGCTGGCGGTCACGCCGGCGGCACGGACGGTGCTCACCGCGCGCATCGAGCAGCGCTTCCTGCTCATGCTGGAAGCGGGCCTGGTCGGGGAGGTCGCGCGGCTGCGCGAGCGGGGCGACCTGAGCCCCGACCTGCCTGCCCTGCGCGCCGTCGGCTACCGCCAGGTCTGGGAACACCTTGCCGGACAAACGTCCTATGAGCAGATGGTGGCCCGGGGTATCATCGCCAGCCGTCAACTGGCCAAGCGCCAGCTGACATGGTTGCGCAACTGGACTGCGCTGCACTGGCTGGATGCCGAGCCCCCCCGTCTGGTCGACGACACCTTGAAGTTGCTGGCCGGGGACGCCATCTGGATCTCGTGAGCGCGGCATTTGCCGCCACTGGTGCCGGGTTCCTGCCCGGTTTTGCCCGAATTGCTGGGCACTGCTTTTTTCCGGAGATCGTTGTCATGTCCAAGGGTCACAGCCTCCAGGATCCGTTCCTGAACTCGCTGCGCAAGGAACGCATTCCCGTATCCATCTTCCTGGTCAACGGCATCAAGCTGCAGGGCCAGATCGAGTCCTTCGACCAGTACGTCGTGCTGCTGAAGAACACGGTCAGCCAGATGGTCTACAAGCACGCCATTTCCACCGTTGTTCCCGCCCGCAACCCGAAGGCCGGTCCCGGCACGGCGCGCGACAACGGCGGCATCCCCGACGACATGCAGCCACCGGGCATCTGACACCTTGCAACTATTCGAGCGTCCCGAGGGTGGCACCCGCGCCGTCCTCGTGCATGTAGCCATCGAGGGTGAAAACGGCAGCGACGACCTCGACGAGTTTCGCGAGCTCGTGCTGTCGGCCCGCATGGACGTGGTCGCCATCCTCACCTCGGCCCGGCACTTCCCCGACAACCGCTATTTCGTCGGCAGCGGCAAGCTGGAGGAGCTGCAGCACCTCATCCGCGATGCCGATGCGAACGTGGTGTTGTTCAACCATTTCCTCACCAGCTCGCAGGAACGCAACCTTGAGAAACTGCTCAAGTGCGCGGTACTCGACCGCTCGACGCTGATCCTCGACATCTTCGCCCAGAGGGCGAAAACCCTGGAAGGCCGCCTGCAGGTGGAGCTGGCGCAGTTGCGCCACCTCTCGACCCGGCTGATCCGTGGCTGGTCGCACCTGGAGCGGCAAAGCGGCGGCATCGGCGTGCGCGGCGGCCCCGGTGAAACACAGCTGGAAATCGACCGGCGCCTGATCCAGGAGCGGATCAACAGCATCAACAAGCGGCTGCAGAAGGTGCGCTCCACGCGCGCCCAGGGCAAGCGTGCCCGGCAGCGCAACGCAGTGCCGACGCTGTCGCTGGTCGGCTACACCAACGCCGGCAAGTCGACGCTGTTCAACCGGCTGACGAACGCCGACGTGCTGGTCGCCGACCAGTTGTTCGCCACGCTCGACCCGACCCTGCGCCGCATCGCGCTGCCGGGCCTGGGCCAGGCCGTGGTCGCCGACACCGTCGGCTTCATCCGCCGGCTGCCGCACCGGCTGGTCGATGCCTTCCGTGCCACGCTGGAGGAAACGGCGGACGCCGACCTGCTGCTGCATGTGATCGACAGCTCCGCCGCCGAACGCGACGCCAACATCGCCGCCGTCGAGGCGGTGCTGGCCGAGATCGGTGCCGATGAGGTGCCGGTACTGCAGGTATTCAACAAGATCGACCGGCTGGAGGAACACGCGCCGCGCGTCGAGCGTGACGAGAACGACCGGCCGGTGCGTGTCTGGGTATCCGCGACCACCGGCGAGGGCATAGACCTGTTGCTGGCCGCCATCGTCGAGTGCCTGTCCGGCGCGCGCGCCCGGCTGACCCTGCGCCTGCCGCCCGCCGCCGGGCGCCTGCGCGCGAAACTCTATGCGCTGGGCGCCGTCGAAGGCGAGTCGGTGACGGATGACGGCGAGGTGGAGCTGGCGCTGGTCATCGCGCGCAGCGAACTCGACGCCTTGCTGGCCCAGGAAAGACTCGACCCCGCACAAGTCCTTGTCGACCGTGGCGGCTTGCTTGCTGCTGCTGAACACGGTTCCTACAATCACGGCGCGCCAGAAAGCGCCTCTTCCCGCAGTGACGGAGACATCGATGGCCTGGAATGAACCGGGAGGCGGTCGCAAGCCGCAGGACCCGTGGGGTAACCGCAGCGGCGGCGGCAAGGGCGGCGGCACCGATCTCGACGACCTGGTGCGCCAGGCCGGCGAGAAGTTGCGTGGCGTCCTCGGCGGCGGCCGGACACCACGCGGTGGCGACGGCGGCGCGCTGGTCGGGCCGGTCCTTGCCATCCTCGCCCTCATCTGGGTGCTGATGGGCATCTACCGCTTCGACCAGGCCGAACAGGGCGTAGTGCTGCGCTTCGGCGAATACCACGACACGGCCGGCCCCGGCCTGCACTGGTATCCGTGGATCATCGACGAGGTCCGTCGCGTCAACTCCGGCGAGATCCGCAAGTTGCCGCTGCAGGCGCAGATGATCACCGCCGAGCAGAACCTGGTGGAGATCCAGCTCACCGTGCAGTACCGCGTCGGCGATGCCCGCGCCTACCTGCTGCGCGTGGGCAACGCCGAGGAAATCCTGCGCCACGCCACCGAGTCGACGCTGCGCCACGTGGTGGGCAACTCGACGCTCAACCAGGTGATCAGCGAAGGCCGCGCCAACCTCGCGGTCGGCATGCGCCCGCGCCTGCAGGGCTACCTGGACAACTACCAGACCGGCCTGGTGATCTCGCAGGTCAACATCATCGAGGCGCAACCGCCGCGTGAGGTGAACGAAGCGTTCTATGACGTGATCCGCGCCAAGGAAGACAAGGAGCGCCTGATCAGCGAGGCCCAGGCCTACGCCAACGGCATCGTGCCGGAAGCACGAGGCAAGGCGCAGCGCATGCTGCAGGAAGGCGAGGGCTACCGGCAGGACGTGATCGCCCGTGCCGAGGGTGACGCATCACGCTTCGAAAGCCTTTACGCCGAGTATCGCAAGGCACCGCGCGTCACCCGTGACCGCCTCTACCTGGAGACGATGCAGCACGTGTACGAGAACACCAGCAAGGTGGTGGTTGATACCGATGGCAACAACATGATCTACCTGCCCATCGAGCAGGTGCTCGGCGCCAAGTCGGCCAGCCTGCGGGCGGAAGTTGCCGCAGCGGCCGCGGAGACCGGCTCGCCGAGCGGTCCGGCTGCCCAGCAACCCGCGCGCGCGTCCGATCGCCTGCGCACCCGTCGCGAGGAGACCCGCTGATGGACAAGCGCATGATTTTCACCGTCGCCGGTGCCGCACTGTTGCTGCTGGGCTGGAGCACCATCTTCACGGTCAAGGAAACCGAACGGGCGCTGCTGCTGGAGTTCGGGCAGATCGTCAAGCCGGACCTGGCCCCGGGCATCAAGGTCAAGCTGCCCTGGCAGGACGTGCGCCGCTTCGACGCGCGCGTGCAGGTGCTGGACACCAGCCCCACCGAGTTCGTGACCCGCGAGAGCAACAAGCTCGACGTGGACGCCTACGTGATCTGGCGGATCGCCGACAACCAGCAGTTCTACACCGCCACCGGCGGCGGCCAGATGGTGCGTGCCCGGGACCTGCTCGCCCAGCGCGCCATCGACGGCCTGAAGAACAAGGTGTCCCAGCGCACCCTGCAGGAAGTCATTTCCGGCGCCCGCGATGAAATGATGGCGGAGTTGACCAGCGAGGTCGCGGCGGCCGTCGTCGCGGAAATGGGCGTCGAAGTGGTCGACATCCGCGTCAAAAAGGTCGACTACCTCGACAGCAACGTCGAGTCGGTCTTCCGTCGCATGCGCACCGACCGTGAGCGCGAAGCCCGCGAATTCCGCGCCGAAGGCAAGGAAGAAGCGGAGAAGATCCGCTCCGAGGCCGAAAAGCAGCGCACGGTGATCCTGGCCGAGGCCTTCCGCGAGGCGCAGCAGTTGCGCGGCGACGGCGACGGCAAGTCGGCCGCCATCTATGCCGCGGCCTACGGCAAGGACCCTGAGTTCTTCCAGTTCTGGCGCAGCATGCAGGCCTACCGCGAGGCCCTGGCCTCACCCGACAACATCATGGTGATCCAGCCGGACAACGATTTCTTCCGGCAGATGAAGGGCCGCTGAGTCCGGTGCCGCCGGGCGCTGTGCCCGGCGGCGGATTGAGGGTAAACTTTCGCACCCGGGTCACCGACCCGGGTTTTTTGTGTCCGGCGAAACCAGGTAATCCGCTCCCGTGCCCACACTCGACTGGCAAGACCTGTTCGCGGCCTTTGCCCTGTACCTGGTGCTCGAAGGGTTGATGCCGGCACTGGCACCCCGGCGGTTCCGGGACGCGGTGCGCTCGATGACCGAACTCGATGACCGCGCACTGCGCGTGATCGGCCTGGGCAGCATGATCGCCGGGGCCTTGTTGCTGACCTACGTCCGTTCCTGAACCGGGGTGAAACGTCATGTCGAGGGTTGAACGCTGGCTGCTGCCGGACGGGGTCGAGGAAGTCCTGCCCGCGAATGCGCGCCGGCTCGAGGCGCTGCGCCGCCGGCTGCTCGACCTTTACCAGGGCTGGGGCTACGACCTGGTCATGCCGCCGCTCATCGACTTCCTCGATTCCCTGCTCTGCGGGGCCGGTGACGACGTGTCGCTGCAGACCTTCCGGCTGACCGACCAGTTGTCCGGCCGCGCGCTCGGCGTGCGGGCCGACACCACGCCGCAGGTTGCCCGCATCGATGCCCACAACCTGAACGCGCGCGGCGTCCAGCGGCTGTGCTACGCCGGCACCGTGCTGCATGCCCGCCCGGCCGGCCTTGCCGCCACGCGCACGCCGCTGCAGGCCGGTGCCGAACTGTTCGGCCATGCCGGGCTGGATGCCGACATCGAGGTCATCAGCCTGATGCTGGAAACGCTGGCGCTGGTGGG
>JBKHWN010000152.1:0-9951 GCA_046566505.1 Gammaproteobacteria bacterium
GCGTGCGCCGGGTGACCTCCGTGGGGTGTGCGGTCAGCACGAGTTCCACGCGCACCGAGCGCAACGCCGCAGCCAGCGCGGGCGGCGCAATGCCGGCGTCCCGCAGTGCCGTGCCGAGCGCGGCGAAGGTGCCAACGTCCGGGCCGGAAACCGCGGCCGGCGATGGCTGCCCGGCCCGCCCGCGCATCCGTACGCGATGATGCTGTTCGGCAATGTTGGCCAGGTTCAGGAACTGGCTGAAAGCGCGCACCACCTGCAGCAGGGCGGGGCCGTCCAGTTCGTCGAGGCGTCCGGCAAGCGCTGCTGCCGCCGCTCGGCCCGCGCGGGCATCACGCGACAGGCGGCGGATGGCCTCGACCTGGCCGAAAAGCAACTCGCCGCCGTGTTCGCGCAGGGTAATGCCCAGTGCGTCACCCAGCAGCCTCACGTTGTCGCGCAGCGGGCCGTGCCTGTCCTTGTTGTCCGACATCTGTCCTCCCGGTCCGGACGCATCGCGCGTCCTTCTTGTCCGTCATTCGTCCGGCAATACCCACCGGCTGCTGATATATAGTGCGCCTCCTCGATGTCCCGCAGTCATCCGTATGGCAACCACCCGTTCCGACCGCATTTCCCTGACGCTCGAATTCTGCGGCCGCGTCGCCTTTGCCGCGCTGGCCTTCGCCTACTTTTACGGCATGCCGGATGCGTCCTCGGTACTTGACCTGTCGATGACGGTTGCCGGGCTGGTTTTCTATCTGGTTGCCCAGGGTTTCCTGCTGGCACAGCGACTCGTCGCACGGCCTGCCTTCTGGCAGGCGCCGGCAACCATCGTGCTCGACTTCATCGCCGTGCTGGGCGTGGTGACTGCGGATCCCTTCCCGGCGCCACCCACACTGCTGCTCGTGCTGGTCGTCGCACTCAACGCCGGCATCAGCCGGGGCTGGATGGCCGGCAGCGCGGCGATCGCGGGCGGCGTCGCCGTCATTGCCGCCGCACTCAACCTGCGCGGGCTGACCCCGGATGCCTCCGCCGCACACGGCATGACATTCCTGCTCGCCTTCATGCTCGCCTGCATGGTCTACGTCGCGGTGCTGGCCATCCGCCGCAGCAACCTCGAGGCCGAGGCGGCGCGGTTCCCGGATACGGACCTGGAAACCCGCCTGCTCAATCGTCGCGGGTTCGACAATGCCGCCCGCTATCTGGTGCCACTGCACCACCGCACACAGTTGCCGCTGGTGGTCATGCTGGCGAGCCTGGACACCCGCGAAGCCTCGCCGCTCGACGCACGCCTGCTGGAGAAAGCGGTCCGCGCGTTCGGCCAGGCCGTCCGCCTGCGCTCACGGCGCAGCGACGTGGTCGCCCGCCTCAACGACAGCGAATTCGTGTTCATGCTGTTCGATACGCCGCTGGCCGGCAGCGAGACGCTGGCGAAGGGCATGCTCGAGCAGTTCAATGCCTGGGCGACCACCCAGGGCACGAATGCCCGGCTCACGCTCGGCATGGTGAACATGCCGCTGGAACCGGTGGCCGTGGACCAGCTGATCGCCCGCGCCCGGAGCGCCGTCCAGCGGGCACAAAAACACCCGAGCTCGCCAGGTGTCGTCACCGCCTCAGTGCTTTAGGCAGGCGTACAGCGCGTCGATCAGCCGCGTGGCGCGCGGATCGAGCAGCATGTGGGAGCCCATCTTGTTCATCGCGTAGCAGAAACCGATGCCGCGGTCCGGGTCGGCAAATCCCACCGAACCGCCGGCACCGGGGTGGCCGAAACTGCGTCGGCCGGGACCGAAACCGGCATTCACGCGATTCTGCGAAAGCATCCAGCCATGGCTGAACCGCGTGTTGATGCCGAGCACGGCGTCCTCGCCGGCAGACTGCTCATCCCAGCCGTATTTCAGGACGTCCGCCGGCAGGACTTCCACGCCATCCAGCGTGCCGCCACAGGCGAGCGCGGCATAAAGCCTGGCCACCGAACGCGCGGTGCCGTGGCCGTTGGCCGACGGGATTTCCGCCGAGCGCCACTCGGCCGTGTTGGTGCCGGTGGCAATGCTCATCGGATTGGCAAACGCCAGCGCCGTCACGCCGCGAGGATCGCTCATCACCCGCTGCATGAAAGCCAGCATCTCCGTGCTGGACATGTCCGGGGCCGGCTTCGAGATGCGCGCAACCCGATGGTGCTCGCTGGCGGGCACACCGATATGCAGATCCAGCCCCAGCGGGCCGGCGAACACATCGTGCAGCAACTCGCCGACGCGCTTGCCGGACGCGCGACGGAGCACTTCGCCCACCAGCCAGCCGAAGGTCACCGCGTGGTAGCCGTGGCGCGCGCCCGGCGTCCACCAGGGCTTTTCCGCGGCCAATGCCGCCACCATCTGTTCCCAATCGTAGAGCGCGGCATCAGGCAGTGTTTCGCGCACGGCAGGCAGCCCGCTGCGGTGCGACAGCAGCCATTTGACCGGGATGTCGCCCTTGTCCTGCTGGCCAAACTCCGGCCAGTAATCCGCTACCGGGCGCTCCAGTGACAACTTTCCTTCCGCCACCAGCCGCAACGCGAGGGCGCTGGCGATCCCCTTGGTGGTGGAGAAAATATTGACCAGCGTGTCTTCAGCCCAGGGGGCCGAGTGGCGGCTGTCAATGCTGCCGGCCCACAGGTCCAGAACCGGTTCGCCAGCAACGTAAACCGCGACTGACGCGCCAATCTCGCCGCCGTCCCGGAAACTGGCGAGGAAAACGTCCTTCATTGCCGCAAAACGCGGCCCGCACCAGCCCTGCAACTCGATCTGCCCGCCCATTGTCCCCGGTCTCCTTTCTTGCCGAACTCGGTATTGGCTTGAGCGGCGCACTTTACAGGATGCGGCCGGGGGCAGGATGCAAGCCCCGGCCATGTCCCGGAGCGCCGAACAAACGTCACCACGGCAAACCCCCGGCCCGACGGGTTGCGTTATCCTCCCGCGGCAGGCCGGCTCTCGCTGGCGTCATCAGGTGCACCGAACCCATGACTTTCACGAAGATCCTCTTCATTGCCGCCACCAGCGCCCTGCTCGCGGCGGCCGCGCACGCGCAGGAAGGGCAGCAGCCCTACATCATCGGCGGAACCGACGCAGTCCCCGGCGACTTCCCGTTCATGGCGGCCATGGTCGACTCGCGCAACCCGTCGAACTATGACGGCCAGTTCTGCGGCGGCACGCTGGTGGCGCCAAGTTGGGTGCTGACCGCATCACACTGCGTCTTCGCAACTTCGGACCCGGGGACGATTGCCATGGTCGTCGGCATCAACGAACTGACCGGCGACGACACCGGCCGCATTGCGGTCAGCGGCATCGTCATGCACCCGGATTATCAGAATTTCACCCTGACCAACGATGTCGCGCTGATTGCGCTGGCCACACCTTCGTCGGGCGTGCCCGTGCCGCTGTCGTCGGTGGCCGAGATGGCCGGCATGCCGCTGGGCGCGGACGTGGACGCGATCGGCTGGGGCCGTACCGACCAGGACGGCAGCAGCCCGCAGTTCCCGACCACACTGCAGCATGTGGTGGTGGATTTCATTCCGCAAACCACCTGTAACAGCGCCGGCTACTACCCGTTTGCGGTAACCCCGGACCAGATCTGTGCCGGCAATTTCGTGTCCGAGCCGGTGCTCGGCGGCTTCCCGGAAATCAGCGGCGGCTTCGGCATCTGCAACGGCGACAGCGGCGGCCCGCTGCTCTACAACGGAAGCCAGGTCGGCATATCCAGTTTCGGGCCGGACGAAAGCGAATGCGCGGCTGCCGACACGCCGGACGGCTACAGCAATGTCGGCTACTTCCGCGAGTGGATAGACAGCGTGATCGCCGGCGTCGACATCGACGTCGATGCGTCGTCCTCCCAGGTGTCCACAACCGTCTACGACGTCACGGTCACCGTGACCAACCGCTCACCGGCCAACACGGCAACAGGCGTCACCCTGGCCACCCAGGTGACCTCGGGAACCCTGGATTTCATCAACCTGGACACGGTCCCGGGCTGCTCGGGGCTTCCGCCTTCCTGCAGTCTTGGCGACCTGGCGCCGCTGGCGAGCGTGAGCCGCGTCATCCGGGTCGAGGCACCGATCAACACCAGCTGGGAACTCACCGCGCTGTCCACCCGCACGGATGACTACGACAACAGCAATGACTTTGCTGTCGTCGAGGTAAAAGCTGCGTATCCGGCCTCGATGCCGTTCGACAACGGCAAGGAAGGCGGCTCACCTGGCGTCGGCCTGCTGCTGCTTGCCGGCCTGGCCATCCGACGTCGCTGACAGGAAACAAAAACTTCCCATGGCTTACCGATTCGTACCCGCCACACTCGTTCCCGGTTTCATCGCACTCTGTGCGGCGCACGGCATCAGTCCCGATGTGGTGTCGCGGCGAGCCGGCCTGCTGCCGCAATTGCTCACCGATCCGCAGGCCGTACTCACGGTCACCCAGTTCGACGCGCTGATCTGCGCGATGCAGGAGGAACTGAAGGACCCGGCTTTCGGGCTGCACCTGGGCGAGTTCATCCGTGTCGACTCGTTGCAGATCATCGGTTCGCTGGTGGTCACCGCCCCGACGCCACGCGAAGCGCTTTCGCAATTCATCCGCTTCAAGAAACTGGTGCATCCGGTCGGCGAGCTGATCCTGCGCGAAGAAGGCCGTACCGCCGAACTGATTTATCGCGAGGGCGCCAACGAAGGCGTCTCCGGCAAGTTCCTGTACGCCGAGATGTACCTGGCCGGCGTGATCGCGGTGGCCCGCGCGCTGGTGCGTCGTGACCTGCGCGTCTACCACGTGGCATTCCGGCACCCGGCACCCGGCTACATCGAGGAATACCGGCGCGTGTTCGGCACCGATGACATCGCCTTCAACGCCGACGAGAACATCGCCGTGTTCGAGCGCGACATGCTCGACGAGCCCCTGTCCGGCCACTTCCCGGACTACCACCGGCAGATCGAGCAGCTTGCCGCCCGTCGCCTGGCGGAGCTGCCGGACGGTGGCAACATGTCCGGTGCCGTCCTGCGCTTCCTGGAGGAAAGCATCGGGCGCCGCGTGGTCGGCATGGAAGATGTCGCAAAACACCTGAACGTCACGCTGCGCACCCTGCAGCGCCGCCTCAAGGACGAGAACACCACCTATGCGGCGCTGCGCGACAGTGTCCGCTACTGCTATGCGCAGAAGTACCTCTCCGATCCCGGCATGGACATGGATAGCATTGCTGCAGCCCTCGGTTTTTCCGAGACCGCAAACTTCTATCCGGCATTCAAACGCTGGAGCGGGATGTCCCCCGGCGAGTACCGGCGGCGGCATTCCCTCAAACCCCGGAGCGAATGATGGCCTCTCCCGCCCGACCGACCGTCGGCAGCCTGCTTGCCCTGCTCGCCGTGCTGGTGCTGCCGTTGGGCGGCTGCGGAGGCGGCGGGGGCAGCGGAACCGTGGTCGACGATGGGGACGATGTCCTGCCGGCGAACATCCTGCCCGCAGCGGTGTTCACCGCGACACCGGAAAATGGAACGGCACCGCTGGACGTGGACTTCGACGGGAATACGTCCTTCGACGCCGACGGCACCATCGCCCTGTGGTCATGGACATTCGGCGACGGCAGTACCGGCACCGGCCCGGTCGTCCAGCACACCTATGCCTCTGCAGGCACCTATACGGCCACGTTTACCGTCACCGACGACCGTGGAGGCACCGGAACGGCCAGCCTGGACATCACCGTGGACAGTGCAACCCCTCCGCCACCGCCTCCCCCGGCGAATGCGCTGCCGGTGGCCGTGATCCAGGCCAGCACGCTCGAGGGCCTGCTCACCGGCGTTCCGCCCCAGTTGACCGTCACCTTTGACGGACGCACCTCCTACGACACTGACGGTGCCATTGCCGGTTACCGCTGGGATTTCGACAACGACGGCATCCCGGATTCCGACGTCGCCGCCCCGGCGTGGATATTCGATGCCAGCGGACAGCACGAGGTCAGCCTGACCGTCATCGACGACGATGGGGGCAACGCATCCACTTCGGTCACCGTTTACGCCGCAGCACCGGGAGACGTCTTTGCAATCGCCGGCACGGTCGGTATCCCCGATACGGTGTTTGCGGACTGCGACACCGCCGACAGCATCAGCCGGGGCACGATTGCAGGTTGCAACCAGGGGTTCGATGACGCGCAGTCCTTGCCGGCACCGGCGATCGTGGGCGGGCACGCTTCCGTAGCCGACGATGCCGACGACTACTTCGCGGTTTCGCTGGCGGGTGGTGAAACTCTTTCGCTATCGGTGGCCGCCAGCAACGCATCCAATGATCTCGACCTGCGCCTGTACGATGCCGGCCGGAACCTGGTCGATGAATCAGCACAGCCGGATGCGGAGCAGGAAAGCCTGGTGGCGCCGGCTGCCGGCAACTACTTCATTCGCGTCACCGCCGCCGTCGGCGCGTCCAACTACGTCCTCTCGATCGGCACGGCCACCACCTCCCTGCACTCCGGCGCCGACGAGGAAGTGATCGACAACGAATTCATTATCCACTTCGCCGCCCTGCGCATTCCTTGGCGCCACGACGCGCAGGCCGAGGCGCGCACTGCCGAGCTGGGCCTTGCCATCGTCGCCGGCAACGGCGACCGCCCGATGCTTGCCCGCGATACTTCGCGTCCCGGCAAGGTGCGTCGTGGCCAGGACCCTGCCATGCAGTCCACGCTGCGCCGCCTGCGACAGGCAGCGGACGTTGCCCTGGCCGAGCCGAACCGCGTGCGCAGGACGCTGGACATCGATGCCACCGACACCTATTACCCGATGCAGTGGAACCTCGGGCTTTCACGTTTTCCGGCAGCCTGGGAAATGGACACCGTCAATCGCGGCGATGGCAGCATCGTCGCCGTCATCGACACCGGGATACTCGAGGATCACCCGGATCTGGCCGGGCAACTGGTTGCCGGTCATGACTTCGTCTCCGACCCGGCCAATGCCAACGACGGCGACGGTGCGGACACCGATCCGGCCGATCCCGGCGGAGACAGCCTGGGCGGGCGCTCGATCTTCCACGGGACGCATATCGCGGGGATCATCGCCGCCCGAACCCGCTTCACGCCGGCTGACGGCAGCAATACCGGGATGGCAGGCGCTGCACCACTGGCAAAGGTGATGCCGGTGCGGGCAATAGGCCGCCACGGCGGTACCAGTTACGACATCATCCAGGCCATCCGCTACGCGGCAGGCCTGGAAAACGACAGCGGTACGGTGCCGGCCACGCCAGCGGATGTGATCAACCTCAGCATCGGCTCCACGGGCTACTCGCAAGCCGAGCAGGACGCGGTCAGTGCTGCCCGGGCAGCAGGCGTGATCGTGGTTGCCGCCGGGGGCAACACAGGAACCAACACCACGATATTCCCGGCCGGCTATGCCGGCGTGGTCGGCGTCGGCGCCGTGGCCCTCGACCGCAGCCGCGCGCCCTACTCGACCATCGGCACCCACATCGATCTGGTCGCCCCCGGTGGCAACCTCGCGGCGGATCTCGACGGCAACGGCATTCCCGACGGCATCCTGGGCACGCTGGCGAACGACCGTGACGGCAGCCTGGTGTACGGGTACGACTTCTATCAGGGCACCTCGATGGCAGCACCGCATGTCGCCGCGGCGGCAGCCATGATGCGCAGCCTGCTGCCTGGCCTGACGCCCGCCAACTTCGACAGCCTGCTGGCCGCCGGCGAGCTGACCCGCGACCTGGGTGCCACAGGGCGCGACGACGAGTACGGCATGGGCCTGCTGGACGCCGGCAAGGCCCTGCTGGCCACCGGCACGGTAAGCGCAACGCCGGCGACGCCGGTTGCGTCGCCCTCCCGCCTGAGCCTCGGCGCGACCGCCACCCAGGCCCTGGTGGTCATTGACAACGGCGGTGGCGGAACGCTCACGGTCACCGGCCAGGTCACCGACCAGCCCTGGCTGGCCGTCACGCCACAATCGGTCGACGCAAACGGTTTGGGCAGTTACCGGATCGATATCGACCGCAACGGGCTGGCTGACGGCAACTACAGCGGGACGGTGAATTTCAACACCGATGCCGGCGCGCTGGCGGTGCCCGTCAGCATGATCGTCGATGCCACGGTGCCTGCTTCGGCTGCGGGTACGCTGTACGTAGTGGTCTGGGATCCGGTCGCCCGGCAGGCTGTCCCGTTTGCCAACAACCCGCCCTTCGCACCGGACGCCCCGAGTTTCGATCTCGGCAGTGTCGATGCGGGCAACTACCAGATATACATCGGCACCGACAACGACAACGACGGTGCAATCTGCGACCCGGGCGAAGCCTGTGGTGCCTGGCCGTCGCTGAATGAGCCCTGGACGTTCGCGCACGTACGTGATCGCACGGATATCGGCTTCACGGTGGGCTACGCGGCCTCCCTCGGCACGTTGTCCACCGGGGTGGTTACAATCCCGCCGGAAGGCATCCCCCGCAGATAATTGCCACGGCATTGCATCAGGAAAAACCCATGTCCAGCCGCGCCGGTCTCGCCGCCGTCCTCAGTTTCGTCATCCCGGGCCTCGGCCAGGTCTACAACGGCCACTTCATCCGGGCCGCTTTCTGGGTGCTGATCGCCTTCTGGTGGGTCGAGAACCCCACCAGCTGGCCCTTCGAAGCCGGCTTCTGGGTCTGGATGACGCACTTCCTGCCGGCGATGACCGCCTACCACAAGGGACGGCAGGTGCAGTTGCTGCAAACCTGGCGGATGGAGATGGAGCGCAAGATCGGCGGCAGCGGCCGCATCTTCGACCAGTAACGATTCCTGCCCACCCCCTCCGTGGACACCGGCTATCTGCGCCTGCTGGCCGCGCGTCGTTACGGCCCGCTGTTCGGCACCCAGTTCCTCGGCGCCTTCAACGACAACCTGCTCAAGCAGGCGATCGTGGCGCTGGTGACCTTTCGCCTGCTTGACCAGAACGCCAGTACCGTCAACAACCTGGCGGCCGGTCTGTTCATCCTGCCCTTCCTGCTGCTGTCCCCGCTGGCCGGGCAACTGGCCGACCACTTCCCCAAACCACAGGTCACGCGCCTGGTGAAGGTTGCCGAGGTCGTGATCATGGTGATCGCCGGCATCGGCTTCTGGCTGTCCAGCGTGCCGCTGCTGCTGGTGGCGCTCGCATTGATGGGCGTGCACTCGGCGTTCTTCGGGCCGGTGAAGTACGGCGTGCTGCCGGAACTGCTGCCTGCCGATGAACTGGCACCGGCCAATGCGCTGATCGCCGCCGGCACCTTCGTGGCCATCCTGCTGGGCAACGTCGGCGGGGTGTACCTCGTCACCCGGTCGACAACTTCGTGGGAGCCGGCGCTGTGGATGGGGCTGGTCGCCCTGGCCGGGCTGGCCTGCGCCTGGGCCATCCCCCGCCTCCCGGCGGCGGCGCCGGCGCGCCGGCTGGAGTTCCGCCCGTGGCGCGAGTTCCGCAACTCGCTCGCCTTTGCCCGCGGCAACCGCCCCGTGGTCGCGGCGCTGGTCGGCATCAGCTGGTTCTGGCTGGTCGGCGTCGCCTACCTCACCCAGTTGCCGGTGCTGATGCGCGATGTCGCGGGTGCCGGGGAGAACGCCTATGTCGGCGCGCTGCTCGCATTTTCGACGGGTATCGGCATCGGCGCCCTGCTGTGCGGGCGTCTGTCGCGACACCGGTCAGGAATCGGGCTGACGCTGGCCGGCGCGTTGCTGATGTGCGTTTTCGCCGCCGAACTCGTCCGCCTGTGCAGCACGGGTGACCCTGCGCTGCCCTGGCTGCTGGGCGTGCTCGCCGCCCTCGGAACCGGAGCAGGACTCTACATCGTGCCGCTGTACACCCTGCTGCAACTGCACAGCCCGGCGGACAGCCGCGCGCGCACCTTCGCCGCCGCGAACCTGCTCAATGCGCTGGCGATGGTGCTGTCGTCGGTGCTGGCAATCGTCGTGCTGGTGGTGCTGAAGGCAGGACTGGCGACCTTGTTCGCGATCCTGCTGGCAGGGACGCTGGCC